>NZ_KB893980.1:0-38166 GCF_000374345.1 Heyndrickxia acidiproducens DSM 23148
AACTGGTCCGGCCCCATGAAGTCAAAGCGCGGACTTCATTGGAACCGGCTCAGTTGCCTGTCGCCGATGGGCAAGCGCCCTCCGCTTTTATTATTGCATGATTTGCCATTCCATGTTTTTTTTGTCGTAGACGATTTTTCCGTCGATTGGGGTTGCGGAGATGGTGTTGTATTCTTCGTACATTTCATCCATGTCATGAAAATCGCCGATCATCCAGAACGGGACTTCAATTTTGGCCCGGGTTTTGGTCGCAAATTCTAATGAAATCAACATGCCTTCTTTCATTTTTTCACAAAGCCGGGACAATACTTCTACCGGAACATCAGGTAAACTTTTTCTTTTCTTCCGGGCAAACGGGAACGGCTTTTCTCCTTTTAATTCATTCATTCTGTTTGCAATGACATCACCAAGCAAAACGTAAAAATCACGAAACGAACGGTAATACGTTTTGCTGACCCAGCCGTCATCATGGGACAAATAAACAAAACGGTTGTTAAGTTTCCGGTAAAAGGGCATACGCAATTGTTGTTTCATATGGCTTAAATACAACAATTCAGCAATTTCATATCCTTCCAGCAGATTGACCCCTTCTTCATCCTCAAAATCAATCCAGCAAAAATCGCCGTAGCTGTATATATCATCTTCAACCAAACTCCCAATCGTCTCCTCATCTACATATTCAAAAAGCGTATGCAAATTAAAATTGCCTTCCTCAAATTGGTGGCTCAGGAGAAGAAGATTTTTTAAATACGGAAAAGCATGATAAAATTCACGAAAAGAAATGCCGTATGTTAAAACATAATGATTCACTTCATTTGTATGAACATAAATGAGTTCCCTGTTACCAGCATAGTTTTTCAATACGTTTACCCCCGATTATGCAAACATGATACGGAGAAAGCCTTTACAGACCTGCTATAAAACCGGACTGTTTGCACCCTTATATACCAAATATAAAACAGAATAATTATATCCAACATGGATATCGTGTTTTTTGCCTCTCCACTCTTTTTTCCTCATTGAAAATTATAATGAATTTCCCGTAAATAAAAAACCATTTTACCAAAAACTTTTGTGACCTTTTTCATATTTCATATGTAGCAGATGCTTGTCCATAGTACTTGCAGTTCCGGATGAATTCATTCAAAATAAGTATAGGAGTCATAAAAGACAATATACAAAAATCCCGATTTGCGCAATAAAATGCCGGGCATGTTTTCATGCAGCTGGCATCCGGGTTTGCATCGCTGCTTTTCACTTATGAAGGCCGGAAGCAGAATTTCATTCCCTCGTTTGTCCATGTTTTTTTGCCGGTTTTTCATATCTTTTTTCGGGAACATTAATTGAAATGAGCTTTTAACATAAGGAGGTGCGTGTCTTGCCATATTCTGTGGCGATGTAAAAACGGCCCCGTTTTTTTACACCGCCCGGGCAGGACAAACCAATGCTGACGATCAAACTAATTTTAATTATTTTATTAATAGGAGCAACCTCTTTTTTTGTTGCCTCTGAATTTTCAATCGTAAGGGTCAGGACTTCAAGAATTGACCAGCTGATTGCGGATGGCATTAAAAACGCACCCGCAGCAAAAAGGGTCATTACAAACATGGACAGTTATTTATCTACCACACAATTGGGAATTACTGTGATTTCTCTGATTTTAGGGTGGCTTGGCGAGCCTACGCTGCGTGTTATTTTCAATCCCTTACTGGTAAAAATCCATGTGCCGGAAACGCTGGTCCAAGTGGTTACCTTTATCCTCTCTTTTTTAATTATTACATTTTTCAGCGTGGTGGTCGGGGAACTCGCGCCAAAAAACATTGCCATTCAAAAGGCTGAAGATATTATTCTCGTTGTAGCCAAGCCTTTAATTCTCCTGAACAAGATCATGTTCCCACTTACATGGGCGCTAAACCATGCTTCAAGGTTCGTGACAAAAATGCTCGGTTATGATGTAACATCAGAGCATGAGGTGGCGCATTCCGAGGAAGAACTGAGGATTATTCTGTCCGAAAGTTTAAAAAGCGGGGAAATTAACCAATCGGAATATAAATATGTAAACAATATTTTTGAATTCGATAACCGGATCGCAAAAGAAATCATGGTGCCGCGCACAGAAGTTGTTACGGTTGATAAGAGTGACCGGATTGAGGGCGTATTGAAGCTTGCGCAAATGGAAAAATATACGAGATACCCGGTCACAGACGGGGACAAAGACAATATTATCGGCGTGCTAAATATGAAAGAGGTCTTGACCGATTATGTGGCTGCACCCCATATCGGCAAAGACGCGCCGCTTGATCCGTACATTAACCCGATTATTCATGTGATTGAAACCGTCCCAATCCAGGGAATACTCGCCCGCATGCAGAAAGATAACACACATATGGCCGTTTTGCTTGATGAATACGGGGGCACTGCCGGCATTATTACGGTCGAGGATATTCTGGAGGAAATTGTTGGCGAAATCCGCGATGAATTCGATACCGATGAAATACCGCTCATTCAGAAAGTCGGTGACAATCATTACATTTTAGATGCAAAAGTACTGATTGAAGATGTCAACGACCTGTTGAAAATTGAAATTTCGGATGAGGAAGTCGATACAGTCGGCGGTTGGCTGCTGACACAGAAATATGATCTGAAAAAGGGCGACATTATTCCGTTCCAATCCTGTGAATTTAAGGTGATCAACATGGAAGGATCACACGTCCTTTATGTGGAAGTCTGGAAAAAACAAGAAGCAGCCCCCAAGCCATAGGTTGCTGCTTTGCTCCCCGGACTGGTTTTTATCCTCCGTTTTTTAGACCGCTCCCCTTTTGGAAAATCCTGTCCACAGCCGGCGTTTCTTTCTGCCGGCCCCCCATTGCTTCGCGAATAATGGAAAACTTGGTATCATACCCTTTAAATATAAATTGAATTTTTATAAAAATAATTCATTTCTAACTGGAACGTTTGACTGTACGGTCTTTTTTTTCTATAATACTATTAAGCAAGAAAGCTTTTTTCAGGGAAAGAGGTGATTCAAATGGGGCTTTGTACCGTATTGGGGAATTAGCATCCGCTGCCAATGTTTCAAAAAGGACAATTGACTATTACACCCAATTAGGACTGCTAAAGCCAAAACGTACGCACGCCAATTACCGCTTGTATGATCAGGAAGCTATTGCAGATTTGAAATATATTGCGGAATGCAAGAAGCTGCATCTCCCTCTTGAATCGATCCGGACCAAACTCGCTTACCGGAGAAACAGCGGGGTCAGCGAAATTGCGCTTGTACAGCAATTGAATCTCTTTTCCGATCAGCTGAAACAGTTAAATCTGGAACTGAAGGATTTTGCGCCTAATTTGGATAAATTGCCTGAAGAGCAACAAGAAACATTGCGAAACCATTTGTCAAGGGACAGTCTGGCATTGATCCAATCACTTTCCGTCCTTTTAAATAAGGAAGTGGTTTGGAATTGAAAACAACTATAAATCGTTAACTTACAGGAGGTGACTCCTGCCTTATTTCCTAATATGAGGCAGGGAAACTTATTTGGACATATTTAAATTGGTGCTGATTTTTGTATTAATCGCACTGTCCGCTTTTTTTGTAGCTTCAGAGTTTGCCATCGTGAAAATTAGAAGTTCACGGATTGATCAGCTTATTGAAGAAGGAAACAAAAAAGCCATCACGGTAAAAAAGATGATTTCGAATCTTGATGAATATTTATCAACCTGCCAATTTGGCATTACCGTTATTTCGCTTTTACTTGGATGGATCGGGGAAGAGACTGTATCGCATTTGCTCAGCCCCGTGTTCACGGTGCTTTCGTTGCCGCCTTCCCTAACCGCATTTGTATCTGTGCTGATCTCTTTCGCAGTGATTACATTTGTGCATGTTGTGGCAGGCGAACTTGCGCCAAAGACGATTGCCATTCAAAAGGCGGAAACCATTACCTTTTTTGCGGTAAGGCCGTTGATTGTATTTCACCGTGTGATGTATCCGTTTATCTGGACCTTGAATAATTCTGCAAAGCTGATCACCAAAATGATTGGCATTGAACCTGCATCAGAGCATGATGTTGCACACACAGAGGAAGAGTTGCGGATCATGCTTTCTGATAGCTACAAAAACGGAGAAATTAACCTGTCTGAGTTTAAATATGTTAACAAAATTTTTGAATTTGATAATCGGATTGCCAAAGAAATCATGGTACCAAGGACTGAAATCGTCTCACTTTCAAAAGATCTTTCTCTTTCATCCTTTTTAAATCTTGTACAGGAAGAAAGGTTTACCCGCTATCCTGTCATTGACGGGGATAAGGACCATATTATCGGGATGATTAATTTAAAAGAAGTTCTGACAGACATGCTGAGCCACCGGCAGGCGCCCCAGCCTGCGCTCGAATCTTATGTCCGCCCGATTATCCGTGTTATCGATACGATTCCAATTAATGAATTACTGGTTATGATGCAAAAGGAACGCCTGCATATGGCAGTCTTAATTGATGAATATGGCGGTACCAGCGGGCTGGTGACCGTTGAGGACATATTAGAGGAAATTGTCGGCGAAATCCGCGACGAATTTGATATGGATGAAGTGCCGCTGATCCGAAAAGTTTCAGACGGCCACTTTATTATTGACTCTAAAGTGCTGATCAGCGAAGTCAATGACCTGCTCGGCACCCATATTTCTGATGAAGATATCGATACGATCGGCGGTTGGATGTTAACAGAAAAATTCGAGGCCAAGCAAGGGGACCGGCTTGAGTGCGGCGGCTATGAATTTATCATAACCGAGATGGAAGACATGCATATCCGTTATGTAGAAGTCAAAAAGAAAGCCGTCCAGGAAGTCATACGGCAAACCCAGCCCGAAACCAAAATTAAACTGGCCAAAACAGAAGCAATCTAATACAGACTCGAGAAGCGGAGAAATTCTCCGCTTTTTTTAGCGGTTTCGTAAAACAGTTTTGCCAGCTTTCGACAATTTTTGATTTCCCGAGAAATAATGATGAGGAATCATGGCGATTTTCTTCAAAAAAAGAACAATGCTGCTGCATTGTTCCGCTCTTCCCTGCCAGCCGGCTTTTAATTTTTTTTATAAGCTGGCTGGAATTTATTGCCCTCTAAAACTTCAAACAATTCAAGGCGTGATTTTGTACAAGCTGTTTTGATACCCATTTCTGAAAAACTTGTGATAACTTTCTTTAAATGATCATGATTTTTTTTCATATGATCACCCCATTGGATTAGAATATATCATTTACCATTCCGGTTTTTTAATCTTTTTATATACTTACCCTTTATTTTTCAGCCTACACTACACAAAATATCTTATTTTTTCATGAATTTCACTATTTTTTCTTTTGATTTTCTATATGAAGCTTTTCATTGCACCATAATCTCCGTTTTTCTTGGTTAATTATAATATAACAAAAAACTGCCCTTTGTGTAAGGGATTTCAGAAATAATCTTCCTAAAATATATTTGATTTTGAAAAAAATACAATATTTCTTTCCTGAACTGGACACAAGTTCGATTATATACTATGCTAAATAGTTGAACTGTGTATTTGGAAACGGAATAAACGATGGTAAAAATACAGTTTTCCTGTCTGATTGATTTAAACGAAAAAACATCCTTATCCGTTTCCCCTTCACTTGACGCCAACACTTACTTAAGGAAGTGTGTTATAAAGATGATAAACGAGCTCAACCTTTTTGCTGAAAAGCTTCAAAGCAATTTGCAGCCCGAAAGTGAATACCACCAGAAACTTGTCCAAAAAGGATTATTATTATTCCGCCAGCATCTTGTCTATGCAAAACGCGTGTCAGAAAACCTCATTACAGGAAAGGTCCAGGATGTTACACCTGTTACGTGCGTATTAGATCTCGCGGATACGCTCAAATGCAAATGCTCATGCCCGCAGGACGGGTTATGCCGGCATCAGCTTGCCTTGTTTTTTTCTGCATACAGCGAACAGGCCAGTGTGTTTGACTGGGTCCAAAACTGGAAGAGCCGGGATTCATCTTCCCGAATTCTTCAGACTGTGAAACGGGCAAGTGACCTGCTGAAACCGGCACAAACAGGAAAGCGGCCAGGTGTGGAACAATGGACGGCTGATTTTCAAGAAGCTTTTGGTGAATTGAACCAGCAAAATGAATACCTGCTGGATATTTCAGCCAGAAGAACCTACCAGCACCTCATTGATTTTCTGCCGGTTGAGCGGGAATGGAGGCCGCTTTACCGCCTGTTTTTGGCCTATGAAACATTCAAGCATTTGAACCGGCTTTGCCTGGAGAATGCCTTTACCAGGATGCGGCCTTTATTCCGTTTTTTGCAGGGAGAAGCAGCGAATGCGCTCCAACAGCTTTCAACTTATTCCTTTCCTTTTGCTTTTGATCCGTACCTTGACTACTTGCACAGTGATTGCCGCTGGCTGGCAAATGAAAGGACCGCTTATCCGTTTGAAACGGTTGAATTATACCGTTTGCTTTGGTCGCGCCTTTTTAAAAATGCAGACTGGAGAAAGCAGGAAGCCGAACGTCTGAAAGAAAAAATCCTCCATGAAATTGAAACAGAGGATAAGCTTGCTGTTTCTGCAGCCCTCTGCTATATTCACCAGGCTTTTTTAACCGCAGATGATGATATGGCCCTGCGATTTTTGGAGCAGCTGAGTTTAGATGGCACAGATGTTATTCTTTATATGCCGTTTTGGATTTCGGAGTTGAAAACACTTCAGGCGCAAAACCGTCTGCACCGCTATATTGCGGCCGTTGTTCCAATGATTCCCGGATTTTTTCAGCAGACCGGCATAAACAAAAACGACCGGATCTCCTTTATGCGGCTTTTTTTCCAGTCAATAGATGAAAATAGCCTGATGGAACAGCAGCCGAGGCTGCTTGAAAGACTGTTCCGCGCTTTTTTGCCCTATAGCGGCTATAAATATGAAGCCTATTTATTTGCGAAAGAAAAATACCGGGAGTGGGTGGAACTCCAGCAGCTGCTCGGCCATGTCCCCGATCGGTTAGACAAAGAGAAGCTTAATTTTATTGCAAAGCAGGCACCTGAAACCGTGCTTCCTCTGTTCCATGAAGCGGTCAGCGTTTGTATTGCAGAGAAAAACCGTATGTCCTACAAAAAAGCGGTCCGCTATTTAAAAAAGCTGCGGTCTTTGTATAAGAAAAGACATCTTTTACCGCAGTGGGAGTTATTTTTCAATTCTTTATTGCAGAGGACAAAACGGCTGCGGGCCTTTCATGAAGAATGCAGAAAGGGAAAATTGATCCATGCAGATTGATTTCAAAATGAATATAAAACCTTTGGATACCGGCCGCTATTTTTTATATGCCCAGGATGGAAACGGGCTTGATATCGATCCCGAATATTGGAAACCATCCCTGTTTACTTGGCATGAAGAGAGCTATTACGGGGCATTTGCTTCAATTGATGAACATTTTCAACACAGTGGTGTTGTAATTGACAGTTATCTGCTATTGTCCCTGTTAGGAAAAGAAAGCTTCAGTTCCCTTCCGCGTTGGGATTGGGATGAGAGAGGGCAAATCTATCTTGCTGCTGCTCCCGTCCTGCTGGAATCCGTAACAAGTGGCGTGTGGCTGCCGGAAGCGGCTGGAAGCACGGAAAATGGCGAGAATCTGTATGAGCTGCCTAAAGCGGTACTGGAAGAATTCAGCCCGCCGTTTTGGCAGCAGCAGCTTGATGAACATTCCGTAAAAACGGTCATGTCCAAGTGGTATCATAATGCCATTCAATCTTATGTTCGGCACGATCCTTCTCTCCAACAGCGTTTCAACCAGCTGAAGCAGGGCGGTTTTACCAAGCGGGAGCTTTCCGTGTACTTTGACAAAGATCGTTTTGCCCAGTGGGCGGATCCAAACAGCCGGCTTCCTTTCTCAATCGGCTTGCGGTTATCCGAGCCTGCCCGTGACAATGATCCGTGGAAATTGGAGACAGTACTGCGTGACCCTTCCAAACCCGAGCGGATGTATGTCTATCCGCGGCAAAGGCTTTTAAAAAAATGGCAGCCATACGAAGAAGCCATTTCCCGTGAGCAAAACAGGTGGCTCACGCTTTTCCCCTGGCTCGAAAACGAGAAGGGGCATCTTGCAACAGAATTGGAAGAAGCATCCGCTTGGGAATTCCTTGTCAATGCCAGTGAAAAGCTGCTCTGCCTCGGCGTTGATATTCTGCTCCCTTCATGGTGGTCTTCAATCAAAGAAGCAAGTATGCGCGTGAAGGCGAAAATGAAACAGCAGAATACCAGCTATCGCCCTTCTTTTGTCGGCCTTCAGGCAATGCTCGATTTTGATTGGCGCATTTCCGTAAATGGGACGGATCTAACCGAGGAAGAATTCCGGCAGCTGATCCAACAAGGCCGCCGTCTCGTCAAAGTCGGCGGCCAGTGGGTTAAACTGGATCCGGCGCTGATTAAATCGCTGCAAACTTTGATGGAAAAAGCCAAAAAAGAAGGGCTCCGCATCCAGGATTTGTTTGAACAGGAACTCATCCCGCAAGAAGAAGAGCAGGACAATGACGATTGGAACCCGCGCGCCTTTGCCCAAATTCAAATTGAGCTGAACCGCTCGCTGAAACAGTTTATTCAAACATTGACGGCGCTATCTGAAATACCAAATACAGACTTGCCAAACGGGTTTACAGGCCAGTTACGGCCGTATCAGCAGCTCGGACTCAATTGGCTGGTATTTCTGCGGAATTTCCATTTCGGCGCAATTTTAGCCGATGATATGGGGCTCGGCAAAACGATTCAGCTCATTTCCTATCTGCTGCATGTAAAAGAAAAGGAAGCCCCGCAAACCCCGGCGCTGATTATTTGCCCGACATCCGTGCTCGGCAACTGGCAAAAGGAATTCGAAAAGTTTGCACCCGGTTTGCACCTCGCCCTCCATTACGGGGCAAACCGGCCAAAAGAATATCTTAGCAAGGTTTACAGCAGCACCGATGTCGTGCTGACCAGCTATGGGCTGGCACATATCGATTACGAAGCCTTATCCGCAATAGAATGGAGTACCCTGGCATTGGATGAAGCCCAAAATATTAAAAATCCGCAAACCAAGCAATCAAGGGCGATCCGCTTGCTGAAGGGACGCCATTACATTGCCCTGACCGGTACACCAATGGAAAATCGCTTATCAGAATTATGGACGATCTTTGACTTTGCCAATAAGGGGTTTCTGGGGAGCTTTTCACAATTCCAGAAACGTTTTATCGCCCCGATTGAAAAAGACGGCCGCAAAGATAAAATTAAAGAATTGCAGGCCTTGATCAAACCATTTCTGCTGCGGCGCACAAAAAAGGACCCGGAAGTGGAGCTTAACCTGCCGGAGAAACTGGAACAGAAAGAATACTGTCCGCTGACGACGGAACAAGCTGCATTATATGAACAATTGATCCAAAATACTTTCCAGGAGATAGAAACACTTACCGGTTTTGAAAGAAAAGGCCTGATATTGCAAATGCTGAATCGCTTGAAACAGCTATGTAACCACCCTGCGTTGTATCTAAAGGAAACAAGCCCGAAACATATGGCAGAACGTTCCTTTAAATTGGAAAAATTGACAGAATTGGTCCGGTCGATCATCGGCGCGGAGGAATCCTGCCTGATCTTTACCCAGTATATCGGGATGGGTAAAATCATCCAGGAAACATTGAAACATGCTTTTGGTTTGGATGTTCCATTTTTAAACGGAAGCATGCCGAAACCAAAACGCGATGCGTATATCGCACAGTTTCAGGACCAGCAATTTCCGGTTTTTCTGCTGTCATTGAAAGCCGGCGGCACAGGCCTGAACTTAACAGCCGCCAACCATGTCATCCATTATGACCGCTGGTGGAATCCCGCCGTTGAAAACCAGGCAACAGACCGGGCCCACCGTATCGGGCAAAAGCGTTTCGTCCACGTCCACAAACTGATTACAACCGGAACGCTGGAGGAGAAGATTGACGCCATGCTTGAGAAAAAGCAGGCGCTGAATGATGAAATCATCCAAAGCGACGACTGGATAACGGAACTATCCAATACCGATTTAAAAGACCTGGTCTCACTGCAGCAAGTATAAGAACAGCCCGGATTACTCTAACCGGCTGTTCTTTTTTTGCAAAAAAAAACAGCCGGTTTAACAGCTGAAAAAAATTGGGGATGAAAAGAGGATGATACAAAAAAATTCAATTCTATCTGATGGAGAGAAAATCGGGGTTCAAATAACAAACTCGGGAATACTATTTCAATTTGTCAGCTGTGTGACATGGGGATGGAAATCGTGCGGAGTTCTTCTTCCAGCTGTTTGATTTCGTTCATGAGCAAGCCAAACTGCCGGTTCATCAATCCTTGCTTAAGTATCAAATCGGCAAGCACCCGTTCGAGTGCATCGATTCTTCCTGCGGCGTCTTCCAAGTGCGTTTATCCTCCTTGTTTTGCTTCCTGCAGCGGCCCGTTATCCTGCCGCCTGCTGAAAAATTTTACCGTATCAGCGATTACCTCCGTAACATATACTCTTTTTCCTTCTTTATTGTCGTAATGGCGTGTCTGAATTCTGCCGACCACACCAACGATTGATCCTTTTCTGCAATACTTCTTGGTATTTTCTGCTGTTTTGTTCCACAATGTACATTGGACAAAATCGGTTAATGTTTCACCAAATTGATTGCGATAATGCCGATTTAAAGCTAACGTTATGTTTAAAACCGCCTTCCCTTCCGCTGTATAATGAACTTCCGGATCTTTTGTTAACCTTCCCACTAATGTCACCTGGTTTATCAAAGGTTTCACCTCCTCCCTACAGCTTCATCATACCGGGCATGGTTTTCTTTGTAAAATCGACATTTTCCATAATTTCCTCGACTTTTTCCGCCAAAATTGAAATTTTTCCCCGGCAAAAATTCAATTTTCCAGTCTATATTGTGAACAAAAATGGAAAGCAGTTGTTTTTTATTTTTTTAAAACAGGCTCTTTTAGGCAGTGCATCGAATTATGTTATAATTTTTTCAAACGGATCTGGAGGATGGCAATGAAAACATTTAAAATTGTTTCACTGGTGATTGTGGATGCACCTGGCCGCCGCGTTATTCCTTTTATTGATGGACTCATCATTAACAAAGAGGATGGAAAAGGTACTTGGCTGATTGAAGCCTATATGAGCCATGATCAGCTTTCTTTTTTCCGTGAGGCTGAAAAAACGCATCAAGAATTGGAAACTGAAGTTGTGATCACTTATGCGAACAATGATCCTGCCCCTTTGGCGACGCATGTTTGCGGCATAAAAGAATTTGGGGACACCATCAGTGTGCTGCTCGAGGGAAAAATCCGCTCAAGGCGCAATGCGTATGCGGAGACTCTGCTGGAGAAATTGGTGCATGACGGGTTTGAAGGAGAGGATTTAATCCGTGAATTTAAAATGCGGATTAACCGGCGGGAACGCTCCGCCACAAAATCCGGCGGGAAATAGAAAAGCGGTGGGGCGCTTGCTTATCGGCGTACGGATTTCATGGACCGCGACTGAGATATAGGAAACACGGCGAGGAACGAGCCGATGTTGACTTATCGCAGGGAGGGGACTGGGAAATCCGCCAGCCGATAGCGCCCTGAGCTGGATCAAGAAAAGCGGTGGGGCGCTTGCTCATCGGCGTACGGATTTCATGGATCGCGACTGAGATATAGGAAATACGGCGAGGAACGAGCCGATGTTGACTTATCGCAGGGAGGGGGCCGGGAAATCCGCCAGCCGATAGCGCCCTGAGCTGGATCAAGAAAAGCGGGGGGCGCTTGCCCCCCGCTTTCTATTTCCGGACGCGTCTCTTACCGGCCCGGGGTCTTCTATTTCCCCAGTGCGAACATGATTTCAGCTTCGCAGGCGAGCTCGCCGTCGACGGTGGCTACGGCTTTGCCTTTGCCGACCGGGCCTTTTAGGCGGATGATTTCGACTTCGAGGCGGAGCTGGTCGCCCGGCCTTACCTGGCGTTTGAAGCGGCATTTGTCAATACCCGCAAATAAGGCCAGTTTGCCGCGGTTTTCTTCTTTTTGCAGCATGGCGACAGCACCGGTTTGAGCAAGTGCTTCGACAATCAGAACACCGGGCATTACAGGGTAATCGGGAAAATGCCCGTTGAAAAATTCCTCATTGCCGGTTACGTTTTTTATTCCTACCGCACGTTTCCCTGTTTCCACTTCAAGCACTTTGTCGATTAATAAAAATGGATAACGGTGCGGGATGATTTCTTTAATCTGTTGCAAATCAAGCATGCTTTAGCCCTCCATTATGTATGCTGTAAAGGTACTTTCATCACCCGGCCAAATTATGAGCGGATTCCGTTCACTAAACCCATCATTTGGTCGGACATGGTAATCGTTTTGGCTAACAATTGATAGGAACGCTCTGTTTTAATGAGGTCTGTCATTTCCGAGCTTAAATCGGCATTGGACTTTTCCAAAGCGCCCTGCTGCACCGAAATATTGTCACGATTTGCGCCGGTAAGATCCGTATAGACAGCAGCCGCGTCCACATTTTGCGGCAGTTTCAGGATATTATTTCCGTCCTGTTCCAGAACCTGGGGATTATTCATCTGCACAACACCAAGACTAAATTGATCGGAAGTTCCGTTTGCATAGGCCACCTGAAGCGTTCCGTTCCGATGAATCGTGTAGTCTTTTACACTGCCCCGGAACGTGATCATTTGATTGTTTTCATCCAACACCGGGTTGCCGTTTTCATCCGCCAGCATAACTTCATCATTTCCCAGCGGCACGGCCTGCAATGCACCGGCCCGTGTAAATTCAACTGTGCTGTTATCGTTTGTCTGTACAAGGATTTTCAAATACTGGTTTTCTTTCGTAAAAGCTATATCAAGGTTGCGGTTTGTTGTTTCCAAAGGCCCCTGGGCAGTCACATAGCTTGTGTTCGCAAGTTTTGCGCCTGTTCCGATGCGGATTCCGTATGGTGTCAGTCTTCCTTCTTCTTTTGCAGCGTTGGGCTGGTTATTGATCTGTTGCACCAACAGGTCTGTAAACCCTGCCGTTTTGCGTTTGTAGCCAGCCGTATCCGAATTAGCAACATTATTGCTAATGATATCCAGTTTTTGCTGCAGCTGGCCAAGTGAATTTGCCGCTGTGATCATCGATTGGTTCATTCCTGCACCTCACCGTTCCCCTTAAACTTTGCCTACATCATTTACCGCTTTGCCCAGGCTTGCATCATAAGCCTGCAGTACTTTTTGGTTGGCTTCAAATGTGCGGTATGCACTCATCATGTCTGTCATTGTCTTTGTTTCATCGACATTTGAAGCTTCCAGGAAGCCCTGTTTGATTTGGAAACCGTTTTGATTATAACCATCCGGCAGTTGCGCATTATTCTGCAGGGAATATAAGCCGTCTCCTGACTTTTCAAGCTGGCCGGGATTCTGTGCATAACCCAGGCCGATCGTTGCCACATACCGGCCGTTTTCCGTAATATCCCCGGCTGGACTTACTAAGAAATCCGAACCATTGACTTGGATGGGGTTACCATTCCGGTCAAGGACAGCATTTCCGCTTGCAGTTGTTAAGTAGCCGTCCCCGCTCACTGAAAAATTTCCATTGCGCGTATATTTTACGGTACCATCGCTGCTCTTAACAGGGAAAAATAAGTGTCCCTCCGCATTCGCATCATCAACGATAGAAAGATCTGTATTCGTATTGGTTTGTTCAAGGCCGCCCTGTATAAAGAGCGGTACGGTTTCCTGCATGTACACCCCTGTTGCAAGCGATCCGACGGAATGCTCAACTTCGCCTGTGGTACCGTTTTTATTCATGTAGCTTAAAAGCATTTTTGGAAAGGTCCGCATCGCAGACTGATCCGCTTTATAACCGGCAGTATTGGCGTTCGACAGGTTATTGGACAGCATATCGGTTTTCCGCTGCTGCGCAATCATTCCGGAAGCTGCTGTGTAAAAACCCCTTAACACATGCTTTCACCTCACAAGAAACACAGGGACCGTCCCCGGCATCGTTTTTTTCTTTCGCAATCTCCTTGAAATCTGATTAGACCAATCTTTTTCTTGAAATTTTATCAATGTTTTCAAGCATGACTCCTGTCCCGATCGCAACGGAATCCATCGGGTTTTCCGACACCAGTACCGGCACTTTGATTTCTTCTGCAAGCAGCTGGTCGATTCCGTGGAGAAGCGCGCCGCCGCCGGTTAAAATAACACCGCGGTCAATAATATCTGCGGATAGTTCAGGAGGCGTTTTTTCCAATACATTTTTGGCGGCATGGACAATCACCGTGACAGATTCACGCAAGGCTTTTTCAATTTCAATTGAATTTACCGTAATGGTGCGCGGCAGGCCTGAAACCATGTCTCTTCCGCGGATATCCATTTCTTCATTGCGGCTGCCCGTGAAAACCGTCCCGATATTGATTTTTATATTTTCAGCAGTCCGTTCACCAATTAATAATTTATATTCTCTTTTGATGTATTGTAAAATCTCATTATCAAATTTGTCCCCTGCCATTTTGATGGATGAACTTGTGACAATGTCTCCCATAGATAAAACAGCAATATCTGTGGTACCGCCACCAATATCCACAACCATGTTGCCGCTCGGCTGGAAAATATCCATGCCGGCGCCGATCGCAGCCACTTTCGGTTCTTCTTCAAGATAGACATTTTTTCCGCCGCTCTTTTCAGCTGCCTCACGGATCGCCTTTTGTTCCACACTTGTGATGTTGGTCGGGCAGCAGATCAGAATACGCGGTTTGGAAAGCAGGCCTTTGACGTTCAGCTTATCAATAAAATGCTTCAGCATTGTTTCTGTCACGTCAAAATCAGCGATGACCCCGTCTTTCAACGGCCGGATCGCAACGATATTGCCGGGTGTTCTTCCCACCATGCGGCGCGCTTCTTCCCCGACAGCCAGCACTTTGTTGGCCGACTTATCTATGGCTACAACGGATGGTTCATTTAACACAATTCCCTGTCCCTTTACATGAATCAGCACGTTAGCTGTACCTAAGTCAATCCCAATATCCTTTGCAAACATGAATTTGCTCCTTCCTTATTTCCAACTTTTTAGGACTATTTATGTATACGTAATCTATGACAGTCTGTTATCCCTAATTATTTATTTTAACATATTTATACCGGGTTACGTGAGTGTTTGCAAAAATTATTTTCCAATCTTTTTTATAAACAGGGGTGCGCCCGGGAGTTACGGGTGTACTGTTGCGGAAGACCGCCGGCATCGGATTTGAAGAGGATGCAAACCTTATTGCGCAAAAAAAGCAATCCCCAATACGGGCTGATTGCTTTTTTGTTTGCTGATTCTTTCTATCACTTTTTGGTATCCGCCATGTTCTGTTTTTTGCGCTATTCGGTAATTTGCAATTCTTCTTTTTTATATTTCTGCTTTGTTGCTTCCCCTCCGCGCAGATGGCGGATCGATTTATGATAATCCAATATATCTTTTACTTCATTTGCCAGTTCCGGGTTGATTTCCGGGAGCCTTTCCGTTAAGTCTTTATGGACAGTACTTTTGGATACGCCAAACTCCTTCGCAATCACGCGAACTGTTTTTCTCGTCTCCACGATATACTTTCCAATCTTGATTGTCCTCTCTTTGATGTAATCGTGCACACTACTCGCCCTCCCCAAATTGGATGTGAGGAGTGTGAAATGAGACTCGCTGATCTCAGAATTGTACTGTATCCCGCAAGCGCTTCCTGTCACGGTACGGCGTGCGGCAGAAAGTTAATCGCTACACTTTCTGGTGCTGCAAGAAATAATCAGGTCAATAACTAAAACAATCACGAATTTAACGACTCCTCACCTCAAACACTCTCGCTTTTTTGTCAAGTTTGTAACAGTTTATTAGCTTGGGTACCAAATTATGCACAAAAACATCAGAAAGAACGGGATGTGCTGCATTTTCAGGAAATTCCCGCCCTGTCTGTCAAACGGAAAAAGGACAGACATCTTTTTTAAATTGGCTATACTATTAAAAGGATATGTACATGATGAGTCTGTGGAAAAGCTGCAATTGTATAACCAGTTAAAATTATGGATACTTTAAAGTTGATACAACCAATTGGAAGCAGCCTTTTTGAAAGGAAGGTATGTTTAACTATGTGGTATGCGTATACAATTATTGTGGTTTTTCTATTGATTCTGTTGTTTATGCCGAAAAAGTTGACTTTAAAAGAGATGTATTATAGTGCTGGTGTTCTTGGCTTTGGTGCTTGGCTTGGGGATGCATTGATTGGCGATGTTTTTAAAGGATTTCGAATCGGCCCCTCTCCCGATACTTATCTGATTGACTACATTTTTATATCCTTTATCCCTCTAGCACTTGGCTTAATTTATCTAAATTTTTTAACCCAAAATAAGTCAGTGCTATATAAATGGTTATGGGTAGCCGCTGCTTATCTTCTCGAGTGGGGGACAGTCGTATCTGGATATATGGTAAACAAGGCATGGAAGACGTGGTACTCTATACCTGTATATATTCTTGTATTTGTCGTCCTTTTACCTTGGCATTTAAAGACAATGAGAAATGAACAATAGCTGTATATCATAATTTTGGAAAGGAATTACAAAAACATTAAGATAGGCAATACTATAATTAAAGCATTGTATATTCAGCAAAAAACTATCGGGTACATTAGGTTGAAGAAGAAAGGACATAACATATTTTATATGACGAATATGTTATGTCCTTTAATTTATCTACCCTTTTTCAATTTAGGTCTTGGTAAGTGTTTACCCTTACTTTTTCCGCCCAATCTGCCCGGCATGATTGATTAATTCTGATCCTGGCTTGTGCTTGTATCTTTGGTTGTTTGGTCCTTTTTACTTTCTCCGCTGCTTTCGCTGCCAGCAGCATTTTCATCAGAGGATGAAGAAATTTCTACATCGCTGACTGATTTATTGAAGTAGGAAACCGGGTTCACTGCCACATCATCTTTACGGATTTCAAAATGAAGATGGGTACCAGCTTGTTGATTCAGTTCGCTTTTGCCGGCTTTTGCAAGAAATTGCCCTTGCTTCACAACATCGCCTTCTTTGACTGCAATATCTTTTATGGATTGATATTGGGTCACGACACCTTTATTGTGTTCAACTTCAATCACATTCCCTAATACAGCATCTTCTTTTACCTGTGTAACAGTTCCGCCCAGTGCTGCAACTACATCGAATGATTTACCCTTTTCCATGGTAATGTCAATGCCCTGGTTCGGCTGATAAGTGTTTCCGTATACGACAAGTGCTGCTTCCTGTTCTTTCGTTGATGCATTCGGATCATAAAACTTTTTCTCAATCTTTGCCATGTCAGGGTTTTTCACCGGCATTTTGAAGTTTTCCACTGCTTTATTGACTTCGATTGCCTGGTTGTCAGCACCCTTTTGGCTGATCGATGTATTTCCGTTATTTGAGAATTTCTCTTTTGCTGAATTGCTTCCTGCAGCTTGATACCAGTAAATTCCGGAAATCAACAGTGCTGCACATGCCAGGTAGACTGCCGGGTATACCCAACGTTTTTTGAAGAATTTTTTTATGTTCTTTGATTGAGAAGGCCGTTTCTTTTCTTCCTCTCTCATTTTCATCACCTCAGCAACCATTCTGAACATTTCCTCATTTATTTATACATCGATTTAAAAAATTTTCACTTCTTGATTTTGTTTATTCCATTTAAGAAAACGCGTTGCATTGGAGCCACTTCAAAAAAGCCGGGCGCATAGCATAATAAAAAGCGGTGAGCGCCTGCCATTGGCAGGGCTCACCGCTTTTTCAAGCAGGGTTATTTTTGTGCGGTTAATTTTGCATTGCCGAACCGGTCTAAAGGAACGACGCTTACGCCTTTATAATAGTATTTGACAATTGCAGCATAATCTTTCCCTTCCTTCGCCATTCCATTTGCACCATATTGGCTCATCCCTACGCCATGGCCGTACCCTTTTGTTGTAATGACAATATCATTGCCTTTTCTGATCCAGGTAAAGTCGGCTGACGGAAGGCCCAGCTTATCCCTGATCTCTCTTCCGGTAAATGTTTTGCCTGCTATTTTGATTTTAGCGACTCTGTTCCCCTGCGTTCTTGCAAGGACGGTCCCCATGTCATTGGCAGACAGCTGGATCCCGAGCTTATTTTGAAAGCCTGCAGCCGTAATGACCTCTTGCCGCTTATATTTAGGAGAGGCTTTGTCCCACGGGCTTTTCACACTTTTTAAATATGGGACCGCGTTTGTCCAGTAATCTTCGGCATTTTCCGTGTAGCCGTTGCTGGTGGAGAAAAATGCAGCGTCGATCGGTTTATCGCGATAAATAATAATTTTTCCTTTTGTCGCAGCCACAGCCTTTTTGATCTTATTGATTTTTGTTGTATACTGCCGCCCCCATATTTTTTTCAGTTCGGCATTGCTCAGGTATACCTGGTCGCTTACGGTATCGGTAACATCCGCTCCGGCCGGTAAATCGCTGTTTGCACCATATAACAGCCGGTTGACAATAAACGTCCTTGCTGTCAGCGCCTGGGCTTTCAGGGCTTCAATTTCAAAGTCTGCCGGCATTTCGGCTGCGACAACACCTGCAACATAATCTTCCATTGGCATTTGGTCAATTTCTTTTTCCATACTTCTGTATACCGATACCTGGATGGTATTGTTCTTCTTTTCAGCTTTCACCTGCTTCACCTTTTTATCCTGAAGTTTTCCGCTGACTTTATCATTCTGGAAGGGGAGTACAAGAAGGGATGGGATAAGAAAAGAAACGGCGAGAACAAGAACGGCGGCAAGGGCAATTGGTTTGAACGGTTTCATAACATGATGCCTCCCATATGTTAAGTAAAGGAACCTATACTAAAAAGTTATGGGACAGGACAAGCATTTATGATAAAAAATCCGCCGTTTATTAAACAGCCTCGTTTGAATGTTGTATGAAATGGTTATAATGTTACAGCACGCACAGGGATATTTTTTACATAAAAAAACCCTGCACATGATGAATATGTACAGAGATTTTTACCAGACTATAGATTGGCGTCTGCTACGGCCTGAATTTGGCTGGGAGATGATATTTCGGTTTCATCGTCCACCCTTTCAATGTCAGCACCAAGCGCGGCAAGTTTCAGATGGAAGTTTAAATAACCGCGGTCAAGATGCTTTAATTCAGTGACACGGGTTATGCCTTTTGCAACCAAGCCGGCAATAATCAACGCGGCTGCAGCACGCAAATCGGTTGCGGCCACTTCTGCCCCCTGGAGATCACAGGGCCCGTTGATGATAACCGAACGGCCTTCTATTTTAGCATTGGCATTCATGCGGCGGAATTCCTCAACATGCATGAAGCGGTTTTCAAAAACTGTTTCCGTAATCACGCTGGTTCCTTTTGCACATAGCAATAATGCCATAATTTGCGATTGCATGTCAGTCGGAAATCCTGGATGCGGCATGGTTTTGATATCGACTGCTTTCAGCTCTTCAGGCCCGATTACGCGCAGCCCGTCATTTTCTTCAATAATCGTTACACCCATTTCCTCTAACTTCGCAATAAGGGAAGAGATATGTTCAGGAACTGCACCTTTTACCAGGACATTTCCTTTCGTAATGGCAGCTGCAATCATAAATGTACCGGCTTCAATCCGGTCAGGTATAATGGTATGATCAGCAGCGTGTAACTTTTCAACACCCTCTATCTTAATCGTGCCTGTACCGGCGCCTTTTACATTTGCACCCATTTCATTTAAAAAGTTAGCTAAATCTACAATTTCCGGTTCTTTTGCAGCATTCTCAATCACGGTCTGCCCTTCTGCCAAAGAGGCAGCCATCATGATGTTCTGGGTAGCGCCCACACTTGGAAAGTCCATATAAATTTTAGCGCCCTGCAAGCGCCGCTCTGTTGTGGCTTCAATAAAACCGTTTCCAACATTCACTTTTGCACCCATGGCTTCAAAGCCCTTCAAGTGCAGATCAATAGGCCGGGAACCAATGGCACACCCGCCCGGCAATGCTACTCTTGCCTTTCTTTCTCTTGCCAATAATGGACCAAGCACTAAAAAAGAGGCGCGCATTTTGCGTACATATTCAAACGGTGTTTCAATAGATAACTCCCTTGACGCATCTACAGTGATTTTATTATCTTGAAACGTTACCCCCGCATTTAAGTGGCGCAATACTTTACTAATTGTAAATACATCGGAGAGTTCGGGTACATCCCGTATGATACTTTCTCCTTCACTTGCCAATAACGAAGCAGCGATAACAGGCAGTACAGCATTTTTAGCTCCCTCAACCCGGACTGTGCCCTGGAGCCTGTTTCCGCCGCGGACGATGATTTTTTCCAAGAGTATTCCCCTCCGCGTCCATATTCTCTATATTAATATTCAATCGTGATGATGGGTGTGCCAATTACGACAGTTGTCTGCGTGCCCAAACCGCTTTTCCTTAATCCGATTTGCACATTCATTTCTCTGTCTTTAACCGGTATCCCTTGTGATAACTTTGGTGAGTATCCAGATACTGCATAAAAATTTGTTTCTTCTACAGCTTCTACCTTCTTTGCATCCAGATTTTTCAGCAATTGATTTTTTTCGTGCAACAAAACCTTATCAATTTTAGCACTGAATCCGCCTTTGATACAAGAGAAAACCATGGGCTTTTTTGTATAAAGCTTACCTGTTCTGTCGGTCACCATTTGATTGATTTCCGGCATTTGTGCAGGGTCAAGGCCGTCTCCTGTAATCTCGTATATTAGATACGAAGAGGTATATCCGTTTGTTGGGGTCGACAGTAATTTTATGGTTTCGATATAATGGCGTTTTTTTAGCGTCCCCATATATACCTTTGAATGCCCGTCCACTTTCATTTCCCACTGCATATTTGGAAATTGTTTGTGCAATTTTCGGGCTTCTCTGTTCCAACTTTTGTCAGAAGACTGATCAAGGCTTTCTCTTGTATATAAAGACCATTCCGTTACATCTCCACCCAGCTTTTCAATCGACTGCCGAAACAATTGCAAATCACTCGTGTATTTGGCCGCACTCGTTTTATTCCCCATTACAATAAGTATCAAACTGACTAAGACAATTCCCAGCCAAAAAATTCCTGTTTTTTTCATATTCACTTCCCCTTCCCCTTATTAGGAAGTGTTAACAAGAAAGGGAAAGGACATACTAGGAAAAAGTCGTCAAGATTTGACACTCTACTGCTTAGTATAATGAATTTTATCGGAAAAAGCATTATTAATTTGCAGACAAAGGATGTTTTTTTAAAAACAGGTATTATGAACCAGAAAAGCGGAGGCGACTGTCCATCGGCGACAGGCAACTGGGCCGGCACCAGTGAAGTCCGCCCTTTGACTTCAATGGTGCCTGAACAGTTGACCCCGAGCCGATAGGAGCCGCAGCTGGACAATGAAAAGCGGAGGGCGCTTGATTATCGGCGTACGGATTTTATCGTATAAGCTGGAACATTAGCGGCAGCCGCTGCGACCATAACAAATAGTCGAGAAAGAAGTTGCCGACTGTGGAGCCAATTGCAATCGAGAGGAAAATATACAATAGCTTTGCCTGCACAATACGGTTTTTCTTTATGATTTTTTCAATATTGACCCCTTGAAGGATCCAAAATGTCATGCCAATAAAAAACAACTGGATGATGATACTGATCAATGCCTGGGTTCCAAAACCTGCCGCCATTTCATGCTCATTCCTTTCCAGGTTAGTAAACTGCCATATGAACGCTTATGTATGTATTTAAATAAAAACACCTTCTGCATTTAAAGAAGGTGTTTTTATTTTTTAGCCAATCTAAAGTACAGTCCGGACAGCTGCTGAACTGCATATTTCTCCGATTTTCATTAAGAGTGGTGCTTATAAACATCAATACGGGTCATTGCGCGTTTCAACGCAAGCTCAGCCCGTTTGAAATCGATATCGTCCTGGCTGGACTTGAGCCTGCTTTCCGCACGCCGCTTCGCTTCTTCAGCGCGTCTGATATCAATTTGTTCAGGCGTTTCAGCAGCCTGCGCCAGGATGGTTACTTGCTCCGGCCGTACTTCCAAAATGCCCTCGCTGACAGCAACGAGGTCTGTTTTTTCGCCGTTCTTAAACTGAACTGCTCCTACCTCCAAGGGTGCGACCAATGGAATATGCCCGTATAATATTCCGAGCTCCCCGCCTTTGGTCTTGGCAATGACCATTTCAACTTCAGAGCTGTATACTGGGCCGTCCGGAGTGACAACACTGACTTCATATGTCCTCATTTTCTCTCCTCCTGGTCCCTGATTAAGCTTCTACACCCATCGCTTCCGCTTTTTTGACAACATCTTCAATCGTGCCTACCAAGCGGAAAGCATCTTCCGGCAGATCGTCGTATTTTCCTTCGAGAATTTCTTTAAAGCCGCGAACCGTTTCTTTTACCGGCACGTAAGAACCCGGCTGCCCTGTAAACTGTTCGGCAACGTGGAAGTTTTGCGAAAGGAAGAATTGGATGCGGCGTGCGCGGGCAACGGTCAGCTTGTCATCTTCGCTCAATTCATCCATCCCCAAGATGGCAATAATATCCTGCAATTCACGATAGCGCTGCAATGTCTGCTGTACCTGGCGGGCAACTTCATAATGCTCTTCGCCAACGATTTCCGGCGACAAAGCGCGGGAAGTCGAAGCCAGCGGATCCACAGCCGGATAAATCCCCATTTCGGTTAATTTACGTTCCAGGTTGGTTGTTGCATCCAAGTGGGCAAACGTAGTTGCCGGGGCCGGGTCGGTATAGTCATCGGCCGGTACATAAATTGCCTGGATCGATGTAATCGAACCTTTTGTTGTGGATGTGATCCGTTCCTGCAATTGCCCCATTTCAGTAGCCAATGTTGGCTGGTAACCAACGGCAGAAGGCATCCGTCCAAGCAGAGCGGAAACTTCCGAGCCGGCCTGGGTGAAACGGAAAATGTTATCAATGAACAACAGCACGTCTTGTCCCTGTTCATCACGGAAATATTCAGCCATTGTTAAACCGGTCAAAGCAACACGCATACGTGCACCAGGCGGTTCGTTCATTTGCCCGAATACCATAGCTGTTTTCTTAATAACGCCGGAATCTTTCATTTCGTAATAAAGGTCGTTCCCTTCACGTGTACGTTCTCCTACACCGGCAAATACGGAAATACCGCCGTGCTCCTGGGCTACGTTATTAATTAATTCCTGGATTAATACGGTCTTACCTACACCGGCACCGCCGAATAATCCGATTTTACCGCCTTTAATATAAGGGGCAAGCAAGTCAACCACTTTAATCCCGGTTTCAAGGATTTCAACCTCTGTAGATAACTGTTCAAATGTCGGGGCTGTCCGCTGGATTGGATCCCGCCGGACATTTCCCTGGAGCTTGCCATCCAGATCAATGACATCTCCGAGAACATTAAAAACACGGCCCAGCGTAACATCACCGACAGGTACAGAAATTGGTGCGCCCGTGTCTTCTACTTCCATACCGCGCTGAATGCCATCTGTTGACGACATTGCAACGGTACGAACAGAATCATCACCTAAATGCAAAGCAACTTCAAGTGTGATATTGATATCCACTTCAGTGGCAGATTGCGCTTTGTAGTTGATCTTTAATGCATTATAAATATCAGGAAGCTGACCATTTTCAAACTTAACGTCAACTACCGGACCCATTACTTGCAGAACGTGTCCCATACTCATTCTGTTCCCTCCTAACTTACATTTTGGGGCATGCCGGCTTTCTTTTAAAGAAAAGAAAGCTCTATTCCAGGGCTGCTGCCCCGCCAACAATTTCCGTAATTTCTTGAGTGATGGATGCCTGGCGGGCACGGTTATAGGTCAATGTCAACGTATCAATTAATTCCGTTGCATTATCTGTTGCGTTTCTCATTGCCGTCATCCGTGCCGCATGCTCGCTTGCTTTACTGTCAAGCAAAGCACCGTAAATCAGGCTTTCGGCATATTGTGGAAGCAATACAGAGAGAATCTCCTCTGCAGATGGTTCAAACTCGTATGAAATCAAATGGTTGTTACTTGTCACATCTGCCAATGGAAGAATTCTCTTTTCTGTTACGTCTTGCTGAATGGCACTGATAAAATGATTGTAATAAATATACAACTCATCAAAAGTCCCGTCCTCAAACATACCTACCGATTGCTTTGTAATATTCTCAATATCTGTAAATGTTGGATGGTCAGCCAGCCCGACAATATTCAAAACAACATTCATATTTAGACGTTTAAAAAATTCATACCCTGTTCGTCCGATCACAATAATGGCATAATCATCATCAGACTGATGGCGTTCCCGGATGGTTTTAGTAACAAGCCTTAGTACATTACTATTAAATGCCCCTGCCAATCCGCGGTCCGATGTAATGACCAGATAACCGGTCTTTTTAACTGGCCGGGAGACGAGCATCGGATGCTGGATGCCGCTTGTGCCACTGGAAATGCTGACGACTACATCCTGCATTTTTTCCATATAAGGGCCAAACGATTTGGCAGACATCTCAGCACGGTTTAATTTTGCAGCTGAGACCATTTGCATTGCTTTTGTGATCTGGCTTGTTTTTTGCGTTGAATTTATCCGGGTTTTTATATCGCGTAAGGATGCCACTTTCATTTCACCACCCTTGTTGGTTAATCAGGACTTCAATCTCACTGCTATGAAGCCCCCTTAGCAATGTTCGCAGCACGCGATTATTCTGATTTTACAAATGTCTTCTTAAATTCATTGATTGCTTCTTCCATATCCTGATCAGCCGGAAGATTGCCGGATGTACGGATTTCAGCAAGTAAGGATGCGCGGTTTTGATCCAGCCATGCATACATTTCAGATTCAAAACGAAGAATGTCTTCTACCGGAATATCATCCAATAATCCTTTCGTCAATGCATAAAGAATCATAACTTGTTTTTCAACCTTGATTGGTTTATTCAGATCCTGTTTCAATACTTCAACTGTGCGCTGGCCGCGTGCCAGTTTTGCCTGTGTGGCTTTGTCAAGGTCAGAACCGAATTGCGCAAATGATTCCAATTCGCGGAATGATGCCAGGTCAAGGCGCAATGTACCTGATACTTTCTTCATGGCTTTGATTTGTGCTGCACCACCAACACGTGATACAGACAAACCTGCATTAATTGCCGGGCGCACACCAGAGAAGAACAAGTCAGATTGCAGGAAGATCTGCCCGTCTGTAATCGAAATAACATTCGTTGGAATATAGGAAGATATATCCCCGGCTTGTGTTTCTACGAACGGCAGGGCAGTCAATGATCCTCCACCCAATGCATCGCTTAGTTTTGCAGCACGTTCCAAAAGGCGGGAGTGCAAGTAGAAAACATCCCCCGGATATGCTTCACGGCCCGGCGGACGGCGGAGCAGCAAGGAAAGTTCACGGTAAGCAACCGCCTGTTTGGATAAGTCGTCATATACGACCAGTACGTGTTTACCGTTGTACATAAATTCTTCACCCATCGCAACACCGGCATAAGGCGCTAAATATTGCAGCGGTGCAGGCTGTGATGCGGAAGCTGTTACAACAATCGTGTAATCCAATGCTCCAAATTTACGCAGTGTCTCTACTGTGCTTCGGACGGTTGATTCTTTTTGTCCAATTGCAACATAGATACAAATCATATCCTGGTCTTTTTGGTTCAAAATGGTGTCCACCGCAATCGTTGTTTTACCTGTCTGGCGGTCACCAATGATCAATTCACGTTGGCCGCGGCCAATCGGAACAAGCGCATCAATCGCTTTAATACCAGTTTGCAGCGGTTCGCTTACAGATTTACGATCCATAACACCCGGTGCTTTAGATTCAACCGGACGGGTCTTTGTCGTATTAATCGGGCCCAGGCCGTCAACAGGCTGCCCAAGCGGATTTACAACGCGGCCGACTAATTCTTCCCCAACCGGAACCTGCATAATTTTCCCTGTCCGCCTGACTTCATCGCCTTCGTGGATTTCCCGGAACGGCCCTAAAATAATAATCCCGACATTATTTTCTTCAAGGTTTTGAGCAAGGCCCATTACGCCATTTTGAAACTCAAGAAGTTCACCTGCCATCGCATGATCAAGACCGTGTGCACGCGCAATCCCGTCACCGACTTCGATAACTGTACCGACGTCGCTAACTTCAATTTCAGATTGGTAATTTTCAATCTGTTTTCTTATCAGCACGCTGATTTCTTCAGCCTTAATGCTCATAAATCCAGCACCTCATTTCTATCTTAACTGATTAATGTTCTTTCGAGACGTTCTAATTTACCGCGCAGGCTGCTGTCAAAGATTGAATTCCCGATTCTAATCTTTAATCCGCCCAGCAGATCGCTATCTACAATGTTTTCAATATTTAAAGATTGTTTTCCGACTCTCTTCGCAAATACTTTGGAAATCGCTGCATTTTCTTCAGCTGTCAACGTACGGGCCGAATATACAACGGCATCTGCGACTCCCCGTTCATTGTTGACCAATTCAATAAAAGAGCGGCAAACATTCACGATTAAATCACTGCGGTGCCGGTCCAGCAATAGCAGCAGTGTATTCAAAGTATAGTTGGATAAGCCTGAGAAAGTTTCTTTCACCATGTCTCTTTTGGCTTCCAACTTCATTTTCGGCGATTTAAGCAGTTTTAAAAATTGAATATTGTTTTCCAACACTTGTTTGACAACTTTTATTTCTTTCTCAATGGTTTCAAGTTGCTGATGTTCTTTTGCCAGTTCAAAAAGCGCCAAAGCGTATCTGTTTTCTACCGCTTCATTACTCATCGCAATTCTCCTGCCTCTTCAATCGCATCCTTAATGAATTTTTCCTGATCTTTTTCTGAAATTTCTTTTTCAACGACTTTCGATGCGATCAGCACAGATAAAGATGCAACCTGGTCGCGCAAGGCGGATACAGCTTTCGATTTTTCCTGTTCAATTTCAACTTTGGCTGTTTCTTTCAGCCGTTCAGCTTCTGCGCGGGCTGTCGCAATAATATCTTCCCGTTGCACATCGGCCTGCTTCTTGGCGTTTTCAATTAAATTCTGGCCTTCTACCCGTGCTTCTTTCAATAAAGTACGTTGTTCTTCCAAAAGCCTGTTTGCTTCCGCACGGTTTTGTTCCGCTGTTTCAATTTCTTTTGCAATATGGTCCTCCCGTTGTTTCATCATATTAACCAAGGGGCCATAGGCATATTTCTTTAATAACAGAAGCAACACAATAAAGACGATGGCCTGGAATAAAATATCGCCTGTGTTGAGCTTTCCTTCCACAAATCCGAATACTAACTCATTTTGAAGCACCGAAGTTCACTCCTTTCCAAGCGTTCACAATTCATTCTTGCAACAATCGATATTCAAAGAAGCAGCTAAAGCTGCCTGCAGATTTCCATAAAGGAAAGGCGAAGGTCTTGTTAGATTCATCTTCGCCGTTAAAATTCCTCTTATCTTCCCAATGCAATAAACGCAATAACAACCGCGATAATAGGAATCGCTTCAACTAAACCAATACCGATAAACATTGTTGTTTGCAGTATACCACGTGCTTCCGGCTGTCTTGCGATTCCTTCAACGGTACGCCCAACGATCAGGCCGTTACCGATACTTGCGCCTAGTGCTGCTAAACCAACTGCTATTGCTGCTGCAAAAATACCTGAACTCATAATAAAGTTTCCTCCTTTGGAATATATAAAAAATATTTTTTATTATTTAAATGGTTACTCATGGGAAATTCTATGAGAAATATAAACCATTGTTAGCATTGTAAAGATGAATGCCTGGATGGCACCAACAAATATGGAGAATCCCTGCCATGCAATCATAGGAATAATTGCCGCAATGGTCCCCCCTACATGTACTGCCAGAGAACTTGCAAGAAGAGTCAGTAAAACTTCCCCTGCATATATGTTTCCGTAAAGACGAAGACCCAACGTCAAAGTATTGGCAAACTGTTCAATTAAGTTAATGGGAACCAAAAACCAAAGCGGCTCGGCATAACTTTTCAAATAGCCGCCAAAACCCCTCATTTTTACGCCATAGAAATGGGTGATCCCCATTACGATTATGGCAAGCGTCAGCGTAACGACCGGATCTGAAGTCGGCGACTTCCACCATGAATAGTGGTCATAGACAATCATAAACGGAAGTCCGAGCATATTGGAAACAAAAATATACATGATCAATGTTAAGCCCAATATGTGAAATACGCCTCCGGTTTTCCAATCCATGTTGCTCTTTATGATTCCTCTGACAAAATCCATAACCCACTCCATGAAATTTTGCATGCCTGTAGGCTTCAATGCTAATTTTCTTGTAGAGATGACCGCGATTATGAACACAACCAATGAAGCAATCGTGATCATCAGGATATTGGACAGATTGAAATACAATCCCATGAATTCTACTACCGGTGCCTTATGTTCCATTAGAACTCACCTCACTTTACATTTTCTTTGTTGAAACAACCCTGCAAAAAAATCTATCATAATGACCACATAAGATGTCATTATACCTATAATTACACTTAGGACATTCAACCACTCAGTATAGTAATCCGCAAACATTACTGCGAGCACAGCCATTGCTATTCTTGTTCCTGTTCCTAAAGAAAACGATCTTTTTCCGGTTACAGAAGCGCTCGTTACCGATATTGTTTTTTTGGCCAACAGCCACAGATTAAAAAGGCTTACGGAAGTACCAAGCAATAGACCTAAGGAAACCGGTCGGAAAGAGGGATAGAATGAGCCTAATAAATAGAGGAACATGAGAAATAGTAAATATTTACGCTGCCTTTTATAAACTTGAAGAAGCTCCGGCATCTTCTTTTTACACCCCTGAAAAGAAATGTCAGACTGTTTGCAGCACAGGCAAATGCAGCTTTAAAGCATACTGCAGTTAAACCATAACTGCATATTGGCCTGCTTTATTTGCTGAAAAAGTGCCCCAATGACCAGCTGACGATTTGCATCAATTTGTGCTTCTCAATCATGGCATGCAGAGAGTGAAATCCAGCCGGGATGGAAATCCCCTGAACCGGACACGATTCGTTTTAAAACTATTTTCGGTATGTAAATAGTAAAAAATACTTTCCTGGCTCAATCATGTAAACCTTCTCATTACGCACACTTTTTAAGTGTACAATAGTGCTATGGCAATGTCAATGAAGTTTCTGAGAAATCAAAAGCCCGCTGCATCTTCATACTCTATTATTCCACAACACTCCCTCTATTCCCTCTTTACGCAGTAGTAAAGTATTAGCAGGGAAACACCTAAAGCTTTTGAAATATGGGAATCTATTTCAGTCACATACTTACAGGTGTTAAATGACTAGCTATTTACACCGGAAATATAAAGCTTATTATAATCTCTTTTTATTTTTTTGCCAGTACATTTTACGCAGTTAACAAATTTGTAAAACACTAAGCGCATCCATAAACTTTACGGGAAACAAGCCGGCATCTCCCGCTTCTTTTGTTATTTTGTCCCGAATAGACGGTCGCCGGCATCCCCCAGGCCGGGAACAATATAACCCATTTCGTTCAGCTTTTCATCAATGGCCGCAACGTAAATGTCCACATCAGGATGGGCCTTTTGCACATTTTCCACGCCTTCCGGTGAGGCAATCAGGCACATGAATTTGATATTTTTCGCGCCTCTTTTCTTCAGCGACTCAATGGCATCCACAGCAGAACCGCCTGTTGCAAGCATTGGATCGACAATAATAAAATCCCGTTCTTCCACATCGCTCGGAAGTTTTGCATAATATTCAACCGGCTTCAGCGTTTTTGGATCCCTGTATAACCCCACATGGCCGACTTTTGCCGCGGGGATCAGTTTCAGCACACCGTCAACCATGCCTAATCCCGCACGGAGAATCGGAACAATCCCGATTTTTTTGCCGGTCAGGGTTTTGGATTTTGCCTTGCTTACAGGGGTTTCAATTTCAATTTCTTCAAGCGGCATGTCCCTTGTAATTTCAAACGCCATGAGGGTGGCTACTTCATCCACAAGCTCGCGGAAATCTTTGGTCCCTGTATGCTTGTCCCGGATATACGTTAATTTGTGCTGGATCAGCGGATGGTCAATCACATGTACAATACTCAATCTTTTTCTCTCCTTTAATGGTTTTCAAAAAACACATGGCAAAAAACTCGTTCACCTCCAACCATTTTACACGAAAAAAGAACCCAATCTCAACACAAGCAGCAATAAAATCTAAGATAGGGTTAATAAAGATGACCTGCCCGCTGCGGCGGCCTGCATATGCCGCAGCAGGAACAGACTATTTATTTTTGATCCGGATACAAAGGAAAACGATTTGTAAGTTGCTTAACCCGATTGGCGGCCTCTTTTAACACATCTTCCTCATCAGGGTGTTTTAAGGCAGATGCGATAATAGAGGCAACTTCATCCATTTCTTCAAGCCCGAATCCTCTCGTTGTCACAGCCGGTGTACCGATCCTCAGCCCGCTGGTAATAAAAGGGCTTTCCGGATCATACGGAATTGTATTTTTGTTTGCAGTAATTCCAATATCGTCCAGTACCTTTTCCGCCTTTTTGCCTGTAATGGATAAGGAACGCAAATCAATTAGGACAAGATGGTTATCTGTGCCGCCGGATACAAGCGTCACCCCTTCCTTTTGCAGGCTTTCGGCAAGACGTTTTGCATTGTCGACAATTTTCTGCGAATAAACTTTGAAATCATCCTGCAGTGCTTCGCCGAATGCAACCGCTTTGGCTGCAATGACATGCATGAGCGGTCCGCCCTGTATACCCGGGAAGATAGACTTGTCCAGTTTCTTTGCAAATTTTTCTTTGCATAAAATCATGCCGCCGCGCGGGCCCCGCAATGTTTTATGGGTCGTTGTCGTCACAAAATCAGCATATGGAACCGGGCTTGGATGGAGGCCTGCTGCAACAAGGCCTGCAATATGGGCCATGTCCACCATTAGATAAGCGCCCACTTCATCTGCAATTTCCCGGAACCTTTTAAAATCAATGGTACGGGGGTACGCACTTGCACCTGCAACAATCAATTTCGGCTTATGTAAACGGGCTTTTTCCAAAACATCATCGTAATCAATATACTGGGTATCTTTATCAACGCCGTACTCTACAAAATGATACTGGACCCCGCTGAAGTTTACCGGGCTGCCGTGCGTTAAATGGCCGCCGTGGGATAGATTCATGCCCAGCACTGTATCGCCGTGTTCAAGGATTGTAAAATAGACTGCCATATTGGCCTGTGCACCGGAATGGGGCTGCACATTCACATGTTCGGCGCCAAAAATTTGTTTGGCCCGGTCGCGTGCAAGGTTTTCCACAATATCGACATATTCGCAGCCGCCGTAGTACCGGTGTGCCGGGTAACCCTCTGCATATTTATTCGTCAGAACGGAACCTTGTGCTTCCATGACCGCTTCACTGACAAAGTTCTCACTGGCAATTAACTCGATTTTACTTCTCTGCCGGTTTAATTCCTGCTCGATTGCGCGATAGACTTCCTGATCTTGTTTTGCAATTTGACTCAATTTGGGACCCCCTACGCCATTGTATTCATATTCTTTTTTATTTTACCATATTTTTTGAAAGGATTTGATCTTTTTTCTGCTGCTTTTTGCCTGCCATAAAAAGGCAGCCCGGCCCGCACATTGCGCGAGCCGGGCTTAAATGCCGTTTTCTGATGAAATAAAAATATTTACTCACAATTTGTTTCTTCATATCTTGCCCGCACACCGCCAATGAGCTTCGGGCGTGTTGCGGCCAGTGTAACATGTGCGGAACCAAGCTGGTTTTCGGAAACACGGACAGGTACGGCAACATGTTTTAAATGCATGCCGATAAACGTATCCCCGATATCCATGCCGGCATCCGCCTGAATAAATTCCACAACAACAGGATCTTCCATATGCCGGTAGGACCAGGCAGCCATGGCGCCCCCTGCATGGCGGACAGGTACGACAGCCACTTCCTCCCAGCCTTTTGCAGCTGCGAGCGAACGGTCAACGACAAGCGCCCGGTTCAGATGTTCGCAGCATTGGAATGCAAAGTGGATGCCCATTTGCTGTGCATACTTTTGGACAATGTTAAAAATCATTTCTGCAATATCCAACGCTCCTGCTGTTCCAATTTTTTTACCGATGACTTCAGAAGTGGAACAGCCGATCACAAAAACCTGCCCTTTTTTCATTGGCACCTGCTGAAAAAACTCATCTAACATATGGCGGAACTGCTTGCTCCAAAGATCGATATCTGCTTCCAATACCTGACACCTCTATTATCATTTTAACGCATGATTTTCTTCATAATGGGAGATCTTATCGAGCCTGCGTGCATGGCGCCCGCCTTCATATTCTGTCCCAAGCCATGTTTTGACAATCTCACAGGCAAGCCCGGCGCCAATGACTCTTTCCCCCATTGCCAGCACATTGCTGTCATTGTGCTCTCTTGTTGCACGGGCACTGAAAACGTCATGAACAAGCGCACAGCGGACACCCTTTACTTTATTGGCTGAGATGCACATCCCGATCCCTGTGCCACAGATTAAAATGCCACGGTCAAATTCGCCGCCGGCAACCTTTTCAGCAACCGGCAAAGCATAATCCGGATAGTCTACAGAAGTTTCGCAGTTACAGCCAAAATCCTCATAGTCGATTCCTATTTCATTCAACAATCCGGCTATTTCCTTCCGGAGATGAATGCCTCCATGATCTGAAGCCAATGCGACTTTCATACTTTTCCCCCCTCGTTTTTGGATCAAACAAAACAACAGCTTGAAAACGGTACCTGCTGCCCTTTCTATTATTGTGGCACAGGATACAGAAAAAGCAATGGAACAAGCATAGAATCAAGGTTGAAATTTTTTCAGCCAATTTGAAAATGGCCGATATTTCCTTTTAATTTCTCCGCATCCTGTTCCAGTTGCAACACCAGGTTTTCGATGGCCTGCATGCCTTTTGTCTGCTCATTCGTATAAGCCGTCACCTCTTTGGCGCCGGCAGAAGTTTCCTCAGCAATGGCCGCTACCTCCTGAGACTGCTCGGATGCCTCATGTATGGCAGCCATTTGTTTTTTTGCCAGAGATGCGATATTTGTAACAGTATCGGCCACGAGTTGGATTGTCTCTGTCATATGACCCATTTCATGATCGGCCTGGTTTCCTTTATCCGTTTCATCGTTTGCTTTCCGCACTTGATTGGTGATTTGCCCGACTACACTTTCCACTTCTTGCTCGATATGCTGAATAAGCCCGGTAATGCCCTGCACAGCCTGGGCGCTTTCATCCGCAAGCTTTCTGACTTCCTCAGCCACAACCGCAAATCCCCTCCCGTGTTCACCGGCCCGCGCTGCTTCAATTGAGGCGTTTAAGGCAAGCAGATTGGTTTGGGCAGCCACTTCGCCGACGAATGAGATAATATTTCTGACTTGTTTTGTGTCCTCTTCCAGCCGGCGGACAGCTTGTAAAGACGCTTCATTTTCCATTGCCATTTGCTTTATACCGGCAACCAGGGATTTGAGCACTTCTTTTCCTGTATTTACTTCTTTAATCATTCGATCTGATGAGCGCTTGCAGGTGTTCGCTTTCTCCTCCACTTGCCCGGCCATTTGATAAATATCCTGAACCAGATCTGCTGCCGTTTGAGTTGACGCCGCCGATTGGTCCGCGCCGGCTGAGATTTCGCCAATCGTTTCATTAATCATGGCTGCCTGGCTTGTTGCCTGCGAGGTCTTTTGGGAGATCTCCAATACCTTCTTTTTTGTATGCGTTACATTTCCATTAATTTGTGCAACCATCTCCCGCAAATTATAGAGCATCTGGTTAAAAGCCGTGGCAAGTGACTGGATTTCATCATTTGTTCCCGGAACCGGGACTTCGTTTTGTAAATTTCCATGACTTGCTTTAATGGCGGCATTCTCCAATTTACGGAGCGGCTTTACGGCGAAGCGGGCCATGAAATAGCTTAAAATTCCGGACCAGATGATACCAAGTGCAAGCGTTAAAGTGATAAACCAGGATTGGCTGATCATCTTTGAAAAAAACGGATAGACAATATAAATAAAAACGCCGCTTGTTGTATATGTAATAAAAGACAATATCGTAACAAATAAAACAATTTTCCCTGCAAGACTCAATTTATATTTTGGTTTTTCCACACCTTTTCTCCCCTAGTTGTTCTGCCATATTTTTTTCACTAAACGATTGATTAAACGGTTTAACTCCAGAAAAGTGTCCCGGTAAGCTTGCAGGCTCCCGCCGTACGGGTCTGCTACGTCCCCGCGCGCCCCTTCCGCAAACTCTTTCAATGAAAACGTTTTATTTGCAGCCCTCGGAAAAGTATGTTTGACTGCTTCCCTGTGGCTGCTTGTCATTGTAAAAATATAATCCGCCCAGTCTGCAAGTTCTTCCGACATCCTCCTTGCACTGTGGGTGAATTCAACTTGCTGTTCTTTCAGCACCTGGCATGCATGCGGTGACGCACTGCTTCCCTCCATTGCAAATAAACCGGCGGATTTTACTTCGATCCCTTCCAGATGTTTGTTCTGAAGGATTGCCGCCGCCATCGGACTTCTGCAGGTGTTTCCGGTACAAACAAAAAGTATGTTCAATTTCCGGCCCCCTTTTTTCTGAGTATTTCCTTACTACTATTATAGTAAAAAAGGCCCCTTTTAGAAAGATGATGATGCTATTTTAATTACTCCTCAGCCTGCAGAAACCAATTTCCATTAAAAAGCCTGTGTCCATCCCGCCTGTCTCTTTGGCTAAGGAATGGGCACAGGCTTCCGGAACCTGCATTTTTTATACGGACAGAAGTAATTTCACGCCAAATAGAATTAGAATGGTTCCGCCAAACACTTCGCCATAGATGCCCAGCCATCCTTGAAATTTCCGCCCGATCAATAAACCAAGCCAGGTTAATAACATGGCGGCTGCTCCAAAGCAAATCAGTACAGCAGCTGTCCGGGCCCCAAATATGCCAAGGGACAGCCCGACGGAAAAACTGTCAAGGCTGACACTTAAGGCAAATAATAGCATCCCCCAGCCAACCAGGTTCATGACCTGCGCGGCATCTTTTTTAAAACTGAAAATGATCATTTGCAAACCCAATACGATCAACAGAACGCCGCCAATATACTGGGCAACCATGCCAAACTTAAATGACAGGAATTGTCCGGCAATCATCCCGAAAAACGGCATAAAAACATGGAACAAACCGACTGTGACGCCTATGTAAAAAATATGTTTTAACCTCAGCCGCATCATGCCCATACCCAAACTGACCGAAAAAGCATCCATTCCAAGCGCCACTGCCATAATCCCTAATGTTATGATTTCTGCGATGATTGCCATCCCTCTTCCCCCCTTGGACGTACTAATCCAAGCTTATGCACGTCCAAAACATTTTAGAATAGAAGAAAGCCAATCTCTACTGGGAGGTTTGGGAGTCTTTATGAATCGTCTTGGGATCGAAAGCCTGACTGCGTTCGGCTTGATCACGGTTCGAATGGCACTTTATTGTGCTTTGCTGCTTGCTTTTGCCTTTAGGACCCGCCCCTGTAACAATTTCTCTGCTGCTCCGCTTATTCCATCTTTTACGATTCTTCTTTTTCAAATAAATACTTCCGGCCCGCCGCTTTGTCGAGGCGGTTCATAATGGCCTGCCCAATACCTTCACGCGGAAAAATTTCTGAAAAAATAACATCGACATCGATTTGATTAAACGACCTTAATGCATCATATAAATGGTGCGCAACGGTCTCAAGCGAATCCCGCCTCCCGCATATCTCAACTGCATCAGCTTTAATGAAGCCCGCTGCTTCTTCCGTCACAATGGCGCCGACACGCTGTCCTTTTTTTCGTCTCTCATCTATTAAATGCTGCATATATGTGATACTGCCATCCACTAAATAAACAGGGGCATCCGGTGCATAGTGCGTATACTTCATCCCCGGTGCTTTCGGGCGCGCCCGGTCTGAAGATTGCAGGCCGGGATCGATGACTACTTTTCCGATCACTTTCTCGAGCTGCTCTTTCGTTACACCACCCGGGCGCAAAATAACAGGGACTTCAACCGTGCAGTCGAGTACTGTCGACTCCACCCCTACACCGGTTTGCCCGCCGTCGATAATGCCGGCTATCCGGCCGTCCAAATCTTCACGAACATGGGCAGCAGTCGTCGGGCTTGGTTTTCCGGAACTGTTTGCGCTAGGTGCTGCAATTGGCAGATTGGCCTTTCGAATGAGATCCAGGGCCACGGGGTGCGAGGGCATGCGAATTCCAACTGTATCCAAACCGGCCGTCACTTTTTGAGATAATTGGCCCGGTTTAACATGAAGGAGAATTGTAAGCGGCCCCGGCCAAAATGTTTTCATCAATAATCGGGCCGAATCAGGGATATCAGCAACCAGGTTTTCCAATTGTTTAAATTCCGCAATGTGGACAATTAAGGGATTATCGCCCGGCCTGCCTTTCGCTTTGTATATTTTTTCTACAGCTTCATCATTTGTTGCATCCGCTCCCAAACCATAAACTGTTTCAGTCGGAAATGCGACCACTTCATGCTGCCGCAGCAATTGTGCAGCTTCCCCAAGTTGTGGATAAGCACCATGATTCTCCACAGATTTATCCACAGACCAATACTTTGTGTCCATTTTTTCACCCTTCTCCATCTTGTTTGATCTTTTTCCTTTACTTATTTATTTATCAACCTTTTCACAGCATGTTTTCTGACGGCAGGGAAAAAGTTGAAAAATGAAACAAATATTGTCCACAAGTTGTGGACAATACCCGCATTTCTGTTGATAACTTATGCAAAATTGTATCCGTTCTCTTTACTTATCCACTGTTGTGGGTAAGTAATTAAAACCATTTTTTAAAAATCTCTGCAACCAGCAGTTTTTTCTCAACTTTGTCGGTTTCTTCTTTCACATAGACAGGGCTGGCGCCTGCATTTGCCTCTGCGGATTCCTCTTTTTTATGCTGATCGCTGTCTTCGTTTTTTTCTGCTGCTTGTACCTTCTGAACATCCGGCTGTTTTGGTTCCGCCGTTTTTTCCGTTTTTTCCTGCGGCTGTATGTCTTGCTTTTTTTCCTCGTTCTTTTGCAATGTTTTTGGTTGTGTGTGGTTTTCTTCTGCCGTTTGTTTTTGCCTGGCCGGTTCTTCCGGTTCCGTTTTTTCTTTTTTTGTACTTCCCTCATCAAACCCGGCACTGACTGCAACCCCGTTTGAGAAATCCAGGAAGCAAAGCGGCGGATAGAGTACGCACCACCAGTTGGCTCCCTGCCCCTCTCCCAAGGTAATCAGGACGGCTTCATATTTGCCGGCAGGGTACAAATACTGTCCGTATAATTTTGTCGGGAAATTTACTTTTCCAAGCTCGACACGTACGGATTGATCTAAATGTTCTTCTGCAATCACCTTTTCGGCAATCCTTTTTATATCAGGCAAATGGGACTGGATGACCTTTTTTGCTTCTTCTTTTGAAGTCAGATCCTGTACCCATTTTGTAATGCTGGCGTTCACTTCATCGCGGATTTTCCTTTTTACCGCCTGGTCTTCCGGTTTGTCGCTGTTTGCCAGAATCCTGAGGCGGATTGCATCTTTCGGAATAACAATTGTTTGGTCCGCAGCAGCTTCCTGTTGCGGTGCATACAGGCTAAGAATGGTGCCAATCGATAACATGATCAAATAAATAAGTCCCGTAAACTTTCTCCTCATTTTCTTCCCCGTCCCTTCGTATCAACATTGTGGACAAGAAAATGAGATTCTAAACTAGTAAACTGCAAAAAATAAAAAGCGAAAGTATTCAAAGCCGCTGCATACCCCAATTAAACAGCATTGGGTTCAACATCTTCTAAATCTTTCCAAACCGATAAAACCACATCGTTTAATCAATCGTTTGATTAAACTTTTCATTCCTCTTATGAACGACCATGGGTGCGGGTTTTTCTTGGGAGCGGGCTTTCATTCGCCATATGAACGACCACGGGCACGGGTTTTCCATGGGAACGGGCTTTCATTCGCCCTATGAACGACTGCGGGCACGGGTTTTCCTCCGGCGCGGGCTTTCATTCCCCTTATGAACGACCATGGGCACGGGTTTTCCACGGGAACAGGCTTTCATTCCCCTTACGAACGACCGCAGGCATGGGTTTTCCACGGGAACGGGCTTTCATTCCCCTTATGA
>NZ_KB893980.1:38534-97596 GCF_000374345.1 Heyndrickxia acidiproducens DSM 23148
CAGGCATGGGTTTTCCACGGGAACGGGCTTTCATTCCTCCAATGAACGACCACAGGCACGGGTTTTCCTCCGGCACGGGCTTTCATTCCTCTTATGAACGACCTCAGGCACGGATTTCCCACGGGAGCGGGCTTTCATTCTTCTTATGAGCAACCTCAAAAGCCGCGGCTGGGCAGCGATTTCTTCGATTTAATCAAACGTTTGATTAATAAACATCTCCCAAGCAAATTGTTTCATATTGAACAAAATACCATTCTTTCAAGGCCGTTGATGTCGTTTACTATTTCGACTTTGCTGCCCGGGAACGTGTTACTGAATAGCGCTGAAACTTCCACTCCCTGCCCGCTGCCGATTTCAAATCCGATCAGGGCCGGCCTGTTTACTGCACGGGGGAGCCCCTCCATAAAGCGGCGGTAATAATCAAGCCCATCTTCCCCGCCAAACAGAGCTGTTTCCGGGTCATGGTCCTTCACGACAGGAGACAAATCTTCCCGGTCGCGGTTCGGTATATATGGGGGATTAGACAAAATCACATCGAATGTTTCACCCTGCAGCAAAAATGGCTCCAGCAAATCCCCCTGTACAAAGCGAATATCCGCCTGCAAATCTGCTGCATTATCCTTTGCAACCGTCAGCGCTTTTGCTGATAGATCAGTTGCACAAACAGAAAGCGGCGGGCATTCCAGTTTCATGGTAATGGCGATAATTCCGCTGCCTGTCCCAATATCCGCCAGTTTAAGGCTTTTTTTTGCGCCGAAATACCGGCCTATTCTCCGGATGGCCCCGTGCACCAATTCTTCTGTTTCAGGGCGCGGGATCAGCACATCCCGATTGACACGGAATTTGCGGCCGTAAAAATAGGCATAACCCATGATATGCTGGACCGGTACGCCCTCTCCATGGGCATGCACGGCTTTATTAAAGTTTTCCCGGACTTCATCCGCTAGCGGCATTCTTAAATTGGCCAGCAAGTTTGTCCGGCCCATGCCGGTAAAATGTTCAAGCAGCAGCTCGCTGGCATTGGCATCACGGCCTTTTTTGGTTAAAAAAGAAGAAGCCCATTGCAAGGCTTCATACACTTTTAATGGGGCTGCCATTACTCGTTCACACTTTCAAGCTTTTTCGATTGGTCTTCCAAAATCAATGCATCGATGATTTCATCGAGTTTTCCCTGCAGGATCTGGTCCAGCTTTTGGATAGTCAAGCCGATTCTGTGGTCGGTAACCCGGTTTTGCGGAAAATTATAAGTGCGGATCCGTTCGGAACGATCACCTGTTCCGACAGCGGATTTCCTGTTGGCATCGTATTCGGCCTGCGCCTCCTGCTGGAATTTATCATAAATGCGGGCGCGCAATACCTTCATTGCCTTTTCTTTATTCTTAATTTGTGATTTTTCGTCCTGGCAGGAAACCACGATCCCGGTCGGAATATGGGTCAAACGGACAGCTGACATTGTGGTATTAACACTTTGCCCGCCCGGCCCGCTTGATGCAAAAGTATCGACCCGGATATCTTTTTCATTAATGTCGACTTCCACTTCTTCAGCTTCCGGCAGCACTGCAACCGTTGCTGTTGATGTGTGAATACGGCCGCCTGACTCCGTTTCAGGCACGCGCTGCACCCGGTGCGCACCGTTTTCAAATTTCAGCCTGGAAAAAGCGCCTTTTCCATTGACTATAAAGATGATTTCTTTGTATCCTCCGATGCCGGTCGTATTGGCTTCAATGACATCAACTTTCCAGCCCTGCGATTCGGCGTAACGTGTATACATGCGGTATAAATCACCCGCGAACAAAGCCGCTTCGTCACCCCCGGCCGCACCGCGGATCTCGACGATGACGTTTTTATCGTCGTTCGGGTCTTTTGGCACAAGGAGGACTTTCAAGCGTTCTTCATACTCAGTGATTTTACCTTCCAGTTCACTGATTTCTTCCTTTACCATTTCTTTCATTTCCGCATCCAATTTATCATTAAGCAGGGATTTTGCATCCTCAAGCTGCTTTTGAATTTCTTTATATTCACGATAAACTTGAACCGTTTCTTGTATATCCGCTTGTTCCTTCGAATATTCCCTTAACTTTTTCGGGTCATTGACGATATCAGGATCGCTTAAAAGTTCATTTAGCTTTTCATATCGGTCTTCCACCGCCTGCAAACGATCAAACATCAAACCCCACCTCATTTCACCTTCATTTATCCCCGCCGGTGCTGCGGGATGTACAAACCGTACCTTTGCCGCCTGTCACAGGCCACATCAAATTTATTATAGTATATGCACTGCAAAACATAAAGCGAAACATTGACAATCGAGGGCACCCGGAGCCGACTGCAACGCTACTGTGCTTCAATTTTTACATACATATCGTACTGGGGCAGGGCTTTCAGCAATCGGCGCCAGATGATGCTTTCTTTTTCCATTCTTTCACGGTGGTTCAGCCTGTACGTTGTATGAATATCGATCCACATATCTTCCCCGTTGACCATTACAGAGCGGGGGGTATAACCCTTCATTTCCCAAATGATTGCTTTTGCTTTTTTAATATCTGCCGTAACTGACGCTTCTCCGGCTTGTTGATTGTTCAAAGATTGCGGGGACTCTTCCGCCTCATGCGTTCCGAGCTGTTCTGTTTGTATCCGGCGTTCAGATGAAGCAGCACCGTCATTTTGGTTTTCTTTTCCGCATCCGCCGGCGATGATTCCGGCCGCGATGATCAAAACGAACCATTTTGGCATAAAAAAACACCTCCCTGCCCAATAGATTTCCCGCATGGAAGGTGGTTTATTTATGTAATGGCTGCAAACTTAGATCGGCGGATGGTCATGGCATTTCCGGCAAACCGGATAATACGAATCATTGCCGCCGATTTGGATCTGGTCACCCGTGTATACCGGTTTTCCATTTTCATCGATCCGCAGATTCATGGTAGCCTTTTTCTCACAAAACCAGCATATTGTTTTCATCTCTTCAATTTTATCCGCATAGATCAGCATATATTTGCTGCCTTCGAACAGCTCATTTTGAAAATCATTTTTCAGGCCGAATCCCATGACAGGAATATTGAATTGGTCCACAATTTCCGCCAATTGCAGTACATGTTCTTTTTTAAGGAATTGGACTTCATCAATCAAAACACAGTATGGCCTTGGATGGCAGTTACGGACCATATCAACCAGATTCGTGTCATCAAAAACGGGAATTGCTTTCCTGCGCAGCCCGATCCTGCTTGAGACATAACCGACCTCATCACGTGTGTCAATTCCGGATGTAAAGATCAGCACAGGCTTGTTTTGTTCCTCATAATTATGGGCCACTTTCAAAATCTCAATCGATTTTCCGCTGTTCATTGCGCCATACTTGAAAAATAATTGCGCCATTGCTTTAGCTCCTATCATCAAATAAAAAAACAGGCAACCGTTAAAGCGCCTGTTTTTTGGATGCTCTTCTTATTTAAGGCCGTATTTTTTGTTGAAGCGGTCAACACGTCCATCGGCAGTCGCAAATTTTTGGCGTCCTGTATAGAATGGATGGCATTCAGAACATACTTCAACGCGCAACTCGTCTTTTACAGAACCACTTTCAAATTCATTGCCGCATGCGCATTTTACCATAACTTTTTTATAATTTGGATGAATTCCTGCTTTCATTCTTTTCATCTCCTTAATGCCCTGAGTCATTTCGAAACAGAGTTGTATATTTTTACGGGTGTCAGTCCTGCCCAGTAAAATTTCTAAAACACACTGTGATTATTATAACAAGTCCCCAAATGAAATGCAAGATTGCAAACCGTAAAAATAGTTGCCTTAATTTACCAGCCGCAAACCTATAATATTCGTTTCCCTGATGAGGTTTTTAATTCTGCTTTGATCATATCGACAAACTCATCATTTGTTTTGGTTTGTTTCAATTTACGCAAGAATTTCTCGGCAAAATCCGGGGAATCCGACATTGACTTGCGGATCGCCCACAGTATTTCTAAATGTTCTTTTGACAACAGCAGTTCTTCTTTCCGGGTTCCGGAACGGCGAATATCGATTGCCGGGAAAATCCGTCTTTCGGACAAGGCCCTGTCAAGATGGAGTTCCATATTCCCTGTTCCCTTAAATTCTTCGTAGATGACTTCATCCATGCGTGAACCGGTATCGACAAGGGCGGTTGCCAAGATTGTCAGACTGCCGCCTTCTTCGATATTACGGGCGGCTCCGAAGAACCGTTTCGGGCGGTGGAATGCTGCCGGGTCAATCCCGCCTGAGAGCGTGCGGCCGCTTGGCGGGATCACCAGGTTATAGGCGCGGGCCAGACGTGTAATGCTGTCCATTAAAATAATGACATCCCGTTTATGTTCAACCAGGCGCATTGCCCGCTCCAATACAAGTTCCGCCACTTTGATATGGTTTTCCGGCACTTCATCAAATGTTGAACTGACGACATCCGCGTGTACAGAGCGTTCAATATCCGTCACTTCTTCCGGCCGTTCATCAATAAGCAGCACGATCAGTTCGGCTTCAGGATGGTTGACTGTAATTGAATTGGCAATCTCCTTTAACAGCATCGTCTTTCCTGCTTTCGGAGGGGCAACAATCAAACCGCGCTGCCCGAAGCCAACCGGTGTAATCAAGTCCATAATCCGGGTGGAAAGCTTAGAAGGAGACGTTTCAAGATAAATTTGCCTGTTCGGATACAGCGGCGTTAAGGCCGGAAAGTGCACCCGTTCCTTCGCTGTTTCCGGGTTAAAACCGTTGACAGCTTCGACATGCAATAAACCGTAATAGCGTTCATTTTCTTTTGGCGGGCGGACTTTCCCGGAAACTTTGTCGCCATTGCGCAAATCAAAACGGCGGATTTGGGATGCTGATATATAAATATCCTCAGAACTTGGGGAGTAATTAATCGGCCGCAGGAAACCAAAGCCTTCCGATTGGATAATATCAAGAACACCTTCCATAAAGAAGTAACCCTCCTGCTCCGCCCGCGCTTTTAAAATCGCAAAAATTAATTCTTTTTTCGTGAGTTTGCTATAATAGGAAACCTTGTACTCACGAGCCAATGCATACAGCTCTTTTAATGTCATATTTTCTAAACTTGAAATTGATAAACCTTCCATAAAAACACCACACTTTTTAAATTCCCAAATGGGTCGAACGAAGCAATGCCTTCTTTCGATCTCTTCAAATATTGTTTGTTTTCAAACAAAACAATACATGATTTAAAAGCTTCGTCCTCAACATCTCACATAAATGAAACGATATAAATCAATCGGAAAAAGACCATCCTTTAGAAAAGAGTTGTGAAGGCAAGTTGAGTATCCTTAAAATTTTTCATTAGGGCGTAGCACATGAGTTTTCTGCTGCAAAGAGGCTGATTTGCAGCATATACGTCTATGGAGCCGTTACCATGTACGGAGTAAATTGAAGACAAAAAATCATGAATGTTGAAAATGAACAATAGGATGTATAAATAAAACCATATTCATTTTAACCCTACTATGTCAAAAGAATCAACAAAAAAAGGGAAGATATAAAAAATATTCGGGAAGGCGAAAAAAAATGAAGGAAGCCGCAGCTCTGTCATTGAAGAAGGAAGAGAGCCGCAGCAGGATAAGCCAGGATCATCATGAATTCTCGAGGTGCTCAATTTCTTTTTGAGACATGCCTTCTCTCCATATTGTTGCGCCAAGTCCGTTTAGTTTTTCGACAAGATGGCTGTAGCCGCGGTCAATATGTTCCACACCTGTTACCTCTGTTATCCCTTCTGCCATTAAACCGGCAATGACAAGCGCCGCGCCGGCCCGCAGATCGCTTGCTTTTACTTTCGCCCCCTGCAGGGTAACAGGACCGTTTATGATCGCCGAACGGCCTTCTACTTTTATATTGGCGTTCATTCTTCTTAACTCGTCAATATGTTTAAAACGGGCTGAGTAAATGGTATCGGTCACAATAGAGGTCCCTTCCGCCCTGGTCAATAACGATGTGAAAGGCTGCTGCAGATCTGTCGGAAACCCCGGATATACAAGGGTTTTAATATCGACAGGCTTTAATTTGCCCGATTTTCCAATCCAAATTTGCTCGTCACTGGCATCTACCGGGACACCCATTTCTCTCAGCTTAGCTGTCAGGGATTCTAAATGCTGGGGAATGACATTATCGATCAGCACCCCTTCTCCGGCTGCCGCAGCCAGGATCATAAATGTCCCCGCCTCGATCCTGTCTGGAATTATGGTGTGCCTGCATCCGCTTAAATGCTCAACACCTTCAATGCGGATCACATCTGTACCTGCACCCTTTATGTTTGCGCCCATATTGGTAAGAAGGGTTGCGACATCGATAATCTCCGGTTCTTTTGCAGCATTTTCAATAACCGTTTTACCTTTTGCGCGGACAGCCGCCAGCATAATATTGATGGTTGCGCCGACACTCACCACATCCAAATAAATCCGTGCTCCTCTTAATTCCTCCGCGCGCAAATAAATAGCCCCTTGTTCATTGGTCACTTTTGCACCCAACGCTTCAAATCCCTTTATATGCTGGTCTATCGGCCTCGGCCCTAAATGGCAGCCGCCGGGAAGCCCGATGACCGCTTTTTTGAACTTGCCAAGCATAGCCCCCATCAAATAGTAGGAAGCCCTTAGCTTTTTTACCTTCCCATTTGGAAGCGGCATTGAAATCATGTTGCGGGGGTCAACTGTAATTTCTCCGTCGCGGGAGGTAACAGTCCCTCCGATCTCTTCCAGCAAATCCGTTAGCGTTTGAACATCGGATATGTCAGGCAAGCCTTCAATTGTTACAGGGGACTCCGCCAAAATCGTTGCGGGAATGAGGGCAACCGCACTGTTTTTTGCACCGCTGACTTTAATGGTACCCTTCAGGGGATAACCTCCTGCAATCTTTAGCTTTTCCATTTTAAGCTCCCTTTCTTGGCGAGATTATGGAAGTTTATTCCAACCGTCGAAAAGTAAGTATTAAGCTTAGTATAAACCATTTTTTAGAAAAACATGTAATAATATTTATGGAAATCCCAGCAACAGGATAGCCTGTTCATTAATAAATCATAACCCAATCTTAGTAAAAGGGGAAATAAATCGCGATGAAAAGAATTTTTCATTGCAGCCAGGGAAAGATTGGCCGTAACAGCTGCCAGTATTCCCTATCCATTTACCAGCCTTGGTTTCATCAAGATGTGCAGTATCCGGGAAAAATTTCGTTTTTATCACGTCTCCCTCTATCGGCTGTTGTACCTATTTAAATATACCATGTGTTTCGCCATAAGTTCAGAAATCCGTACGAAACGGATTTCATTATCACATACTTATTGGACATCCGGATATGAAATTCCTGCAGAAAAAAGAAAAAAGCCCGGCATATGGAATCCATGATGGAATCCATGCCAGACCTTTTTTCTGTACCTGCCTTACGCTTTTTGTGAAGAACCAAATTCTTTGATTTTGCCGATAACCGTTTGTTTAATGGTTTCACGGGCTGGTCCGAGGTATTTACGCGGATCGTAAACTTCTTTATCCGCAGCCAATACTTCGCGGACTGTTTTCGCAGAAGCAATTTGGTTTTCAGTGTTGACATTGATTTTTGACGTTCCTAAAGAAATTGCTTTTTTGATATCAGCTTCAGGAATACCAGTACCGCCATGCAGCACTAAAGGCATGCCTGTAATCTTGCTGATTTCTTCCATTTCTTTGAAGCCCAGGTTTGGTTCGCCTTTGTACGGGCCGTGAACGGAACCAAGTGCAGGTGCTAAAGCATCGATTTTTGTTGCGTCAACAAGTTTTTTACATTCTTCCGGGTCAGCATAGATGATGCCTTTTCCGACAACATCGTCTTCCTGGCCGCCGACCGTACCCAGTTCAGCTTCAACGGAAACACCTTTTGCATGTGCGTATTCAACCACTTTAGAAGTGATTTCAACATTTTCTTCAAATGGGTGATGTGAAGCATCGATCATAACAGATGTGAATCCTGCATCGATTGCTTTTTTGGCATTTTCAAAGCTTGAACCATGGTCCAGGTGGATGGCAACCGGAACAGTGATATTCAAGTCTTCCATTAATCCTTCAACCATTTTTACTACTGTTTTGAAACCGGACATATAACGTCCTGCACCTTCAGAAACTCCGAGGATGACCGGAGATTTTTCCTCTTGTGCTGCTTGAAGAATCGCTTGTGCGTACTCCAGGTTGTTCACGTTAAATTGGCCTACAGCATACTTACCTTCTTTTGCTTTATTGAGCATTTCTGTCATAGAAACTAAAGGCATGAATCTTCCTCCTTATCATTCGAGCCAAAAGGATTGTTCAAACGAAATTTCATTTTTATGATAAACAATCTTTTTAACTTCATACTTGTATATTTACAATTTCTTTTCCATCATAACAAACTGCTCTAAGATTTACCAATGAACATTATTTGTCGAATGAAAGAAATAATATTGCTAAAATTCCCGTGCTTTAAAATTATTGCGCTTCATCCGCTTTCATGGGCAAATATTTTTTTGCTGCCTGGCGGATATCATTAATATCGAACGGCTTGGCGAAATGGGTTAACGCCCCTAAGTCTTTTGCTTCCTGGATCATATCGAGCTCACCGTATGCCGTCATGATGATCACCCGGATATCGGGTTTGATTTCTTTCAGCCGTTTTAAAATTTCGATGCCGTCCATTCCCGGAATTTTCATATCAAGAAGGACAAGGTCGATCCGGTGGTTTTTTGCAATATCAAGAGCCTGCACACCATTTGCCGCCTGAAAAGTTTCGTAACCTTCTTTTTGGAGCACTTCTGTCAATAAAATACGAATGCCAAACTGGTCGTCAACAATTAAAATATTAGCCTGTCTCATCGTTTCCCTCCATCACATAGATCATCTTACGTCCAAATTCTTTATGTACTTTTTGGCTTTTCCATCCTCCACTTATATTTATTGTATATCCCTTATTTCTCCTTCGGGGTATTTTTTTCCTTCTTTACAAATGGTAAATGGGATGATCCTGTCATTCAGGTAAACGAGATGCGTTCATTTCTTTTCAATGAAACAATCGAATGCGCGCTTGGCCGTATTTAAAAGATTCACTTTGATCTGCCGCGGGATACCGGTCGCAATCGAAAGGGCGCCTGCAGACAAGCGCCCTGATTTCAATTGATTGTAAAATTAACAGCTTGGATAAATTTCCACTGATCGCCACCGCCATCCTGGATAATTTTCCCGCTATATAATTTGTTTCCATTCGACATGTCAAAGATATAGAAAAGATTCGTTTTTTCTTCAAAGTTATTCGGAATCAGCACAAATGCCTTGCCATTTTTTATTTTTACCATCATGCCGGAACCCTTATCCGGATGTTGAAAATGGAGGGTGCTGTCATGCTTTAACAGTCCGTTCTCCGCGTCATATTCGGTAACCCGTAAGCCGTTTTTCACCGAAGCCGAAATATAGACGCTCTTATTATTGTAATAATAAAACAACTCATCCACTTGGTTTACCGGAAAGTCCTTTGGCAGTTGCAGCTTCTGCCGCTTTCTTGTATTCAGTTGATAAACATATGCATCTCCGGTCTTTGCTATCCCTTCATTGTCAACTTTCTCCTCATGGAAAGCCACAATCCCGGACGGTACATTTTCCGTGGTTTCTGACATTGGAATAGGATCAACTTTGTATTTTCCGGTGTCCGATCTGCTTGCAATAAGATCGTCTCCGGACAATTTCTTTTCTGGTAAAAGAATGCTGTAAACATGGATACCGGAATTGGCATCAGCTACAATTTTAAGCTGATTGCCAAACTTTTGCACGTCCCATACCGAAAGATAAGACCTCTCGGAAAGGTTTGGAATTTTGATACGAATGGTTTCAGACTTCCTGCTTTTTTTATGGAGGATGTCTATATCAAAACCCTTCAATCCTTTATATTGCGAGTGCACATAGGCAATGATCCGCTTATCTTCATAAAAGCCTAAAGTATCCGTTTTACCTCTCATAAAGCGCGGATACTGTGTTTCATTATGCCGGTACCAGGATGGATGCTCATCTTCTCCAGGCCGGGGAGTGGTGAATAACGATCCTTCACCCATATACTTGCTGCCTGCAGAGGTGATGGATAATGAATAATTGATTTGATTGTCCCGCTGATAATAAGCCGGGAATTTAATATCCTGAACTTCTTTTTCATTTCCGCTTATTTTCTTTAAAAGAAAATTGGGTTTGTTTGCATGGGCTGCTACGGTATAAAAAGTTGAAATGGACAAAATAATGAAGACTGTAAGCAGCAATAAAGTCTGGTAACGTTTCATGGTATCCCCTCCTCACACCGTTATTTTATTTTTGATGAGATAACCGCCTAAAAGAATGGAACACGCCGCTATAACAATATCCACAATGATCTCTGCCCACAGGAGTTCGACCGGATACAAATAACCGGGGATGAGCCACTCGGAAATCAAAATCGGCGCAAGGAATACGGCCAAAGCAAGAATGCAGTACAGTACCCCGAGCACGATGCCTTTTATACGAAAGCTTCTCTCAAATAAAATCGCAGTAAAAACGACCAGCACGGCTGAGATCCCTAACCCGTAATACAAAAGAAAATCAATCGCTGAATTGGGAAGCAGCAGCTGCAGATAGTCAAAATTTTGCACAGCCTCGACGACCGTCATATCCAATCTGTAAACAGATGGGGTTATACTGTTAAAGAAAAGGCGTTCTACTGGAAGTAAAATGACTTGAAGGGCAACGAACCCGAGCACCATGATCAATATACTCGCTGCTTTTGCCAAAAACACATTCAATCTTTCTGTCGGAAGCATCAACAGGCGGTAAATAAAGGTATGTTTGCCAAACCAATCGCGGTACCAAATAAGAAAAATGTAAAACAGAATCGCAGCTGCGCAAAGGGCGATCGGTCCCATAAACCACATCGTTTGAAAACATTTCACTAAACTGATGGTTCCATACTCTTTTACGTATTCAAGCTTTGAAAGGGATTCATGAAACATTAGCTCATTTGCGCGTTTTACGTAACCATATACCTCCAGAAAAATTGCGGTAAATTGTAAGACTGCTGTCATCAGCATGAGCGTAAAATACACTTTCGCAAAACGGTTCATTTCAAAGTTTACGAGTTTGACAAAGTTTTTCATGGCCGGTATACCTCCCTCATCATATCGACAACTGACTTCCCTTCACTGATTCGGATATCTTCGGTGTAAAATTCCTTTAAAGCTTTTCCGTCCCCTAACAGGACCACCTTGTCGAGCAAATGCTCTATATCGTTAATTTCATGCGTGGTAATCAAAACGCCGCGATCTTCGACAAGGTTGCTCGTAAACACCTCCGTAATTTGCTCACGGCTGAAAATATCAATGCCCGAGAACGGTTCATCCATTAATACATAGTCCACATCAAGGGCCAGGCCGAGCATTAAATTTGTTTTTGCCGTATTGCCTTTGGATAATTCTCCGATACGATCGTTTTCATTCAGCTTAAAAAAATGAAGCAGATCCGCCGCGCGCTGCCCATTCCAATTTTGATAAAAATCCTCCATAAATGACATAGCCTCTTTGATTCTCATGCGTGGCAGCATAATTGGCGCATCCGGGATAAAGGTGATTTTTTCGTAAATATGTTTGCCGTACGGCTGTCCGTCTATTAATATTTTTCCGCTATTCACCGGGGTGAGGCCTGAAATTGCTTTTAATGTTGTTGTTTTCCCGGTGCCATTGATCCCGATTAAGCAGGTGATTTCCCCTTTTTGGGCCGTAAAAGAAAGGCCGTCCAGTACTTTTTTCCGTCCGTATCTCTTTGTAACGCTATTGACCTCGATCATGTTTTTCCCCCCTTACACTCTCATGTATCGCGTTTTAACCATTTCAACTAACTCTTCCGCGGGAATTTCCATCGGGCGAATGGCTTCAATAAAGGTTTCGAGCGCAGCCTCGATCAGTTCTTCCCGTACCGATCCCAGTACCGCCTTGTCCGTCGTAATCCGGCTTGGAAAATTGCGTTCTGTATGGATCAAACCCTGCTCCTCCATTTCTTTATAAGCTCTTTGAGCGGTATTTGGATTAATTTTCAGCATTGCCGCCAATTCCCGCCTTGACGGAATCTCCTGGCCCGCCTCAAGCCTCCCTGATGCAATCTGCTCTTTAAAATATTGGATCACTTGAATATAGACAGGATCGCGGTTGTTCCATTTTACATTCACATTCATTTTATCGCCCCCTATCTTTCTGCCATCCGCACCTTGAACCCGCATTTGGCCTTGTATTAAGCACTTAATACACCAAGAACAAGCTAATGTATTAATACATCGATACGCCTGATAGCTGTATTATATCGTTCATACACGAGAAGGTCAATCCGTTTTTTGTCTTTTTTGTAAAAAAATAAGCCGCTATTAAGCGGCTTACTCTGTTTATTCCCGATTTGTCTTTAGCGATGCTTCAATAAATCCTTTGAATAATGGCTGCGGGCGTGTCGGGCGCGATGTGAATTCAGGGTGGAACTGAGAAGCTACAAACCATGGATGGTCTTCCAATTCGATGATTTCAATCAAACGGCCGTCCGGGCTTGTACCCGAAAACACAAATCCGGCATTTTCCATTTGCTCGCGGTATTGGTTATTGAATTCATAACGGTGGCGGTGGCGTTCATAAATTACTTCATCTTCATAAACATGGTGCGCTTTTGTGTTTTTTACCAATCTGCACGGAAAAAGCCCGAGCCGTAATGTCCCGCCGAGATTTTCAATTTCCTTCTGTTCCGGCAGAAGATCAATCACCGGGTATGGTGTATCCGGTTTGATTTCCGACGAATGTGCCCCATTGAGGCCGAGCACATGGCGTGCAAACTCTACAGAAGCCAGCTGCATGCCGAGGCAGATGCCAAGGAACGGAATTTTGTTTTCGCGCGCATATTGAATGGATAGAATTTTCCCTTCAATCCCGCGGTCACCGAAACCGCCCGGCACTAAAATTCCATCTGCACCTTTTAAAATTTCAGCAACATTTTCCTGGTTCACATGCTCGGCGTTGATCCAGTCAATTTCAATATCTGCATCAAACTGGTAGCCGGCGTGTTTCAATGCTTCAACAACAGAAAGATAGGCATCCTGCAGGGTTACATATTTACCGACAAGCGCAATTTTCACCGTTTTGGAAAGATGTCTTACACGCTCAACCAAACCTTTCCATTCTTCCATGTCCGCTTCCGGGCACTGCAGTTTCAAATGGTCGCAAACAAGCTGATCCAATTTTTGTTCCTGCAGCATCAACGGGATAGAATATAATGTATCCGCGTCAATACACTCAACCACTTCATCCGGTTGGATATCGCAGAATAGCGCAATTTTGTCTTTCATGTCCTGCGAGATCGGCTGCTCTGTCCTAACGACAATGACATTTGGCTGGATGCCGAGGCTTCGCAATTCTTTTACGCTGTGCTGGGTTGGTTTTGTCTTCATTTCGCCGGAAGCTTTTAAATACGGAATGAGCGTACAGTGGATGTACATGACATTATCGATGCCGACATCTGTTTTGATTTGCCGGATGGCTTCAAGGAACGGCAATGACTCAATATCGCCGACCGTCCCGCCGATTTCTGTAATGACCACATCCGCGTTTGTTACTTTGCCGGCGCGGAAAACGCGTTCTTTGATTTCATTGGTGATGTGGGGGATGACCTGTACGGTTCCGCCGAGATACTCGCCGCGCCGTTCCTTGCTGAGCACTTCTGAATACACTTTCCCCGTTGTCACACTGCTGTATTTTGTTAAATTAATATCAATAAACCGTTCATAGTGGCCCAGGTCAAGGTCTGTTTCCGCCCCATCATCCGTCACAAATACCTCACCGTGCTGGTACGGGCTCATCGTTCCCGGGTCCACATTGATATAGGGGTCAAATTTCTGAATGGTAATATTTAATCCGCGGTTTTTCAGCAAACGCCCTAAAGACGCAGCCGTAATCCCTTTCCCTAACGAGGAAACTACCCCGCCTGTTACAAATATATATTTTGTCACGTGTTGTCCCCTCCTGTAATTTATCATTATTGTTCACCATAAAATTGGGGTTCATCCGCTTTTTTAAAGGCTTGTCCGGGAAGCAGAGAACTTCACGGCTGCCGGCATGGAAAGATCCTCCGAAAGCCTGCCTCTTCAGGTGCCATATAAAAACAAAAAGCCCCTCTTACAATGGCTATTGCAAGGGGGAGCTTGTTTATTACGATCTATTTTGTCCTTTTCAAAGGAGCCCAAATAACATACTACCTGTGTCACGTTAAGAAGTCAAGCCTTATTCTTTGTTTTTGCCGCTGTCGCCGTCTTCTTCATCTTCTTCATCATCATCATCGTCATCGTCAATATCATAGTCGTCCTCTGACAACAGTTCCTCATCTTCAACCGTTTCGTCGTCATCATCAGCATCATCGAAATCGTCGGAATCCGCCAGTTCGTCTTCATCGATCAAATCTTCATCGTCTTCATCTTCATCGATGAACTCGTCATCGTCCGTAAGTTCATCCACTTCATCAAAATCCAAATCTTCTTCAAGTGAATCATCGTCATCATCGTCTTTTTTCGTAACTTTTGCCTTTTTCTTCTTCTTCTTCGTTTTCACCGTATGGGTGACTTCTTCATCAATCTGGTCAACCGGATACCATGCCCGCAGCCCCCAATTGTTGTCTCCCAAGCTGATGAATCTCCCATCAATATTCAGTTCTGTATAAAATTGGATCATCCTGCTGCGTAATTTATCCGGGGACAATTTTAATAAGCTGCCGATTTCTTTAACTAAATCCTGGAAAGGAATCGTTTGTTTCTTTTCTTCTAATTTTTGTTCGGCTATTTCAATAAAAGACATTTCATCCAGTTCTTCTTTTGGCAATTGTCGCAAACTCAACCGTTGCACACCCTTTCTTAGTTAAACATATTTTATGCAGGTAAAATGGCAAGGTACTTAAACCGCCCTTATCGTCTGAAATTCGGGCCTGGCAATTTATAAAAAAACATATTTACCATTATAAACAAATTCAAAACATTTATGCTAGCCCCAAGGCCCCTTCCGGCGGTTTTTATTCCGCACTTTCGGGATTTGGGGAAAAATCATTTGATACGCGATAAAAAATAATAGAAAAGAGAGAATAAGCAAAGGGATGGCACCGAGTTCTCTTTTATATAAAAAATACCCGATCATAAGAAATAATACAAGACCGGTGCATTTCAGAATAATTTTTAGTAAAGAAGACAAAATTGCCACATCCCTTTAGAAAAAATAAGCGATGTGATTTTAGCTGATTCATCGCATCAGTCTTATAATGGCTATTTACCTTGTTCATTTTACCTCTATCCTGTTAAATTACACAATACAAAACCAAAATAATTTTTTTAAATGCTGAATATCACGGTATTACACATAAAAAAACCGGTATCAAACCGGTTGTTTCTCTGCCTTTTTTAATTTTCCAGCCGATGAGAGCCCCTCCGCTTTTCTTGATCCGGTTTTTTAACGGATGGGAACCACATGGGCCCAATCCGCATTCCGGTTAATCTCTTGTCAGCATTCTTGAAATGACAAGCCGTTGAATCTCCTGGGTTCCTTCATAAATTTGTGTGATCTTGGCATCCCTCATGAAGCGTTCGACCGGATAATCTTTTGTATAACCATAGCCGCCAAAAACTTGTACCGCTTCCGTTGTCACTTTCATCGCTGTATCGCCAGCAAATAATTTCGACATTGCCGATTCTTTGCCATACGGAAGGCCGTTGGATTCAAGCCATGCCGCCTGATAGGTTAAAAGCCTTGCAGCTTCAACAGCCGTCGCCATATCGGCCAGTTTAAAAGAAATACCCTGATTGGCTGCAATCGGTTTGCCGAATTGCTTTCGTTCTTTTGCGTAGGCCACTGCTGCATCGAGTGCGCCCTGGGCAATCCCGACTGCCTGTGCAGCAATCCCGTTGCGCCCGCCATCCAGCGTCATCATCGCGATTTTAAAGCCATCGCCTTCATTTCCCAATCGGTTTTCTGCCGGTACCTTGCAGTCTTCGAAAATAATTTCCGTTGTCGGGGATGAACGAATGCCCATTTTCTTTTCTTTCTTGCCGACGGAAAACCCCGGAAATTCTTTTTCAATAATAAATGCACTTGTGCCGTGATGCCTGCTCCCTGGATCTGTTAACGCAAAGACAATATAAATATCCGCCACGCCGCCATTTGTGATAAAAATTTTCGAACCGTTTAAAATATAAACATCCCCTTCCAGGCGCGCAGTCGTAGTCATTCCTCCTGCATCGGATCCCGATCCCGGTTCTGTCAGGCCGTAAGCACCGATTTTTTCCCCCCGGGCAAGCGGTACAAGGTATTTCTTTTTCTGTTCTTCGTTTCCAAATTTATAAAGCGGCCAGCCCGCAAGCGAAGTATGTGCTGATAACGTTACACCCGTTGACGCACAAACACGTGATAATTCCTCTACTGCAATGCAGTAGGCCAAAAAATCGCTGCCGATCCCGCCGTACTGCTCCGGCCACGGAATTCCGGCCAGCCCGAGGCCGGCCATTTTATCAAAAATGGTGCGGTCAAACCTTTCCGCTTCATCGCGTTCAGCCGCTGTCGGCGCCACCTCTTTTAAAGCAAAGCCGCGCACCATTTTCCGAATCATTTCATGTTCTTCACTAAGACGAAATTCCATTACTCCTGCCCCCAATTGTTATAAAGATTTCTAAATGAAAGCAGATACGGAATGAGGAATCCGGCCTGTTCCATATTGGCGCCGCTAGCGCAAAAGCTGGTTGCTGATGACAATTTTTTGCACTTCGCTGGTGCCTTCGTAAATTTGCGTAATTTTCGCATCACGAAAATACCGTTCAATCGGGTAGTCCTCCATATAACCGTATCCGCCAAATATCTGCAGCGCTTCAGCAGCTGTATCGACAGCCGTTTGCGAAGCCAAGAGCTTGGCCATCGCCGCTTCTTTCCTGCAGTCAAGCCCGCGGTTTTTCAAATCACAAGCCTGGTAGACAAGTAGTTTACTGGCTTCAATTTTTGCCGCCATATCGGCGAGCTTGAATCCTGTACCTTGAAACTCATGGATCGGGCAGCCGAACTGGCGCCGGGTTTTGGCGTATTTCAACGCCTTCTCATAAGCGCCTTCTGCAATACCCAAAGCCTGGGCCGCAATCCCAATCCGGCCTGCATCCAAATTGGACATCGCAATCTTAAACCCCTGCCCTTCTGCGCCGATTCGGTTTTGTGCCGGCACCGGCATATTTTCAAAATGGAGTTGAACCGTTCTCGAGCCGTGGAGACCCATCTTTTTTTCATCTTTTCCAATTCGAAAGCCGGCGGCCCCTTTTTCGACAATAAAAGCAGTGATCTGCCCGCCTTCTGTTTTGGCGAAGACGATATAGGTATCCGCCTCGCCCCCGTTTGTAACGAACATCTTTGAACCGTTAAGAATATAAGCATCGCCCTGTTTTTCAGCCCTTGTACCAAGGCTTCCTGCGTCCGACCCGGCATTCGCCTCAGTCAGGCAGAAAGCGCCTAAATACTTTCCGCCCGCAAGCTTCGGCAAGTACCTGGCTTTCTGCTCTTCACTTCCAAAATAGAGAATCGGATTGGTCCCCACGGAAGAATGGACAGATAAAATAACGCCGATTGCTGCACTCACTTTTGAAAGCTCATGGACGGCAAGGATGCAGGATGTAAAATCCAATCCGGCGCCCCCGTATTTTTCAGGCACTGTGATCCCCATCAACCCGAGCGCCGCCATCTTTTTGAGAATCTCCCTCGGAAACCAGCCCGCCTCCATCTTGCCAATCAGTGGTGAAATTTCTTTCTCTGCAAAATCGTGCACCATTTTTTTCATAGACAGCTGTTCATCCGTAAACTTGAAGTTCATGGTTTGGCCCCCTTTTACAGGTGGTTAATCATACGGATAAATATCAGTGGTTTTTTTCTCATTCCCCATTGATGAATATCTGAACAAAGGCTAAGATCGAAGACTTCCTGTTGCACCGCCACCTGCGGCCTGCATCTTTTCAGGCCTATCCAATCGAACCCTTACTTCACTTCAATCATGACGGCATCGCCCTGTCCGCCCCCGGAGCAAATCGCTGCAATTCCGATTCCGCCGCCGCGCCGTTTTAATTCATAGGCAAGTGTTAAGATGATCCTTGTACCGCTTGCCCCAATCGGATGGCCCAATGCAACCGCGCCTCCGTTCACATTGACTTTTTCCAAATCAAGATTGGCAATTTTACTGCTGGCGAGCGCTACAGCAGCAAACGCCTCATTCACTTCAAACAAGTCGATGCCATCCAGCTTTTTGCCTGTCTTTTTCAGAATTTCACGGATGACCAAACCCGGCGTTTGCGGGAAGTTTCCGGCCTCAACAGCAACGGCGGCATGGGCGAGAATTGTTGCAAGCGGTTTTTTGCCTTCTTTTGCCGCACGTTCTTCGCTCATGAGCACAAGTGCAGCTGCCCCGTCATTTACACCCGGCGCATTGCCCGCGGTAATCGTTCCGGCGTGATCAAAAGCCGGCGGCAGCTGTGCCAGTTTTTCTATTGTTGTGTCAGGGCGCGGCGGTTCGTCCGTTTCAACGATTTGTGCAGCCCCTTTTCTTTGCGGCACTTCAACCGGTACAATCTCTTCAGCAAATTTGCCCGTGCGGATCGCTTCCAATGCCCTTTGATGGCTTCTAAATGCCCACTGGTCTTGAAACTCCCTTGAAAGTTCAAGTATCTCTGCCGTCCGGTTTCCATACGTCCCCATATGCACGCCGGAAAACGCACAGGTCAGGCCGTCATGCACCATCATATCTTTCAATTTTACATCGCCCATTTTCAAGCCCCATCTTGCTTGCGGCAGAAAATAAGGCGCATTGGACATAGACTCCATGCCGCCGGCTACAATCACTTCCCCGTCCCCGGAGCGGATGATTTGATCCCCCAGCGTTACGCTCCGCATTCCGGAGGCACATACTTTATTAACCATCTCCGTTTTTACTTCCCATGGGAGGCCGGCGTGTCTGGCAGCCTGCCGCGATGGAAGCTGGCCCTGACCGCCTTGCAAAACATTTCCCATGATGACTTCATCAACATCCCCAGCCGCAGTATTTGCCCGTTTCAATGCCGCTTTAATGGCTATTCCGCCTAACTGGGATGCAGTCAGGCTGCTCAATTTTCCGCCAAATTTTCCAAAGGGCGTCCTTGCCCCTGCCACAATCACCGTCTTCAAATCCATTTCTCCCCTTTTTGCTATTTTTTGAAAGCGCAACCAAAACCAGGTGCTCGTTTACTTGCTTAACTGGCAAATTCCCGCATGGTTTTAACACGGAAAAAATGGCGGAGATCAGTTGCCAAACCCCAGCTTTCCTTGGCTTCCAAGTTTGCCGGTCTCCGCCATTTGTTCGTGTTGGTCTATGTGGTTACGAGGCAGCGGTCTCCTTCCCCGGGGCGCCGCAAACCGAACGTTCCAATATTTCGGCTACATCCATTGTTTGAACTTGATCTTCCACTTCTTTAGCCTTCGTGCCATCAGAAAGCATCGTGAGGCAGTACGGGCAGCCGGCACTGATGATGGTCGGGTTGACAGCCAGCGCCTGCTCTGTACGCGCGACATTGATTCTGTGCCCGGTATCCTCTTCCATCCACATGAGGCCGCCGCCTGCTCCGCAGCACATTGCCGATTCGCGGTTGCGTTCCATTTCCACCAGTTTCACGCCCGGAATCCTCTTCAAAATTTCACGCGGCTGTTCGAAAATTTGATTGTATCTTCCAAGATAGCAGGAATCATGGAAGGTCACCGTTTCATCCACTTCATACCGCGGTTTTAAGCGCCCCTCTTTTACAAGCTCGTAAAGTACTTCTGTGTGATGGTAAACCTCCCCTTCGAAGCCAAAGTCGGTATATTCCTTTTTGAAACTATTGTATGCGTGCGGATCAATCGTTACGATTTTTTTTACGCCATTTTTTTGGAATTCAGCAATGTTCTGCGCAGCAAGTTCCTGAAATAAGAATTCATTTCCAAGCCTGCGGGCCGTATCGCCTGAATTTTTTTCTTTATTGCCAAGGATTGCAAACTTCACACCTGCTTCATTGAGCAGCTTCGCAAACGAAATGGCGATCTTCTGGCTGCGGCTATCGTAAGAACCCATGGATCCGACCCAGAATAAATACTCGAATTCTTCCCCCGCTTTTTTCATTTCTTTTACGGTTGGCACTTGAATATCTTCGCGGCCGCCGCGCCAGTTTTCACGTTCTATCCGGTTCAGCCCCCACGGATTTCCCTGGCGCTCGATATTTTGCATCGCCCGCTGTGCATCCGGGTTCATTTTTCCTTCCGTTAAAACCAGGTAGCGCCTGAGGTCAATGATTTTATCAACATGTTCATTCATAACCGGGCACTGGTCTTCACAGTTCCGGCATGTTGTGCAGGCCCAGATTTCTTCTTCTGTAATCACATCGCCGATCAGGCTTGGCTGATACGAAAGCGCGGCGGCAGCTTCTTCAGCGCCCCGGCTCGCAGCTGCCATTGCCAGCTGGTTGCCTTTTGTATGAGAAAAGGCAAATGCCGGAACCCACGGCTGTTTAGACGTTACCGCTGCACCGTAATGGGTAAGATGGTCCCTTAGTTTGACAATCAGATCCATTGGTGACAGCATCTTGCCGGTGCCGGTCGCCGGGCACATATTCGTGCAGCGCCCGCATTCCACACAAGCGTACAGATCGACAAGCTGCAGCTGTGTAAAGTCCTGAATTTTACCGACGCCAAAGCTTTCCTGGGATTCATCTTCAAAATCAATCGGTTTTAATTTACCGGTTCCATCAAGCCGGTTTAAGTAGACATTCGCCGGTCCCGCAATCAGGTGTGCATGTTTGGACTGCGGAACATACACAAGAAACGAGAGCAGGAATAATAAGTGGAACCACCATGCGGCATAGAAGACAACGGCTGCGGCTTGCGGCCCGATCCAGCCGAATGCAGATGCAATGGCCGATGCAACCGGCTCCGTCCATGATAATTCCCCGCCGTGCCAGATCAGCCCCATCCCGCTGCCGATCAGGACTGACAACATTAACCCGCCGATAAAAATGAGGACCAGGCTGGATTTCAATCCCCGTTTTAAACGCACAAGCTTTTCAATATAGCGGCGGTAAAACGCCCAGCCGACTGCAAACAGGATCATCAGTGTGACAATCTCCTGAAAGAATGTAAACCCCGGATAAAACGGCCCGAGTGGAAGATGGGAATGCGGCGCAAGCCCTCTCCAGATAAAGTCAATGGCACCGAATTGGACCAAAATAAACCCGTAAAACATCATCACATGGATGGCGCCGCTTTTTTTATCTTTGAGCAGCTTTTTTTGCCCGAATACATAGATCCATATTTTACGGAGCCGCTCTTTTACATTGTTGTCAAATTCCTGTTTTTTCCCCAACTTGATGTACTGGACCCTTGTTTTGACGAGGTAAGCAAACAAATAAATGGCGTAAGCGGTTACAGATAAGAACGCAATCCAGTTTACCCATAATAAAATGTGCATATTTCTCCCAACACTCCCTTCAATGACCTATGCTGCAATCTAATTTTCCGAATCTTGCTTACTCCCATTATATAATGAATGAACGTTCAGTCAATCCTTTTCTGCCATTTTTTTAAAAATTTTATTTGATAGGATCAGTTTCACTTTGCCCGCTATTCATTACGATGTTGAAATTTTAACCGTTGATTTTTCAGTGGCAGATATAGAACGGCCGTCTTTTGGGCACAATAACATTCCAACAGCCCCTCCCGACTAATACTGATAAAGCGAGGAAAATGATATGTTCTTGCTCTGGGCCATCCTAATCTGTGCAGCATTGATCCTATTGCTCATTGCCGACTTTAAACTTGGAAAAAAAAATTCCTGCAGCAAATACCATAAAAGACAGTACCCTGTCCGCAACGGCCGCCTGGCGATTTACACAAACGGCCACCAGCTTTTCGCGCAATATTTTTCAGACATCAAACAAGCAACTTCCAGCATTTATATCATGTTTTATATTGTAAAGAACGATGCGATTGGCCGCGAGTTATTCCAGCTGCTGGCAGAAAAAGCACGCGAAGGAATTGAAGTCAAAGTATTGCTTGACTGGGCAGGGAGCCGCGGGGTTTCGAAAAAAATGATGTCACAGCTGAAAAGAGCGGGCGCCACGATCGCTTACAGCCACCGCCCGTCATTTCCCTGCTTGTTTTTCTCACTGCAGCAGCGGAATCACCGGAAAATTACCGTCATCGATAAAAAGATCGGCTATCTTGGCGGTTTCAACGTCGGAAAAGACTATATCAACGGAAACCCGAAATTATCCCCTTGGCGTGATTACCATTTATCCATCACGGGAGGAAGCATCCAGGACTTGGAGCATGAATTTATTTTAAATTGGAATCAGGCAAACAAGCATAACCGGTTGCAAACCGGTTCGGGACCATCCCATGGGCAAGAAGCCGGAGATACCGCCCACCGGATTGTCCCGACAGAAGGCATCTTCCTTGAAAAAATGCTCTGCACGATCATTGACCAGGCCCGTTCAACCATTTTTATCGGCTCTCCCTATTTCGTGCCTTCCCCAAGACTTGAAAAGAAATTGGAAGCAGCATTGGAACGCGGGGTGCGGCTCACCATCTTAACGCCAAAAACACCCGACCATGTCCTTGTAAAAGAGGCTGCCTATTGTTATTTCCGTACCCTGCTGCAAAAAGGCGCGCATATTTACCAGTACAGGCCCGGCTTTTATCATGCCAAAATCGTGGTTGTCGACCAGGCTGTCTGTGACATCGGCAGCGCAAACTTTGACCGCCGCAGTTTTCTCCTGAATCATGAGGTGAACTGCCTGATCTATGACCCCCGGTTTATCAAAGAAGAGGTTTTACCGATTATAGAAACGGATCTCAGCCATGCAAGCCTGCTCACCCTTCATGATTTAAACCATGTTGGATTTCCGGCAAAAATGAAAGAATGGGCCGCAAAAGCCGTCGCCGATTTATTGTAAAAAAAAACACCCGTCCAATCTTCCCTGGATGGGTGTTTTGATGGGTGTTTCTGTGTTACATTTTTTCCGGTGCCGACACGCCGATCAGGCTTAAAGCATTTTTCAGCGTAATTTGCACGGATTTGATTAATGCAAGGCGTGCTTTTGCTGCATCTTCATGCTCAAGATCAAGCACTTTAACAGCATTATAAAAGCTGTGGAAAGCTGCCGCCAACTCATTAATATAATTGGTGATGCGGTGTGGAATCCGTTTTTCGGCAGCTTCCGCGATCGCTTGCGGAAATTCGCCTAATTTTTTCAAAACGTCAATTTCTTTTTCCGACCGGATGACGGAGAAGTCTGCGCGGGCATCCGCCTGCAAACCTTTTTCTTCCCCCTGCCTTAAAATGCTGCAAATGCGGGCATGGGCATATTGCGCGTAATAAACCGGGTTTTCATTTGATTCCGAAACAGCGAGATCAAGATCAAAGTCCAAATGCGTATCCGAACTTCTCATCGCGAAGAAATAACGTGTTGCATCAAGGCCGACTTCTTCGATGAGGTCGCGCATGGTAACTGCTTTACCCGTCCGTTTGCTCATTTTCATCTTTTCGCCGTTTTTATAGAGATGGACAAGCTGGATGATCTCTACTTCAAGATGATCGGGATTATAACCAAGCGCCGCCATTGCCGCTTTCATGCGCGGAATGTAACCGTGATGGTCGGCCCCCCAGATATTGATCAGGGTAGTAAACCCGCGGTCAAATTTGTCTTTGTGGTAAGCAATGTCCGGCGTTAAATAGGTGTAGCTGCCATCGTTTTTAATCAGCACGCGGTCCTTATCATCCCCGAATGTGGTCGAACGGAACCAGGTTGCGCCGTCTTTTTCGTAAACATGGCCTTTTTCTTTTAACAACTTCAGCATCTCATCAATTTTGCCGCTTTTATAGAGGGATGTCTCCGAGTACCAGACATCGAAAGGGACACGGAAATTTTCCAAATCCTTTTTCAGCTTTTCCATTTCGTAATCAAGGCCGTACTGGCGGAAAAATTCGTAGCGTTCCTTCTCTTCCATATCGGCAAATTTTGTGCCGTATTCTTTAGCGAGCTTTTCGCCCAAATCAATGATATCCCGGCCGTGATAACCGTCTTCCGGCACTTCTTTTTCGGAGCCGAGCGCCTGGAAGTAACGGGCTTCCACCGACAGCGCTAAATTGTGGATTTGGTTTCCGGCATCATTGATATAGTATTCGCGGCTGACATCATAGCCTGCTTTTTCGAGCACATTACAAAGCGAATCGCCGACAGCCGCACCGCGCGCATGCCCGAGATGCAGATCGCCTGTAGGGTTAGCGGACACAAATTCAACCTGGACTTTCTCACCTTTTCCTGCATTTGAACGGCCGTATTCCCCGCCCTGTTCCAAGATCGTTGGAATCAGTTTGGTCAAATAAGCATTATCCATGTAAAAATTGATAAAGCCCGGCCCCGCAATTTCCACTTTCTCAATCGATGCTTTCGACTGGTCCAATTGTTGCACAATCGCTTCTGCGAGCACGCGCGGCGCTTTTTTGGCGATGCGTGCCAGCTGCATGGCAATATTCGCGGCATAATCCCCATGCGCCTTTTCTTTTGGTTTTTCAAGTATAATTTCGGGAATCTGGTCTTCTTCCGCCAGCCCTGCTTGTATCACCGCCTGCTTAATTTCAGCTTTTAACGTTTCCTGGATTTGTTCGGCAATATTCATCTCGCCTCTTGTACCTCCTCATAATGGATCGCCATGTTATATGTACCTAGATGATTTCCTTGCATAAAAAGTTCATAGCCAAGGGAGAACCGCCCCTGTGCCTGTCCGCTGCGGTGATGGCCGATGCCGGTTGCTTTTGCTTCCATCGGAAAGTTCCCGTACCGGCTTTCGTAAGTGCTTCTTCTCTTTTCCCCCACCCGGAGATCAAGCCGCATCCTAATCGCGCCGCTTCTTAAAATCAGTGCCCTGCTGCCGCTGATTTTTACAACCGTATGTACTTTTCCTTCTTCCTGCACTTCATCATATTTTAAATAGGCCGCATTGCCTTTTTCATAATAGCGGCCGGATAGAATCATTTCGACTTTTTCTTGTTCTTCCTGGAATATTTGCGTGGATAACTGGATCTTTACAGGATAGGAGTCGTCTTTTTCCGGCATTTGCCCACACCTTTCAAATTCATGCAACCGTTGCTGTTTATCCATTATAACCTTTCTATAAAAAAAATAATATCGTTCCTTCATTCATTTTGTGCCGGGATTCTCTTATTATCATACAAAACAGGCAGGACATGGGGCAAGCCAAAATAAGAAAGATTTTAGACACACCCCATTCAGGCCCTGGCATACAGCGGGCGTTTCCATACAGTCCGGCATGAGAATTTGAAAAACCCGGCGCCACAAAGCCTTGTCCCCTTATCAGGCATGCGCGCCGGGTTTGGATTTGTCTATTTGACCCAGCCGAGCATCATTTCGCGCACCAGCTTGCTGGCTGTATTGGCCGTTTGTTCGGAATGGTCGTAAATCGGCGCCACTTCAACGAGATCGCAGCCTACGACTTGAACATCAGAACCGGAAATGGCATGGATGGAAGCGAGCAGTTCTTTTGATGTAATCCCGCCGGCATCGACAGTCCCCGTTCCCGGCGCAAAAGCCGGGTCAAGCACATCAATGTCTATCGTTACATACACCGGGCGTCCGGCAAGTTCCGGAAGCACTTTTTTCAGCGGTTCCAGTACTTCAAATTTAGAAAGATGCATACCGTTCTTTTCCGCCCAGTCAAACTCTTCCTTCATCCCCGAGCGGATCCCGAATGAGTATACATGTTTTGGCTGAATCAGTTCTGCAACTTTGCGGATCGGGGTTGAGTGCGACAACGGTTCGCCTTCGTATTCCGTACGCAGATCTGTGTGCGCATCAAAATGGATAACAGCGAGATCGGGATATTTTTGATAAACGGCTTTGATGACCGGCCATGAAACAAGATGCTCCCCGCCGAGGCCAAACGGGAATTTCCCGTCTTTTAATAAAGTCTGTATGTAAGCTTCAATCAGATCAATGCTTCTTTGCGGATTCCCGAACGGCAGTGGAATATCGCCGGCATCAAAAAATTTCACCTCCGCCAGCTCACGGTCCAGGTACGGGCTGTATTCCTCAAGCCCGATCGACACTTCGCGGATCCTTTTCGGGCCGAATCTTGACCCGGGGCGGTAACTGGACGTCCAATCCATCGGCATCCCGTAAATGACCACCCGGCTGTCTTCGTAATCCGGGTGGCTGCCAATAAATACATTTCCTGAATATGCTTCATCAAATCTCATATGAACACGCCTTTCTTAACGGGTAAGATCTTCTACAAATTTCGGCAATACAAACGCTGCCTGATGGAGTTCTTTTGTATAGTATTTCGTATCGATGTCATGGAAACGCTCATCGCTCACTGCAAGCGGGTCATATTTTTTCGATCCGATGGTGAATGTCCACATCCCGCTTGGATATGTCGGGACATTGGCGGTATAAAGCCTGGTAACCGGGAAAATTTCTTTGACATCGCGCAGCACTTCGCGAATCAAGTCTGCTTTAAACCATGGGTTATCCGTTTGCGCGACAAAAATCCCATCCGCTTTCAATGCTTTTGCAATCCCGCTGTAAAATCCTTTTGTAAACAGATTGACAGCCGGCCCGACCGGTTCAGTGGAATCAACCATAATGACGTCGTACTGGTTCTCACTTTTGGCAATATGCATAAAGCCATCATCAACTTTGACTTCTACGCGTTCATTTTCCAATTCGCCGGCAATTTCCGGCAAATATTTTTTCGCATACGCAATGACTTTACCGTCGATTTCAACCAGGGTGGCTTTTTTAACCTCCGGGTGTTTCAAAATTTCGCGGATGACACCGCCGTCCCCGCCGCCGACAACCAGTACATTTTCAGGATTCGGATGCGTAAAAAGCGGGACATGCGTGATCATTTCATGGTAAACAAATTCATCTTTAACAGAGGTCATGACCATCCCATCCAACAGCAGCATATTGCCCCACTCTGCGGTTTCCACCATGTCCAGCTTTTGGTATTCCGTCTGCTCGGTATGTAAAGTTTGATTCACTTTCATGGTGATCCCAAAGTCTTTTGTCTGTTTTTCCGTAAACCAAAGTCCGCCCATCCTCGTTTTCCTCCTTCGTCGATCAAAACATGATAATTTGCTATTATCTTTTCCCTGACGGAGCTGATTCCACACATTTCCTCAGAAAATTTGACACATGAAAAAAGTATAGTAGTTTTCCTTAAAATGCAAGAAATTTTTCACTTACAGCTTTTTATTGCCGGCATGTTTAAAGTCCCCCTTGTTTCCGCATACTAGATAAATAAGATTGATTTAGAAAAAGAGGTGCGGATGGATGGAGACTCTCGCGACGCCAAAGCTGCAAAAAGCAAAATGGGGATTAAAATGGCTCCTTCTTGCTTTTTTGGCATGTGCTGTCTTACTTTTCACCTTTGTTTTTGCCGCCTATTTATATGCCAAAATCCTCGGGCCGCCGCCGCTCACTGTTCCCCAGTCCACCCTTTATTATGCAAGCAACGGGAAACTGATTGGGGAAACAAACAGCGGGCAGCAGCGGTACTGGGTCCATTTAAATGACGTTTCCCAAAATGCCATCGATGCCGCCATTTCCATTGAAGACCGTAATTTTTACCACCACCATGGCTTTGATTATAAACGCATGACCGGCGCCCTGTTTGCCGACTTGAAAGCAATGGGGAAGGTGCAAGGGGCGAGCACCATCACGCAGCAATATGCACGTAATCTTTTTTTAACGCTGGATAAAACATGGGAAAGAAAGTTTAAAGAGGCCTTTTTTACGGTCCGGCTTGAATCGAGCTACAGCAAAGACCAAATCCTTGAGGGTTATCTAAACACGATTCATTACGGGCACGGAAAATACGGGATACAGGCAGCAAGCCAGTACTATTTCGGCAAAGACGCCAAAAACCTGACGCTGGCTGAAGCTGCGATGCTCGCCGGGATTCCGAACGGGCCGGGCATTTACTCGCCGGTGATTTCTTTTAAAAAAGCAAAACAGCGCCAGCAGACGGTATTGCATACAATGGCCAAAAACGGTTATATCAGCGGGCAGCAGGCAAAAGAAGCGGAAAATGAACCGTTAAAGATCGTCCGCAAAGCCCCGGACAACAGCATGCATACCGCCCCGTATTTTCAGGATACCGTCAAAAACCAGCTGAAAACAAAACTGGGCTTTGATGACCGGACGATTGCGCTCGGCGGGCTGAAGGTATATACGACCTTGAATACCAGGCAGCAGAAAATAGCTGAAAAAGCCATTCAAGAAACCGTCACAGGCAATTCCGGCATTCAACTTGGCTTTGTTGCGGTCAATCCGAAAAATGGATTCGTGACGGCGATGGTAGGCGGCCAGGACTATCAAAAAAGCCCGTTCAACCGGGTTACCCAAGCGACGCGCCAACCCGGTTCAGCCATGAAGCCGCTGCTATATTACGCTGCGCTCAATCATGGCTTTACACCGGCAACCATGCTGAAAAGCGAACCGACTACTTTCCGGTTTGACAACGGCAAATCCGTCTACAAACCGCATAATTTTAACAGCCAGTATGCAAATGGCAAGATTACCATGCTTGAAGCCTTAGCCGTTTCAGATAATATTTTTGCGGTAAAAACCCATTTATTGATGGGGCAAAATGTCTTAGTCAATACGGCCAGGCAATTCGGCCTGACGACACCGATGCAGAAGGTTCCTTCACTGGCGCTCGGTACATCAGGTGTGCGTTTACTCGATATGGTCCATGCCTACAGCCTGCTTGCAAACGGCGGGGTAGATAACGGCCCGGTTTTTATCACAAAAGTAGAAGACTATCAGGGGCACGTGTTATACGAATACAAGCCGGAGAAAAAAAGGGTACTGAACCAGCCGGCCGCATTTGTGACGTCACAAATGATGACCGGGATGTTCGATAAACGCCTGGGAGGCTATGCCCGCGTAACCGGAGCTTCCATCATCAAGGAGCTGTCACGCCCTTACGCCGGAAAATCCGGTTCGACCAATACGGACAGCTGGATGATCGGTTTTTCGCCGCAGCTTGTATCGGGTGTATGGGCCGGCTATGACAACGGCCGGGAAATCACGCTTGCTGCCGATAAAATATATGCAAAAAAAGTTTGGGCGAGGTTTATGGAACAGGCGCTGGCGGGCGAGCCCGTCAAAACTTTCAAGGCGCCACAAGGGGTTACGGCTGTTCCGATTGACCCTTCAACAGGAAAACTGGCAAACGGCCAATGCCCTGTCGCAAGGCTCACCTACTTTGTCGAAGGCACAGAACCAACCGAAACCTGCACCAACCACGCGCCAAACCCGGACAACTCCCTCTACCCGTCCAAGCACCAAAACTGGCTGCAAAAATGGTTCAAATGGTTTTAAACAGAAAAGCGGAGGCGACTGTTCATCGGCGTACGGATTTCGCAGTCTTTGACTGAGATAAAGGAAACACGATGAGCCTGATAAGGCGAATCGATGTTGACTTATCGGAGGGAGAAGACGTAGAAATCCGCTAGCCGATAGGAGCCGCAGCTGGACAATGAAAAGCGGAGGGCGCTTGCTCATCGGCGACAGGCAACTGGACCGGCACCAATGAAGTCCGCTTTTTGACTTCAATGGGGCCGGAACAGTTGACCCCGAGCCGATAGCGCCCGTAGCTGGACAATGAAAAGCGGAGGCGACTGTTCATCGGCGTACGGATTTCACAGTCTTTGACTGAGATATAGGAAACACGATGAGCCTGATAAGGCGAATCGATGTTGACTTATCGGAGGGAGAAGACGTAGAAATCCGCTAGCCGATAGGAGCCGCAGCTGGACTATGAAAAGCGGAGGGCGCTTCTCCTGCAGCACAGAAAAAGGGTCTGGCCAACAACTGGTCAGACCCTTAATGCTGCCTTTAGCTCATCACTTGAAAGCACCCACATCTCCTGGTTTTGTTCCTGGAGAAAATTCGCCAGCACTTTTTTTGAACGATCGTCCATATGATCGACAATGATATGCCGCTTCATTGACTTGTCCAGCCGGTTCACGTGCTCCGGCAACGACTTATAACCGCGCCGCTTTTCTTTATTGATCACCATTTCGCACGCCGTGACACCGGCGTAGTACGAGCCTTTTTCCCCCCGTTCGATTGTAACCCAGACAAGCCAGTAGGGTTTTGCCCCTTCTTCCGGCACTTCCGAACGATCCGGGGAAAACTTGACCCTTTTTTCAACTGCACTGCGGGCATGCATCGCACCGATATCAACAACTGCCGTCCCCTCATTGATATCGATAATCACCGGGGAGACATTCTCCAAGCTGAGGGCGCCGACGCCAAAACCGCGATGCCCATCTGTTGGTGCGTTTTTAATAATATTGAATTCAATTTTTTTCTTTTCTTCAGCCATCTTTCATCCCTCCCCTTGAAAATTTAACTAGCTGAACACCGTTACAATGGTTTGGAAACTTCTCATAATCGACGGAACCGCGCTGTTGATGAGCGGCGAAATCGTATACTGATCAAGCGGTGTCACGAGGATGACCAGGAATACAAGAATGCTGTACTGCTCATACTGTGTCATTTTTGCACGCACAGACGGCGAAACCACGTCTTCAATGATACGATAACCATCCAACGGCGGCAGCGGAATCAAGTTAAAAATAAACAGGACCAAATTCAGCCACACAAAATAGTTGAAAAACGTTAACACAAACCATGGCAAACTTGCCCCAAGGCCGGTCACAACCAGTATATTCATGATGATCGTGCCGATAAACGCAAGCAAAAAATTGCTGGTCGGCCCCATCAGGGATACGAGTACCCCTGCAAGACGCGGATTTTTAAAATGATAGCGGTTTACTGGGACAGGGCGTGCCCAGCCAATACCAGCCACAAAAATCAAAATTGCCCCGAGCGGATCGATATGCTGGACCGGGTTAAGCGTCAGCCTCCCTTGCCGCTGTGCAGTTGAATCTCCAAATAGATATGCCGTATAAGCATGTGCGAACTCATGGACAGTAAAAGCGATAATCAACACAGCCGCAACAATTGGGATATCTCTTAACGGATAAGCCAAAAAGTTTTGTATTTGTTCCACAAACGGGTCCCCTTTAAATAAGTATTATTTTCATTAGTATACAAAATTCACCTGAATTATTCACCTATTTGCCACCGGCCGGTACTTGCAGGCGGGCCGAAAAAAAATTACAATTTTATACTGAAACAAGATTTTAAAAAAAGGAGATGCTATATATGCCATATGTAACCGTAAAAATGCTGGAAGGCCGCACGGATGAACAGAAAAAGGCATTGGTGGAGAAAGTTACCCATGCTGTAAGCGAGACGGTAAATGCCCCAAAAGAAAATATCACCGTTTTTATTGAAGAAATGTCCAAAAACCATTATGCAGTTGGCGGCGTCCGTAAAAGCGACGAATAGAAAAGTGCCTGCGTTGATGAAAATAGCTAAGCTTATATAGCAGGCTTAGCTATTTTCTTTAATTTATCAATATATAAATAGGCTTGTTCCACTTCTTCGTCCGTGTAATGCTGCTTGGCTTTTAAAGTAAAAATCTTTTCTTTCACTTCGTCCTTTGGAAGATTTTCAAAATACATGACCGTGGACACAAGTTCAAGAAAGCGTGCACTCTGGTTATTCATCTCATTCAGGCAGACATCCAGCCCTTTTAATTTCTGTTCATACAGATTCAAAAACTCATAGCCGTCATCTGTCACCGTGTACCGGTATTGAAAATATCCGCCCTTCTTTTCTTTTACTTCTTTCACAAAACCGAGGTTGGTAAGTTCTTCAATCTGTAACGTTAATTCTTCCGAGTATGGCCCGTAAAAATGAAACTCAAATTTCTCTTGAAAAGGAAAAGTTAATTTTTTCGCGATGTAGATCATCTTCTGCAATTTTTTCCTGCCAACAATTTCTCCGGATATGGCAAGCGCACCCATTATTTTCACATGATCCTCTAACACAATCCATTCATCTCCTGAAACTTCATAATCTAGAATTGTTTTAATAAGGCTGCAATTTGCCTTTTCTTGTCACCATGTACAGTCATATCTTTAATGAAATCAAGCGGAAAATATAGTTTATGGTCCGTCCTTCTTTTGCCGGATATCGCCTCGACAATATCAGATTCCCTTGACAATTCCCTCAGTTCCCCGTTTTTCATCAGCAGATTGATCGGCAGGCGTTCGCCCTCCTCGCCGGGCCTGTAAAAATCATACGGGAGATCCGAGGAAGAATCGAGCACCAAATAATAACCCGGATCAATTCCGACTTCCCGGAAAAGCTTCTCCAGCCGGCTATGTACTTGAAATTCCTTTGCCGGATCAAATTCGGCATACTTAAACAAATTGCGGTTGACAAAGCGCGTGCACAAATCACGCAAAATCGGGTCGTCTTCTTCCTGCCACACCTCAATATAATAAAGCATTATGTGCTCATCCAGCTTTAAATAATCTGCAAGCGCCGGTTCGTTTTTAAAAAGCGAGTAAAAATGGACCGGCTGATGCCGGAACGTATAATCCGAAACATACAGTACTTTGGCGCGGTGCAGAATTTTCGTTAAGATCACCTCTGCACTTCTTGTCACCGGATGAAAATAGACCTGCCAGTACATTTGGTAACGGCTCATAATATAATCTTCCACCGCATGCATGCCGCTGTATTTAAAAACAGCCTGGTCATCATGCGGGCGCATCACGCGCAGCAGCCTTTCGATGTCAAAATGGCCGTAGCTGACCCCTGTAAAATAAGCATCACGCAGCAAATAATCCATCCGGTCGGCATCGAGCTGGCTTGAGATCAAACTGACCACCAGTTTATTTTCGGATGTTTTCGCGATCACTTCGGCCACTTTTTTGGGAAAGTTTCTCCCAACCTTCTGCAAAACCCGGTTCACTTCTGTATTTCCTAGAATGATCTGCTGTGTGAAAGCTTCATGGTCCAGGTTGAACACCTTTTCAAACGAGTGCGAAAACGGGCCGTGGCCAAGGTCGTGCAAAAGCGCGGCGCACAGCGATAAAAGCCTGTCCTTCCCATTCCAGTTCGGCTTGTCCTTAAACACATCATCTGTAATTCTTCTGACTATCTCATAGACACCGAGTGAATGGCCAAAACGGCTGTGTTCTGCCCCGTGGAAGGTTAAATACGTTGTCCCAAGCTGGCGGATCCGGCGCAGCCTTTGGAATTCCTTAGTGCCGATTAAATCCCAGATCACCTGGTCGCGGACATGGACATAACGATGAACAGGGTCCTTAAAAACTTTTTCCTCGCTGAGTTTTAGTTTGGAATATTCCATCATTTACCCTCTTCCTAGTATCGTATTTTTATTATAACGGTAAAAAACACAGAAAAAAAGCTTGTATTCATAAGAATATTTGTTCTCATGAGGCAAGCAGCGGGACCCGGTGCAAGCTGCAGAACGTGTTTACCAGGGGATTCACATGCCTAAAACAGCGGTCTGTGCGCTAACAGACTATTATTTTTTTACCATATTGGTATAAAACCGGCACTTTTTGTCCATTCTCTTAGTATTAAAGCAAAAATTTTATATTTGGGGGTAATGAGAATGAAATTACGTCAAGACGCGTGGAGTGAAGAAGATGATTTATTATTGGCAGAAACAGTGCTGCGCCATGTCCGTGAAGGCAGCACACAGTTAAATGCTTTTGAGGAAGTCGGCGATAAGCTGAACCGGACTTCGGCTGCCTGTGGTTTCCGCTGGAATGCGGTTGTCCGCCACAATTACGAGCAAGCGCTGCAACTGGCAAAAAAACAGCGCAAACAACGCCAGCGCCTGCTTGGAAAAGATCAGGGCGGCAAAAAGAAACTGCTTTATCAGCCGCCAGTCCCAACACTTGAAGAAGTCGGCGAGATTCCTTTGGTCGTGGAACAAACGATTGAGGTCGGGGAAAACGCAGGCGCCGGGGATGGACTGCCTGTGGAAAATGAACACGATTCAACAGGAACACATACGGCAATAGCAGGCACACTGAGCAGTGAAAGCGGCGAAATGAACCTGGTGAAAGTCATCCGTTATCTGCAATACTTAAACAATACACAATTCCAGTCAACGATTTTAAAAAGTGAGAATGCAAGATTGAAACACGAAAACCACGAGTTGAAGAAAGAAACTGAAGGGCTGAAAAAACGGGTCAAAGAACTTGAGGAAGGCTCTGTCACCATGCAGGAAGACTACGAAACACTGATGAAGATCATGAACCGGGCCAGAAAATTCGTCCTTTTTGATGAAGACGAATCCGGCGCGACCAAATTCAAAATGGACCGCAACGGGAATTTGGAGAAGCTGGCAGAATAGCAGGAAGCGGGCGGAGGCGCCTTTTATAAGCGAAAACCGGGCCGGCTGGCTTTCATTGGAATGAAAGTCGTTTCAGCCCGGTTTTCGCTTCGAAATGGCCTTCATCGGCGCTATGAAAGACATTTCGGCTTTGTTTCTGCATCGAAATGGACTTCGTCGGGCTTATGAAAGCCATTACGACTCTATTTTCGCTCCGTAATGGCGTTCATCACCCTTATGAACTACATTTCGAGCCAAATTTCTGCCTGTGATAGCATTCATCGGCTCTTTGAGCATCATTTCGATCCATATTTTTGCCTGCGATGGCGTTCATCGGCTCTATGATCTACATTTCGAGCCATATTTCTGCCTATGATAGCGTTCATCGGCTCTATGATCTACATTTCGAGCCAAATTTTTGTCTGCGATAGCGTTCATCGGCTCTATGATCTACATTTCGAGCCATACTTTTGCCTGTAGTAGCGTTCATCGGCTCTGTGATCTATATTTTGAGTCATTTTTTTGCCTGTAATAGCGTTCATCGGCTCTATGATCTACATTTCGAGCCATATTTCTGCCTGTAATAGCGTTCATCAACGCTATGGTAGACACACACCGAACCTGTTTTGTTTCGAAATGGCCTTCTTCGGCTTTGTTTACAAAAATCGCTGATTGCGCGCCAGCATGCGTTCGTAATACTGGCCGTACCACTGTGTTTCCTGATCGGTCAAAGGCATCGAAATAAGTTCGCCGCCCAGCTGTTTCAATGTTTGCAGCAGGCGGAGCATCACATTCTGCACCGTCAAGTTTTCCTGCAGCAGCTCCGATAAAGAAGCCATTACTTCCGGAATGATCAGCGGATACTGGAATTTCGTCTCTGTGCTTTTTTTGCCGCATTTATAAAATTCACGTACCAACTGTGCCCTATCCGCGCCGCTTCCGGTGATGCACAAATAGATTTGTACGGCCACCCCTTTGCGGACACGGCGCTGTGAAATGCCGGCAAACTTTTTCCCGGCAATGCTTAAGTCATAGCTTCCCGGACAGTATGAACCGGCAATTTCGCGCGCTTCAATATCCACGGGGAAATCCGCAAACATTTTTTGAACCAGTTTCCACATCGCCTGGTAACCGCGGTGGATATCCATGCCTTTCTCAGTGTCAGGCACGACAAGCGACAGATTCAGCACCCCTTCATCCAAAACAACTGCAAGCCCCCCTGAGTTGCGGACAAGATAACGGTAGCCTGCGCTTTCAAGATAGCGCAGGCCGTCTTCCAAATAAGGCAGTTTTGTATCTTGAATCCCCAGGCTGATCGTACGGTGGTGCACCCATGCGCGCATAACTGCAGGGGACATATGCGCCCCTACCGAAGTACACAGCATATCGTCCATCGCAAATGACTGGGCAGCCTGGAACTGCGGGCCAAGGCTTGATTGGTCCAAAATCCGCCATTGTGGCTGCCGTAATAATTGCAACGCTTCATCCATATGATGATATTCCCCTCAAACTTGTTTTTATCCCAACAGAACGGGCAGCAAGACTCCCAGCTTCAGATTTTAGATCGGTGGGAGAAAGCGCAGTTTCACAAACTTTGAGCTGCAGAAATCAATGCTACATGATAAACATCTTCGGCATTGCAGCCCCTTGATAAATCATTTACAGGAGCGTTTAAACCCTGCAGAATCGGGCCGACCGCTTCAAAATGGCCCAGCCTTTGTGCCATTTTGTAGCCGATATTCCCCGCTTCCAGGCTTGGGAAAATAAATACGCTCGCATTGCCCCGGATTACGGATTCCGGCGCTTTTTTTCCGGCAACTTCCGGTACATACGCAGCGTCAAACTGAAGTTCGCCATCCACTATCATATCCGGATCCAATTGCTTTGCGATTTCAACCGCCTTTGCAACTTTTTCCGTTTCTTCCGAGTGCGCTGAACCCTTCGTTGAAAAGCTTAACATCGCGACCCGCGGCTCAATATCAAATGTTTTCGCTGTTTTTACACTTTCGACTGCCGTTTCTGCCAAATCTTGGCTGTCCGGGGCAATATTAATGGCGCAGTCAGCAAAGACATACTTTTCATTATTCCTTACCATGATAAAAACGCCTGATGTCTTTTTCACACCCGGTTTTGTCTTGATGATTTGCAGTGCCGGCCGGACTGTTTCTGCTGTTGAATGAATGGCGCCGCTTACAAGACCGTCCGCCTTATTTAAATAGACCAGCATTGTCCCGAAGTAATTGACATCTTTTAAAATATTGCGGGCATCTGCCTCTGTCGCCTTCCCTTTTCTCCGTTCCACAAAGGCTTTCACCATCTCTTCAAATCCTTCATATGTATCAGGATCATAGACCTCGATCCCTTCTGCAGATAAACCCAATGCTGAAGCTTTTGATTCAATTGCACCGCGGTTTCCGACGAGAACCGGGCGGATGACTTCTTCAGATGCAAGGCGGCTTGCAGCTGTTAAAACCCGTTCATCCAGACCTTCCGGGAAGATAATTGTTTTATTTTGCCCTTTGACTTTTTGTTTGACAGCATCAAAAAATGCACTCATGGCCACCACTCCTCTTATGGTACTATTCTTTTTTTAGAATACTCCATTCGCTAAAAAATGCAAAGTCAAAAGCAGGAATTGTTCTGAACACTTAACAATTTTCCTTTCCGCTTCTTAATATTTTTTCCTGTTTTCAACCTATGTTATAGTAAAATAAGTAGATGTGTGAGGAGGAGTATGAATGAGTGAAGCAGCAGAAACACTGGATGGATGGTATTCTCTGCATGATTTCCGTTCCATGGACTGGCCGAGCTGGAAAGCTTTATCGAGGGATGAGAGAGAATCAGCCATTGCTGAATTTGAGGAATTTCTTGCCAAACTGGATGGTATTCAAAATAACCATGAAGGGGCCTATGCCTTATATACCATTGTCGGCCAGAAAGCAGATTTTGTGTTATGGACAATGCGTCCGCAGCTGGATGATATTCATGAAATTGAAACGGCCTTTCATAAGCTAAAGATCGCTGACTATACAATCCCGGCCTATTCATATGTCGCTGTTGTTGAATTAAGTAACTATGTGAACGGCGGCAAAGCAGATGAAAGTGCCTACGAAAATCCATATGTGAAATCACGGCTCTATCCTGTGCTGCCGAAGTCCAAATATTTCTGCTTTTATCCAATGGACAAACGCCGCCAGGGTGAGGATAACTGGTACATGCTATCAATGGAAAAAAGGCGGGAATTGATGAAGAGCCATGGCTTAATTGGCCGCAGTTACGCCGGCAAAATAAAGCAGTATATCCTCGGTTCAACCGGCCTTGATGATTACGAATGGGGGGTAACCCTGCTATCTGATGATGCGCTGCAGTTTAAGAAAATCGTGTATGAAATGCGATTTGATGAAGTCAGCGCCAGATATGGTGATTTCGGATCATTCTTTGTTGGAACCCTGCTTGACGAAGCAAAATTAAAATTATTTTTGCAAGTGTAGAAAGATCGTGCAGCCGGCTAAGCTGCACGATCTTTTTTACATGTTTTGCGTTTGAATTCGTTAGCATATCCCGTTTTCCCGGTTCATACACATGAATGTAGTGAATGCCTTACTTTGATGCACACTCAAAGCATGGGTTTACAGGCAGGCTTCACCTACGCAATTTAAGGAGGGAATCAATTGGAAAACGGGAATTACACACCACCAGTATACGGATATCCTTATTACCGGCAGACGGCACAGCCGTACTACGGGAGCTATTATCCGCAGCAGTATCAAGTGCCGATGGGACCGCAAACCCAAGCCGCGCCTTCGCAAAATCTGCCCGGGCAGCTGCCGCTTGAACAATCTTATATAGAGAATATCCTGCGGCTGAATAAAGGAAAATTAGTTTCCATTCATGCCACTTTTGAAAACAACCGGGAGTGGAATGCGAAAGTTTTTAACGGCATTATTGAAGCGGCAGGGCGGGACCACGTAATCCTGAGCGATCCCCAGACAGGCCAGCGCTTCTTAATTCCAATGGTATATGTTGATTATGTTACATTCTCAGAAGAAATTGAGTATGAGTATCCATTTGGCGCACCGCAAGCCGGCCAGCAGCTGGCTACCTATTCTCCGCGGGAATAAATACTTACGAAAAAACAGCTCCGCAAATAAGAGCTGTTTTTTTCATGGAATTGAATTTGCTTTTACTACATCCATTTCACAGCTGCTGTCCCGAGCAGGACCCAGGCAGCCAGAAAAGCGACGCCTCCAATTGGTGTAATGGCCCCCAATACACTTATTTTGGTTAAACATAAAATATACAAACTTCCTGAAAACAGGATGATGCCAATAAACATCAGCCATCCGGACCAGTTTAGCAGCGCAGAAGTTTTTATGCTTCCCGAGATGATGCCGATTACAATTAATCCTAAGGCATGGTACATCTCATAACGTACGCCCGTTTCCCAAATATCCAGGTACTTCTGTTCCATTTTCCCCTGCAGCCCATGGGCGCCAAATGCCCCCAAGGCTACTGACAAAAACGCATGAATTACGCCAAGCAAAACAAATAATTTCATCATCAACACCCCAATAAAAACCTAAAAATTTTTCCTGCTGTCTTTATTCTATGAGAAACAGGTTTAGAAATCAAAAATAGAATCCCCGTTTGCGCCATCATCCATCTTTAACGGCCTGCTTTTGATTTCCGGCACACTCGGTATGGCTTGTGGCACAGCGATCTGCCCGGCTGGTTTCGTATCTGGCTGTTTCGTTTCATTGGTTTCAAGCAGGATCTCACATAAAGCTTTTATGGCATAAACATGCTCCCGTTTTTGCGGTTCCGAACCGGACTGTTTCGCCTTCATCAGTTCCTCTTCGATTTTGTCTAAGACCATTCCCATTGTGATCGCCATTGTCACACCTCAATTGCTTATTTGCTGTACTCATGAATATTTTAGCATACCTGCTTGCAAAACCTTTCATTTGCAGTACACCAAAAACCGACAAAGTTCCACGTGGAACATTGTCGGTTTTTGTGATTTCAGTGTGGCTTTTCTTTTTCTATGTCTATTCATTGATCCGGAATTTGCCATTGGATCTCTTCTTCCCCTATTGATTTCAAAATTTTGTTTACTTTGGAGAATGGACGGCTTCCGAAAAATCCGCGGTTTGCGGATAACGGGCTGGGGTGGGCTGCAGTCAATACATAATGTTTGTTTGTATCAATCAACTCCCGCTTGCTTTGTGCCGGCCTTCCCCATAAAAGAAAAATAACAGGGGTATCTTTCCTGTTGATTTTTTTGATCACTTCATCGGTAAAGATTTCCCAGCCTTTACCGCGATGGGAATGGGCTTCCCCCTCCCTGACAGTGAGCACCGTATTTAACAGCATAACCCCTTGCTGCGCCCAGCTGACGAGGCTGCCGTGATTCGGAATTTTGCAGCCTAAGTCATCATGGAGTTCTTTGAATATGTTCCGCAGTGACGGCGGAACATCGATCCCGGGTTTGACCGAAAAACTCAAACCCTGTGCCTGGTTTGGGCCATGATAAGGATCCTGCCCAAGCAAGACGACTTTGACATCGCGAAAAGCAGTATAATGGAAGGCATTAAAAATGTCATACATATCGGGGTGAATGCGTTTTGTTGCATATTCCCGTTTCAGAAATTCCCTCAATTTTAAATAATACGGTTTTTGAAGTTCTTCTTCCAAGAGCGGGCCCCAATCATTGTGAAAGATAGGTTTCATTTTCCTTTCAGCCCCTTTCCATACTACCATTCTATCAGTTTTCACATACAGGTGCAGAAAAACAATAGATCCGTTTCCTTTTGTTTAAGGGCCGGCGGAAGCGGATATATAGTACACAAGAAGCCGCAACCGTTTTGCGGGATTGCGGCCAATCTCACACAGGGGAGGATTGTTCATGTATAAAGTAGAAGTCGTCCAAAACGGGCTTGAAGCCGCGAATCTTGTGAATGAATTTGAAAGTGAAGGATTTGCAAAAGATGACATTTACATTTTTGCACACGATAAAAACCGTTCAAAGGATTTAACTGACGCCACCGAAACTGGAAAAGTAGGCTTGGATGAACAAGGAGTGGTGAATGCAATTGGAAATGTCTTCAGAGAACGCGGGGATGAACTGAGAACAAAATTGAATGCACTCGGCCTCACGGATATGGAGGCAGAGCAATACGAAAAAGTACTGGACCAGGGGCGTGTCGTTGTCATTGCTGCCAGCAATAAAGAAGATCCTGGGGAAATCGAGCATTTAATATAATAGACGGATATAAAGCTCGGGGCGGCTGGCTGCTTGGCCGGCCCATTTTTTATGCTCAACTATGGGGACGGGTGAAAATACATAGGTCTTATCTCCATTATTTGTTTTTTTGATAGGGGTGTTATATGCTAAAGATAATGTGATTTTACTATATACAGCGTTTTTAAGGAGATGTGTGCTGATGGGTTTACAGAAGACTTTTACATTGGCCGGTTCTGATTCCAGCGGCGGAGCAGGACTGCAGGCGGATTTAAAGACATTTCAGGAGCTCGGGGTTTATGGCATGTCCGCGATTACTTCTATTGTTGCGATGGATCCTAAAAACGGATGGCATCATCAAGTGTTTCCGATTGATGTAAAGATTGTAGAAAAGCAATTGGAAACCATCCTTTCTGTCGGCATTGATGCCATGAAAACCGGCATGCTCGGCTCTGTTGATATTATTGAACTCGCAGCCCGCAAAATAGATGAATACCATTTAGATAAAGTTGTGATTGATCCTGTCATGGTATGTAAAGGCGAAGATGAAGTGCTGCAGCCTGAAAATACAGATGCGATGCGCGAATTGCTTTTGCCGCGTGCAACCATCACTACTCCAAATTTATTTGAAGCATGGCAGCTCGCAAAAACCGGACCGATCAAAACGGTTGATGATATGAAAGAAGCTGCAATAAAAATCCATGACCTGGGTGCGAAAAATGTTGTCATCAAAGGCGGAAAAGGGCTGGAAACAGAAAATGCCGTCGATTTGTTCTATGATGGCGAAGAATTTGAAGTCCTTCAGTTCCCGAAAGTGAGCACAACCTACAATCATGGCGCAGGCTGCACATTTGCAGCAGCGATTACCGCTGAACTCGCCAAAGGCAATACCGTTTCAGGTGCTGTAAAAGTTGCAAAAGAATTCGTCCATATCGCAATCGAACACGGTTTTAAATTAAACGAATATGTAGGGCCTGTGATGCATGGCGCCTATACACGTTTTTCACCATCCACAAAATAAGATTTAATGAGCATGAGCGGGGCCCTGTCCCCGCTCATTTTTTATCCGGAGCTTAAAATTGATCGGTGCAGGTAATTTGTTATAATGTTTAGAATGGAGTATTTTCACTGTGCAAGCCGCCCATCCAATCCATGGGCCAAAAAGAACCGTATAGTAAAAAAAGGAGGAAAACGATGGAACCGATACGTACATCCGATGTGCAGCAGCTGTTGAATGCATATGCAAACCAGCCGCTTTATATCCACTTAGAAACCACAAACGGCGCCTACGCTTCACATGTCGACGAGTCTTTTTTCTCTGCCGGGGCCTATATCCGCAATGCAAAAATTTCATATGAGCATGGAAAAATTGCCGGCAGCGGCCCTTACCGGATCGGCTTAAAAATGAATATCGGCTGGATTTACGCAGAAGGACTGACCCATTTTGAAAAAGATGAATTTGACCGGCTGCTGTTTGCCGGACACGGATCCGACGGAAAGCTCGCTGTAGCCCTTGAACTGAGCAGTACGCCATTTGAGTAAGGAGATGAGAAAAATGGAAAAAGAACGCCATGTACTGGTGATTTTCCCCCATCCGGATGATGAAGCATTCGGTGTATCCGGAACCATTGCGACCCATGTCAATCATGGTACGCCGGTGACTTATGCCTGCCTGACATTGGGAGAAATGGCCAGAAATTTGGGGAATCCCCCGTTTGCCACCAGGGAATCCCTTCCCCACATTCGCAAAAAAGAACTGCAAAAAGCTGCGGAAGTCATGGGGATCCAGGATTTACGCATGATGGGCCTGCGCGATAAAACCGTGGAATTTGAAGATGATGAGAAACTCGCGAAAATGGTGCTGGATCTCGTTCATGAACTGAATCCGTCACTTGTGATTACATTTTATCCAGGCTATTCCGTACACCCTGACCATGAAGCAACAGGACGGGCGGTGGTACGCGCATTGCGGCAGATCCCGGCAGATAAACGCCCGAAACTGCACTGTGTTGCTTTTTCCAACAATCATGAGGAAGAAATCGGCAAGCCGGACGTGAGGAATGATGTCAGCGGCGCAGCCCGGCAAAAAATCGGGGCCATGAAAGCCCATCACTCGCAAACCGGCTGGATGATGGGAGAGCGGGAAGAAAAAATGCGGCAAAAAGACCCCGAAACCCTCCGCTGGCTGCAGTACGAATATTTCTGGACCTATGACTGGGACAACGACAAAGTGCAATAGAAAAAAGCATCTGCAGCTACCGGAGCGCAGATGCTTTTTTCATGCCATTTCAAGTACGTGATGTATGGCTTTTGCAACCCCGTCTTCGTCATTTCTGGCCGTACGGTGGCGGCACAAAGCGAGCACTTCTTTATCAGCATTCCCCATTGCAAAAGGGTAGCCCGCTCTTTCCAGCATTGAAATATCGTTCAAATTATCCCCGATTGCCATTGTTTGCTCCATAGAAAACCCGTGCGCTTTCACATATTGCTCTAAAACAAGCCCTTTCTGCGCCTGCTCGTGGTTGATTTCTATATTCCGATAACCTGAGGATGTCACTTTAATATCCGGAATTTTGGTCTCCATTTCCTTTCCAATTTTTCTTAATCCTGTTTCGTCCTTGTGAAAGGCGAGCACTTTGTAAAAAACGACGGAAGGATCATGAAAAATATCGCGGGTGTCATGCATGCTATGAATATAACGCCGGATCCCGCGTTCTTGAATATACCTGCGAATTTCCTCATACGGGATTTCGGGATTCGCAGAATGGAATAAGTCAACAAGCATTTCCATATTCTTTTCATAGTCTTCCGTAAAGGTGCCTTTATTGGTGAAAAACTCATAATAAATACCCAGATCATCAAACATGCTTGCAACTTGAGAAGTGGTTTTTGCGCTTAATAAATTGGTGGCAATTATTTCTCCCTCTTTGTTCCTGACTTCAGCCCCGTTCAGGCCGATGATCGTGCACCGGATGCCGACCGGATCCAGAGCCGACCGTGCTTCTTCATAAGAACGCCCGGTGGCAATCACAAATTTAACACCTTTTTCCTGTGCCATTTTAATCGCCGCAGCGTTTGCCGGGCTGACTTCCTGCTTTGAGTTTAAAAGTGTTCCATCCATATCTGATGCGATGCATTGAATCATGTTGCTTTCCCTCCCATTATATAAGTTGCCTGTGTTTGTTTATCTGCCGAATCGACATCCTGCTGCTGTTTGCGCTCCTGTAAAAAGGCGCGAATCATGAAATAGCTGATCTCATCGGGCAGGAGTTCCTTGATCGGCGTTAAGCGTTCAGAACCAGCCTGCTCGACAGCATCAGCAATCAGCTGCCGGCAGGATTCCGGAATAAACCGGCTCCAGTCTACTGCCATCCCTTCATCTGCACATTTGATGAGATGCGTTTCAATCGTTCTCTCCGTCATGCCGCGGCCGGATGCAATTTCTGCGATGGAATGGCCTTCTTGCAGCATTTGGTAGGAGATGTGATGGCTTTTCTCTTTCCCGGCCGAACGCGGAACAGGGTCCGGAACGGCAGCCGTTTCAGCTGGTACAGATTCTATCCCCTGCTCATTCATATAATCCTGAATCTCTTGTAAAAATATTTTCCCGTATTGTTCAAGTTTACGCCGTCCGACACCTTTCACCCGCAAAAATGCTTCGGTTGTGGCCGGCAAGAGCGCGCACATTTCTTTCAGTGACTGGTCGGAAAATACAATATACGGCGGAATCTTTTCGCGGTCAGCGATTTCTTTGCGGATTGCCCGGAGCCGTTCAAATAAAAGATTATCCTCGGCAATTTGTTTTGCTTTTATTTTTTCTTTCCTGAAAACCTGTTCCTCGGAACGCAGCACACGGACAGCTTTACGGGTTAAAAACAATACCGGGTATGTACCGTCTGCCGGCCGTAAATAACCTTCCGCTGTCAAAAAATCTATTAATTCGTTCACATCCTTCTGCGTCTTATCTTTCATGATGCCATAAGTGGACAGCTTATGGAACCCGAACTGGGCGATTTTTTTATCGCTTGAGCCGGTCAGTACTTTTGTAATAAATGTTTTCCCGAAGCGTTCGTTCATCCTTTTTATACATGAAAAAACCATTTGTGCTTCCTTTGTGACATCTACTTTTTCACGGTCATCAAGGCAATTGCCGCACATCCCGCACGGCGCAGCATCCGCCTCTCCGAAATACTTTAATATATATTGCTGGAAACAACCTTCAGTATGACAGTAATCGATCATTTTTCTTAACTTCGCATATTCCTGGTCTTTTCTTTCCTGATTGCTGGACTGGTCAATCAGAAACTTTTGAATATGGATGTCTTGGGCTGAAAACAAAAGGATGCAGTCACTTTCCTCACCGTCACGCCCTGCTCTTCCTGCTTCCTGGTAATAAGCCTCCATATTTTTCGGGATATTAAAATGGATCACATACCTCACATTGCTTTTATCAATCCCCATCCCGAATGCAGACGTGGCCACCATCACGGCAATGTCATCGTACAAAAACCGGTCCTGGAAGTCATTGCGCTGCTTTTCGCTCATTCCGGCATGATATTTGCCGGCGCGGATTCCTTTGCGGTTGAGAAAATCGTAAATGCGCTCGACTTCTTTTCTTGTTGACGCATAAATAATACCTGACTGATTGCGGTTTTTTTCGATATAATCGTAAATAAAAGCGTCCTTGTCCTGGCCCTTGACGACTTGAAAATGCAGGTTATCACGGGCAAAACCAGTCACAACGCAAGACTGCCCGGGAATATCCAAAAGCTGGCAAATATCGTCTTTAACCTGCGGCGTGGCTGTCGCGGTTAGTGCAAGCGTAATGGGTTTCGGCTGAAATTGATGGATTAGTTTTTGGATCAACAGATAACTTGGGCGGAAATCGTGGCCCCATTGCGAGATACAGTGCGCCTCATCAATAGCAATGAGAGAGACATTGATTTGCTTCAGAAGAAAAATAAATGAGGAGGACTCCAGCCGTTCCGGAGCGATATAAATTAATTTGTACTTACCGGAAGATGCATCTGCCAGCCTTTTATCTATTTCAGCGCCGTGAAGCGAACTGTTGATATATGTTGCTGATATGCCAATATTGTCGAGGGTATCCACCTGGTCTTTCATTAGAGAAATCAGCGGGGAAACGACCAATGTTACGCCCGGCAGCAGCATCGCCGGTATCTGGTAGCAGATCGATTTTCCGCCCCCGGTCGGCATAATGCCCAGCGTGTCCCGGCGGTTCATGATTTGTTCAATGATCGCGGCCTGCCCCTTTCGGAATTCCTGGTAACCGTAGTATTGCTGCAACACTTTCCTTGCCTCTTCCAACACAGTCAACAATACCCATCCTTTCCTCAGTAAGCGTTATCCCCATTATAACAAACGGGGAAAGGATTCGCATAGATCTGGCTGGAAAATCCAAATACGGATGGGGAATCCGCCATCTTCCGGCGTTTTCCCCGGTCCTCTTGTCCGGTTTCCTCTATTTCAGCCCCATTGCTTTTAATAAAGCGTCATGGACATGTGTATTTTCATAAGTTCCGGAAAATAATGCTGCGCCTTTGCCCATTGCTGTCAAGGGAATATCAGCTGCCGTATGCCCCGAAGTTGTCCAGTCAGCCGAGAATTGTTCATCAGTGCCGGAAACTTCAAATGGGCCGTCTTCCTTGGAAATCCCATTCCCGGATTCATCGCTGTTATTCACACTCTCAATCGCCAGTCCCCCGGATTCATGGTCTCCAAGCACAAGAACAAGTGTGTCCGGGTGCTTCTTTGCATAGGACTTTGCTATGGCGACAGATTCATCCAATTGCTTTCCCGCTTTTAACATCTTTGAAGCATTGTTCACATGGGCCATTTCATCAATGGCCTCCTCTTCCACCATCAGAAAGAATCCTTTTTTATTTTTGGAAAGGGTATGAATCGCTTTTTTCGTCATACTCGGCAAGGAAACAACCGGGTCATAGATATCGCCTTCTCCATCCGGCCGCTGTTCAAACATTTCCTCATTGGCAAACAGGCCGAGCAGTTTGCTGCCTTTTGCTTGCTGGAGCTGGTTGCCGTTTGTAACATATTGGTAACCAAGTTTTTTCGCACGGTCCACGAGATTCCCTTCCGTCCCTTTGCTCGCTTCCGATGCATCTTTAGCAGGGTGGTCCTCATAAACACCCTCCGTTCCAGCAGGATACCAGTAGTCCTCTCCGCCGCCAAGCAGGACATCAATTTTGCTGTTTTCAAGATATTGTTTTGCGATTTTGCTTTGTTCACTGCGGTTGGCAACATGCGCGCCAAATGCTGCCGGCGTTGCATCGGTCAGTTGGCTGGTTGTCACAAGCCCGGTGGATTTACCTGCTTTTTTCGCTGCTTCGAGAACCGTTTTTTTACTGTTTTTATCCTCATCCACTCCAATGGCGCCATTGTATGTTTTTACGCCTGAAGCGATCGCCGTCGCGGCGGCTGCTGAATCTGTCACAGCTGAAGTGGAACTTGTATGTACAAGCCCCGCAACCGGCATTTGATTCATTTCAAGATCCCTGTTTAAACCGGCAGCAGCCAGGCGGATGGCATTCCGCTGTGCCACGCCCATTCCATCCCCGACAAATAAAATCACATTTTTGGCTTTTGAATTGCCTGATGTGCGCTGCGAGGGCTGGTAGGACTTGGCACTCGCCAGGCTTGATATCCCCAATGCCGCAATTGCCGTTATTGCCAAAGCCGCATTCACAAAACCTTTTCTTTTACGATTTTTCAACTTGCATCCTCCCCTTCTGTATTCATTACAAGATCCATTGTAAAATAAGAACGTAAAGGAATCGTTTTGATTTTGTAAAAGGAATCTAAAGATCGGGCAGAGGCGATTTTTATCCAATCCGGAACAATTGCATGTTGGTTATTGTATGAACGCCCGAGGTATGATAACTTTATCAAAGCACTGATATTTATATTTAAAAACACCGCTTACACCTGCTGGCTTTTTGAAGTGCGTGCTTTTTCCGCCATGTGTAAGTCATCAAGGGGTTGAAAATATGTCTTGGGTACAAAATCGATACACCATCTTTATCGGCCTTCTTTTTTCTCTTGCTGCCATCCTGTCGATCACATGGTTCCATCAGCATGGAACAGGGGACAACCGAAGTGCGGCTTCATACAAGACCGAACGGCGTGCTGTCCCGATTGTATTTGTCCACGGCTACAAAGGGACTGCAAATTCGTTTGGCGGCATGCTCGACCGTTTCCAACAAAACCACTGGGGCGAGAAGACCATGGTTATCCGTGTCTCCGGCGACGGATTTATTTTGGTAAATGGGAAGATTTCAGACCGGTATACCAATCCGATGGTTCAGGTCATTTTTTCACAAAACCGCGCCAGCTTTAGCCAGACAACCAAGTGGCTGGAAAAAGTAATGGGAATTCTTTATACAAAATATGGCGTAAAAGAAGTGAATCTTGTCGGACATTCAATGGGGGGACTGGTTTGCACAAAATATATCGAGGAAACCTATCAGGAAAAGAACTACCCGGCTGTCCGTAAATTGATTACGGTTGGCAGCCCATATAAAGGCGTACGTTTGCAAAAGTTTAAGAAGAATCCAAACAATACCGGTGCTGCAGCTGTTGATTTGATCCCCGGTTCCAAAGCGCTGCAGGCACTTGTCACCCACAAAAACCGGTTTGACCCGCAAATCAAGGTTCTTGCAATTGCCGGCGTTATCAACGAGCCTGCAACCGGCGACAGCCTGGTTTCTCTTGACAGCGCACTTGGCGGTAAAGCGATTGTGCCAGCCCGCCGGTACCAGTCTGAAGTTGTCTATGGCAAACATGCGGGTCACAGCGCCCTGCATGAAAATAAAAAAGTTGACCGGATGATTGGAAAATTTTTATGGAATCTACAGTAGGAGATTGAATGCATTTTTAGGGGGGAAAACCGGCCGGTGAAGACCTATCAGCATGATTTTTTCTGATCCGGCCTTTATCGGATTTATGAACGACTCTTTGCTTCTCTTTTCAGGACGTACGGTCGTTCATTCGGCTTATGAACGACCGTACGGACATGATTTACGATTATATCGGCTTTCATCCCCTTTATGAGCGACCATACCGATGTGTTTTACCATGGCACGGGCTTTCATCCCCTTTATGAACGACCATACCGATGTGTTTTACCATGGCACGGGCTTTCATCTCCCCTATGAGCGACCATACCGGTGTGTTTTACCATGGCACGGGCTTTCATCCCCTTTATGAGCGACCATACCGGTGTGTTTTACCCTGGAACGGGCTTTCATCTCCCTTATGAGCGACCGTTTCCTTGAAACTTTTGCTTGAATGGTCCTTCATAACTTTATGAAGGACCGTTTACCTGTTTTTTTACTTGGTCTGTCGTTCATGTGTCCAGCTGGGCATATAATTTTTTCAGTGCGCCTTCAATTTCTGCCAATTGTCTTTCGAGCGGATGGAGATTTCCTTTGACATACTCGAGTTTTTCAAGATCCTGCTGCAGCCTGACGTAATCTGCTTTTAAATCCGCAATTTGGTATTCCACATCCCGCTTTTTCATTGTTTACCCCTTTCAAAACTGCTTTTCCGAATATTTTACCATATCATTTTAACACACACCTAACACACACCTAAAAAAGCCTCACTTTCAAAAAAGTGAGGCTTTCTATTAAGCTTCGATTAAATCAGTTTTTGCCTGGTCATAAACTTTCCGGTCCAATTCACCGGTTATTTTTCCGGTTAGGATCCCGGAGGTCATAGACCCGCTCACATTTAATGCCGTACGGCCCATATCGATCAAAGGTTCAACCGAAATCAGCAAACCGACAATGGCAACCGGCAGATTCAGTACAGACAATACAATCAGTGAGGCAAATGTCGCACCTCCGCCGACGCCGGCAACCCCGAATGAGCTGATCATAACGACCAGAATCAAGGTAATGATAAATGAAGGGCTCGCCGGATTAATGCCGGCGGATGGCGCCACCATCACGGCCAGCATTGCCGGATAAATACCGGCGCAGCCGTTTTGGCCAATGGTAAGGCCGAAAGATGCGGAAAAGTTAGCAATTCCTTCTGAAACACCAAAACGATTCTTCTGTGTTTCAATATTAAGCGGCAAAGTTCCTGCACTTGAACGAGACGTAAAAGCAAATGTCAACGTCGGCAAGGCTTTTTGCACGTAGCGTACCGGACTGAGTTTTGCAAGGCTGATCAAAAGCAAGTGAATCAGGAACATGATGATGATCGCCGCGTATGACGCAATGACGAATTTTGCCAGTTTTGCAATTGCGCCGTAATCACTTGATGCCGTTACTTTCGTAATCAGTGCAAGCACCCCGTAAGGCGTTAATCTTAAAATCAGTGTAACAACGCGCATTATAATCGTGTAGAAGGTGTCTACAATTTTCGCAAAATGTACCGCCTGCTCCGGTTGTTTGCGTTTCACCCCGAGATAGGCCATCCCGATAATTGTAGAAAAGATGACGACGGCGATCGTTGAAGTCGGCCGTGAACCGGTTAGATCAGCAAATGGATTGCCTGGCAGTAATTCAACGATCTGCTGCGGAATTGTCATATTTTGGACGTTTGCCATACTCGTTTTCAATTCCGCATTCCGGGCTGTTTCAGCTGCGCCCTGCGACAATTGGATCCCGTCCAGGCCAAATGAAAGCGCGGAACCGATCCCAAGCGCAGCGGCAACTGCTGTTGTGCCAAGCAGAATACCGATCACAAGGAAACTGATTTTTCCTATGTTTTTTGTCAGCTTCAGTTTTGTAAAAGCTCCGATAATCGATATAAAAACAAGCGGCATAACGATCATTTGCAGCAGTTTAACATAACCGCTGCCGACGATGTTTAACCAGTCAATCGTATGACCAGTGACAAAAGATGCCGTGCCATATAAGAAGTGAATGATGATCCCAAAAATAATACCGATGCCGAGCGCAGAGAAAACCCGTTTTGAAAACGAAACATGCTTTCTTTGCATGGCATACAAACCTGCCATCAATGCAACGAATACCGCAAGATTGATGACAATGTATAAAATATTCAACAAATTCCCCTCCTTTTTTATAACATTATCATGTTAATAAGATTATTCTTATCTGTCAAGTCGGATTAAGAGGATTAGATTTCATCATAGATCTTTTCTTTACATAGCTTTTCAGCGCCGTTTTTCATAGCTGTAAAAAACCGGGACCCGCCTTAGCCGCCTTTATTATCTAAGCCGGGCCTGGTTTTTACTGCGTTAAATCAGCAAATTGCGCATCAGCCGCCGCCAGCAGGTTTTGGGGCGTAAGGATAATCTGGGTACCGATTTTCCCGGCGCTTACAATGATTTCATCAAGCTGCCCGGCACTTTCGTCAATGAAGGTCGGGTAGCTCTTTTTCATGCCGATGGGCGAGCAGCCGCCGCGAATATAGCCGGTATATTTTCGAATGTCTTTGACATGGATCATTTCAATTTTCTTTTCGCCGGCTGCTTTGGCGGCTTTTTTTAAATCGAGTTCCGCTGCCACCGGAATGACAAACACGTACAAATTCCGGCTGTTTCCCTGCGTAACCAGTGTTTTATATACTTTTTCAAGCGGTTGGCCGATTTTTGTCGCAACGCTCAGCCCGTCAATTTTCCCGTCTTCATGGTCATAAGAAAGCATGCCGTACGGGATATTATGGGTATCCAGCAGCCGCATCGCGTTTGTTTTTGCAACTTTTGCCATTTAAAATCCACTCCCTTTCTGAAAGGACGATATCTATTCAAACAAAAGACGGTGTGGGAATTTATCACGGGTTTGAAAACCCCGTGTTTCCTTCCCGCAAATCAAAAAATCACTTTCCAATTGTGATCCACCGTTGCCCGAATCACTTTCCGTTCCAGAATATAGTTGGCGATCAGTTCCGGCGCATCGATTTGCACATCTTTTACAACGGGCTTTCCCTTGAACATCAAATAATCGCCGCCACCGCCGGCCCGGTAGTTATTCATTACGACTTCATATTCAGCGGCCGGGTCAATGGGCTTTCCTTTGTATTCCAGTTTGACAATCCGCTTGCCGACAGGTTTTGATATATCAATCACATAGTCAATGCCTTCCCACATATCATAGTTGTAATGCTGCGGCTTCGGGTTCGAAAAAGCAGGATTGACTTCAATATTCCCGCCGCTGTCCGTTTTAAAATAACTGGCTGATCGCTCAAGCGCTGCTTTCATATCCATACCGGTAATCCGAACGACTTTAAAGGTATTCGGATAAATATAGTTAGAGACAATATCCCGCATTGTCACGTTTTCAGGAAAACCTGGCGATTGGTTGTCAAATAGCGCTGTACATGATATATCCGCCTCGGCCGCATCCATTTGCACACGATTCATGAACTCGATCAGGGGGTGATCTTTCAAACGGGCTTCCATCGGGTCATGCACGAGCATATCCCCTTCAATTTTACCGATTGGCTGGTCAAGCCAGGCCTGTGTCGCCTCTTCATACGGTCTGGCAAGGGCAATAATCGAAGGATCGGCTTTTGCTGCTTCAACAGGCAAAAGTTCTGATCTCTTCTGTGCGCAGCGCCAGTGTCCCTCCTGTTTTTCCAATTGCAATACAACTTTTCCAAGTGCTCTGCCATTATTGCCCGGCTGCATCACTGTCACCCCGTTGATTGCTTTGCCTGCAATCATCCGGTGCTGATGCCCGGTCAAAAGCACATCTATTCCTGGCACTTCCCGGCACAGCTGGTAGCCCTGGTTTTCACCTGTCAAGTCCTCCGTCGGCTCACCGCTGTCCAAATCCCGTTCAAAACCGCCATGGTAAGAGACGATGACAATATCTGCCTGTTCTCTTTCACGCAAAAATTTCACCCACCGTTTTGCCGTTTCAACAGGGTCGGCAAACAACATCCCGCGAATATGCTGGGTCTGCTCCCAGTTTGGAATATAAGGAGTGGTCAGGCCCAGTATTGCTACTTTTAACCCTTCCGCAAATACTTTCATGGTATAGGGGCGGCCAAAATAAGGCTTTCTTGTCTGCTCGTTTAAAATATTGGCGGACAGCCACGGGAAATGGGATTCTTTCACCACCCCCATTAACAGCTCCTGCCCGTAATTAAACTCATGGTTTCCAGGCACTGCTGCATCATACTGCAACGCATTGGCTGCACGCACCATCGGGTTGGGCGCTTTTGAATCAGTCCTTGCATAATAGTAGGTAAGCGGCGTCCCTTGGATAAGATCGCCATTATCAAGAAGCAGTACATGCTTTTGCCGGGCGCGTTCTGTTTTGACCAAAGTGGAGATTTTTGCCAGTCCAACAGCCGCGGCCTTGTTTGTCCCATAATTTATTGGCAGAATATTCCCGTGAATATCGCTTGTTTCAAGTATCACCAGCTCAAATGTTTCCATGCCTGCTTCCTTCCTTTTCGACATCTCATTATTCACATTGTAGCTTTTTTCTTTTATATTTTCCACGCCTGCCAAAATGATTTTATGAATACAGTGAAAACATGCAAAAAACCAACCCGGCATCAGGTTGGCTTCGTAAGCAGGTGCAAACGCCCCTATTTGCGTATTCCCTTTTTCTTTTTTTGGTCTACCTCATCATGGCCTCCGGTTGAAAATTCAACCAGTTCTTCGCTGATTTCATTGCCAAGCTTTGCATTTTTATTTCTTTCGGCATTCTGGTTGCCGTATTTTTGTCTGCCCATATTGATTCTCCTTTCCGCTTTACAATCTATATTTTGCTGGAAAGAGAAGATTTTATGCGGAAAAGGTCAATGAATAATATGGGAAACCATCCATGGCGTGGCAAAGATTGAAATCGCTGCGACGATAATCATGCTGACGCTCGAAATTGCACCTGACTTGGAGCTCAACTCAAACGCCTTTGATGTGCCAATCCCGTTTGCACTGGTGCCAAGCAGGACACCGTGGGCAATTTCATTTTTAATGCGCAGGCTTTTAATAAGCCACGGTGCAAGGGTTGAACCGATAATCGCATTGATGATCACAAACACTGCCGTAATCGTTGGAACGCCGCCGATTTTTTCGGAAACCCCCATCGCGATTGGCGTTGTGATGGTAAACGGAATTAAGCTGTGTACAAGGGTTTTACTAAAATGAAAAAGCGCAGCAATACTGGATGAAACAAAAATCGCCATCAGCCAGCCGGCGCCAATTCCAATCAAAATTTCCGCCGCGTTTTTCTGAATTACTTTGAAGTTCTGATAAAGCGGCACAGCAAAGGCAACGATTGCCGGCTGCAGCAAATCCGATAAAATTGTTGTGCCTTTCTGGTATTCCCGATACGGAATATCCTGGCTTAGCAAAAATGCTGCCAGCAGGACCGGTGTCACAAGAAGCGGGGAAACAAAGATTTTCTTAAATTTCCCGTATAATTTTTTAAAAATCCAATAACTCAAAATGGTGAGGACCAGGCATACTATTTTAATGACCACGCACTTTCACACTCCTTCGATTTGCAATTTTATCTGCTATCCACCCCGATCCGGCCATGACGGTGACCAAACTGATGATAATCACAATCATGATTTCCAGTCCGCTTTTCATCAACAGGCTCTTGTATTTGATAATGCCCACTGCGGATGGAATAAAAAAAAGCAGCAGCTCCGCTAATAGAAAATTTGCCCCAATCCCGATCCAATTCATTTTAACAATGCCAAATTGTAATAGGAGGAAGAGAACAACCATCGCCAGCATGCTGCCCGGCAGCGGGAGATGCAGATATTTTGCCGCCATCCCCATGACCTTAGCAAACAAATATAGTCCTGCTACTTGTAAAACACCTAACGCAATCTTTTTCAATGTTTTCACCTTCTATAACTAGTTTACCCCGCGCCTGTTTATAGGTAAAATGAATATATAGAATACTGAGCATGCAATTAATCTATAGAAAGAAGGGGTTTGAGTGGACATTCAGCATCTGCGGTACTTTGTTTCCGTTGCCATCCACGGCAGCTTCACAAAAGCCGCCGAGGAACTTTATGTATCTCAGCCAACGATTAGCAAAATGATCAAAAGCATTGAGGATGAGCTCGGCATCCAGCTTTTTAACCGGTCAGGGAAAACGGTCGTTTTAACCGATACCGGAAAGGCTGTCTTTATACAGGCTCAAAAAACACTTAAATCGTTCCAGCAGTTGACGGATGAGATCAATGATGTGGTCACACTGAAAAAAGGCACGATCCGCATCGGGCTGCCGCCGATGATCGGTTCACGCTATTTTCCCCGTGTGATTGACGAGTTTCATAAAACCTACCCGCATATCAAAATCCAGCTTGTGGAAGACGTCACCAAGAAGGTGGTCCATGATGTTGAAAACGGCACACTGGATCTTGGCGCCGTTGTAATGCCGGTTGACAATGAACTGTTTGACCATTTTTCATTTGTCCATGACCAGCTTGTCCTTTTGCTGCACCCGTCCCATCCGCTTGCATCCCGGGACAGTGTAACGCTTTCACAGCTAAAAGAGGAAGAGTTTATTTTCTTCCATAAAGATTTTGCCTTGCATGACCAGATTATTCAGGATTGCCTGCGCCTCGGATTTAAACCAAATATTATTTACGAAAGTACGCAGTGGGATTTGATCAGCGAACTCGTTGCTTCCAACCTTGGAATAGCCCTGCTCCCGAAAACGATCTGCCATGCCTTCAACCCGGAGCGCGTAAAAATTATCAATCTTACTGAACCGGTCATTCCATGGAACCTTGCGATCATTTGGCCGAAACACCAATACCTTTCGTTTGCAGCAAAGGAATGGATCCGATTTACAAAGGCATTATTCGGCAAGTCTTAAAAATGCAAGAACCACATTCGGCTGCTAAAAAAATGTTGAAAAAAAGATAAGCGGCGGGCACATACGATTTCGCAGTACCCGCTGCTTTTTCTGCGTCTTAATGAAACCAAGTTAATTTTTGATATCGATCTTGTACGTTTCAAACCAATGATGGATTTGCGCAAGATACGCAAGCAGCTGCGGTCCGGTCATCAGCTGGCCGAACCATGGTGTCTGGAACGCTTCCCCGTTTGTTTCCACCAGTTCTTTCAATTTATCGCGGTGTAAAAATTCATACAGGACCGAGTCTTTCTGTTCGAGGATCTCACCCAGCCAGCGTTTTACTGCAGCGGTATATGCCGGATGGTGCGTTTTTGGATACGGGCTTTTTTTACGGTAGAGGATCTCTTCCGGCAATATGCCTTCCAGCGATTTTCTTAAAATTCCTTTTTCCCTGTCCCCGTACATTTTCATATCCCACGGAATATTCCACACATATTCGACAATCCGGTGGTCGGCAAATGGCACGCGCACTTCAAGGCTCGCCCCCATGCTCATACGGTCTTTGCGGTCAAGCAGCGTTGTCATAAACCAGAGCATATTGATGTAAAACAGCTTGCGGCGCTTTGCTTCAAGTGGCGTTTCTCCATCAAGGAGCGGGGTTTCCGCAACCGAGGCTTCATATTTTGACATCACATAGTCTTTTAATTGCAGTTTCTCCTGCCAGCCTTCTTTTAAAAGGCTGACGCGTTCATCGAGCGACCGCATCCACGGAAATCCCTCACGATTCAAGTCGTCTTCGCGCCGGAACCATGGATAGCCGCCGAAAATTTCATCTGCACACTCGCCGGAAAGGCTGACCACAAAATCTTTTTTAATTTCGCGGCAAAACCAGAGCAGTGAAGCATCAACATCCGCCATCCCCGGCATATCGCGGACAATCACGGCCTCCTTTAAATAGTCAGCCAGGTCTTCCTGGCTAATCACGCAGTTATGATGGACCGTATCAAACGCTTCTGACATTTTTTGAATCCACGGCCCGTCGGCATTCGGCTGGAAAGTATTCGCCTTGAAATAACGGTCATTTTCTTCATAATCGATGGAAAAAGTATGGAGCCTGCCTTTGCCCTGTTCTTTAAAATAATTGGAGGCAACGGCGGTAATTGCACTGGAATCCACACCGCCGGATAAAAACGTGCAGACCGGCACATCGGAAACCAGTTGCCTGACAACTGTATCCTGAAACAATGCGCGGATTTTTTCAGCCGTTTCATCAGCAGAATCCGTATGTTTCTCGCTTTTTACATTCCAATATCGCCAAACCTTTATTCCGTTCTTTGAAAAAACCATTGCATGTGCCGGCCGCAGCTCCTTTACGCCGCGGAACACGCCCGTGCCCGGCGTCCGTGATGGCCCGAGCCCCCACACTTCTGCTAATCCCTCATAGCTGACTTCCGCCTTTACATGGGGATGTGCAAGAATTGCTTTTAATTCCGAACCAAATAAAATACCGCTTCCCTGCTCTTTGTAAAAAAATGGTTTCACTCCTAAGCGGTCGCGGCCGACAAATAACTGATCTTTTTTCCCGTCCCACACAGCAAAGGCAAAAATGCCGTTTAAACGGTCAACGCACGCTTCGCCCCATTCGATGTAGGCAGTCAGCAGCACTTCTGTATCGGAATGTCCCTGATACGTATAGCCTTTTTTTAATAGTTCGGCCCGCAAATCTTCCGTGTTGTACAATTCGCCGTTATAGCAAATCGTATAAGTAAATCCTGCTTTTTCGCGGATCATCGGCTGGACGCCGCACAAAGGATCCACCACCACCAGCCGTTTATGGCCGAATGCAGCATGCTGTGTGAGCCAAATATTTGTATCATCCGGCCCGCGTTTACTCAATGTCTCCGTCATTTTTGACAAGGTTTCCGCTTCGCCGCGCAAGTCTTTTTTAAAATCAACCCATCCGGTTATTCCGCACATGGCGACCCATCCTTCCTGATATTCCCCGGCTTTTTAATGCACCGGTGTTTCCATAATCACTTTTTCAGATCTCTTATTAACTGTAATAGTATATAGGCAAACACCCTGTTTTGTGATTTGTCCTTTTATTTTGTGAAGAAAATTTCCGGCTGGGAGAAAAGAAGTGTAAAGACTTTTCAGCAACATGTTAAGGCTCTTCAAAATTTTGCCCGGGCCGGCTTGCCGTAAACAAAGCTGCCTGATATTTATGCTAAAATATACGTACAATACATAAGAGATTTTGAAGTTAGAAAGGATGAGTAGATGATTGCCGGCTTATTAATTATTTTGGCGCTCGTGTTGTTTCTGCCTTTTTCAGTCCCTGTTGTCGAGCACAATCTGGAAGTCTTTTTATTTTTCATGGGGTGGATTGCCGCGATTGCCGGAGGTGTATTGGACAAGCCGCTTGTAGAGAAAGCTTTGGAGGATCCTGTGAAAATAACATTTGCAGTGCTGATTGCCGGTCTTTTATTCCGCTGGCTTGAAAAACCGCTTGAGAAAGTGATTTCCGGCATTAGCCGTTCGTTGCCGTTTCCTCTCCTGGCAGCCTTGATTATTATCATATTAGGTTTGCTTTCCAGCATTGTGACCGCGATTATTGCTGCCTTGATTCTGGTAGTGGTCGTCAGTGTCTTAAAGCTGGACCGGAAAGCGGAAGTGCAACTTGTGGTTTTGTCCTGCTTTTCAATCGGGCTCGGTGCTGCGCTTACCCCGATTGGCGAACCGCTTTCGACACTTGCCATCAGTAAGTTAAATGAAGATTTCTTTTACCTGCTGCGCTTAATTGGTCCTGAAGTGATCTCAGCCGTTGTGATTTTTGGCGTCCTTGCAGCGCTTCTGATTCACCCTGTACCTTTAGACAACGGGCTTGTAAATAAACGGAATCGTGAATCGTATTCGGAAATTATTTTACGAACAGTGAAAATTTATTTGTTTGTCATGGGGCTGACTTTGCTTGGCGCCGGATTTGAACCGCTGATTAACCGCTTTTTATTGGATTTAAACCCGTTTATCCTGTACTGGATCAACATGATTTCTGCTGTTCTTGACAATGCGACACTTGCAGCGGCTGAAATCAGCACGAAGATGACGGATAAGACCGTGCAGGCAATTTTGCTCGGCCTCTTGATCAGCGGGGGTATGCTGGTACCAGGCAATATCCCGAATATTATTTCAGCCGGAAAGTTAAAGATCACAAGCAAGGAGTGGGCGAAGTTCGGGGTGCCGGTTGGCCTGGCTGCAATGGCGGTTTATTTTGTGGTAATTTTACTGGTTTAAATACTTTTGCCCCGCCCGCTCACAGTGTGGCGGGCTTTTATGATGCGATGAGCGACCGGCCGTTTCGTTTTTCCGTGGCCGGGGAGTTTCATACGAACCATGAAAGCCCGTTCACTTTTATTTTCTTGGCTCACGGGCTTTCATTTGCCTGATGATCGACCGTTTCCCTTCAATTTTCCGGGCTCACGGGCTTTCATTTACCCTATGAACGACCGTTCCCTTTATTTCCCAGGCTCATGGGCTTTCATTTACCCTATGAACGACCATTCCCTTCAATTTTACGGGCTCATGGGCTTTCACGCGCCCCATGATCGACCGTTCCCTTTGATTTCCCGGGCTCACGGG
>NZ_KB893981.1 GCF_000374345.1 Heyndrickxia acidiproducens DSM 23148
CGGAAAGTCTGCTGGATTTTCATCCGTTCCAGAAATTGCAGAAATGGGAGGATGCCACTAAATTTTGTACTATTCTTTAAATTGAATTCATATTTAATTCTTGAGACAGGAATGATATAATTCACCTTAAAGGTGCCCCCTTTCTTGGTTATTGTTTTTTCCTCAAAATCAATTATACCAAAGGATGGGGCCCTTTTTTTATTTTAAATTACTATTTTACTTTCGTAATCTGGGTTTATAGTAAACTTTTTAATTTGTCCTATTGACATTATACCTATCGGGGTATATTATAAAACCTGTCAACGATAGTTGTTATTTGAAGGAGGATTAAATGGAATTTTTACTTTTAATGACAATAATTTTAACTTTTGTTTTATATAAAAGATATTTTCCAGTTTCAGGTGTTCATTGTATCAATTTGAAGGACCTTGATTTAGATAAAATAAAGGTAATTGATATAAGAGATTACAATGAATCGCACAACAACCCAGTTGAAGGCACGATGAATATTCCTATTTCTTATTTAAACAGAAATGTCAACGAAATTCCAAATAGTGATTTACACTTAATTGTATCAAATCTTCTTGAAAAAAATATTGGAATACGCTTCTTTAGGAAAAAGGGCTTTTGTGTTGTTGGATATACTATTGTTAATTCTAAACATCACCATTTATTTTTAAAGGAAAATTCCTTGAAAATAGGAACTAAATGTTAAGGAGGCAAAACAATGGATTACAATGTTCAAATGAAAAATAGAGTGAAACGTATTGAAGGTCAAGTGAGAGGAATTATAAGAATGATGGAAGAAAATAAGGACTGCAAAGAGGTTATTACACAGCTATCTGCAGCTAGAACCGCCATTGATCGTACGATTGGGGTAATCGTAAGTTCCAATTTAGTTAATTGCGTTCAAGAAACTAATGAACAAGGGGGAAAAAATACGGAAGAATTAATACAGGAAGCAGTTAACTTGCTAGTAAAAAGTCGTTAGAAAAGGATATTTTTTTAACTTTAAAAATACCTATATGGGTATATAGTGTGAATTACATCTGGGAGGTTACCAAATGGACTATGTTAATTATCTTGTTATTGCAATATTTCTATTCTTTTTATTCAAAAGATACTTGCCAACAAAAGGGGTTAACAACATTTCAACAACAGACTTAAAAGCTGAATTAAATGACAAAAACAAACAATTTGTTGACGTTCGTACACCCGAAGAGTATAAGGGAAATCATATTAGAGGCTTTAAAAATATCCCTCTTAATCAACTCGCCCAAAAAGCGGAGAAAGAACTGTCAAGGGAAAAAGAAGTAATCGTGATCTGTCAAAGTGGAATGAGAAGTAGGCAGGCGAGTAAGATCTTAAAGAAATTAGGATTTTCAAAAGTTACAAATGTTAAGAGTGGAATGAATGCTTGGTCTTAAACAAAATAATTGGAGGAACCTTTAGATGAATAAAATCACAGCAAAAGAAGTTGAAAAATTAATAAACGAAGGAAAAACAATAAATATCATTGATGTTCGTGAAGTTCATGAAGTTGCAACTGGAAAAATTTCAGGTGCAGTAAACATTCCATTAGGATTAATTGAGTTTCGTATGCATGAATTAGATAAATCAAAAGAATATATCATTGTTTGCCATTCAGGAGGCAGAAGTAGTCGTGCTGTGCAATTCCTTGAAAGCTACGGATATAACGTGATTAACTTGATTGGTGGAATGCTTGCTTGGGAAAGTGAAACTAAATAAATTTTTCAGAAAAAATAATACCCTTACAGGTATAAAACAATGAATTTAAAATTCCTAATATATTCTTTGTTGGCTTCATACCTAGATAGTAATATGGGTATTTAATAATTTTTAATAACAAGGTCAAATAAAGACATAATAAAATATTAATCTTTAATAACATGACCAAATAGGAGGCATAATAATGAGTGAAAAAGTAGCAATTATCGCAAGCAATGGTGGATTATTCGATGCCTATAAAGTCTTTAATATTGCAACAGCAGCAGCTTCAATGGATCAAGAGGTAGCTATTTTCTTTACCTTTGAAGGATTAAACTTAATTCATAAAGAAGCGAATAAACAACTACCTATGCCAGAAGGAAAAGAACATTTTGCAGAAGGATTTGCAAAGGCAAATGTTCCTTCTATTCCTGACATACTCGCAATGGCACAAGAATTAGGAGTTAAATTGATTGGCTGTCAAATGACTATGGATGTAATGGGACTTGGAGAAGAAGTGTTTGTTGATGGGATTGAAGTCGGTGGAGCTGTAACATTCCTACAATTTGCGAAAGATGCTGATGTAACACTAACTTTTTAATTTACACGTAAAGATATCATGCTTGCAAGCTGAATTCAGCTTAGTTTGTTTTACTTGCAAGCTTTTGAAACCATACTCTTTTAAAAATTTTTTTGCTTTAATTTATACCTTATAGGGTATTTGAAAATTGTGAATAAAACATCAGGAGGATTTTACCATGACACAAAAAGTAATCATCATAGGTGGAGTTGCAGGCGGGGCCACAGCAGCAGCGAAGTTAAGAAGATTAAGTGAAGACGTAGAAATTATTCTTGTTGAACGTGGAGAATATATTTCATTTGCCAACTGTGGTTTACCATATTATATTGGGGAAACCATTACAGACAGAAGTAAATTATTAGTACAAACAGTAGAAGGTATGTCGGAACGATTTAACATGGATATTCGTAATCTGAGTGAAGTAGTGAGTATTAATCCTGATCATCATTCAGTCACGATTAAAAATTTGCGAAATGGTGAAGAGTACAAAGAAACATACGATAAATTATTGTTATCACCCGGCGCTAGACCAATTATACCCCCAATTCCCTGTCTAAAGGAAAATGAGACATTATTTACCCTAAGAAATATTCCAGATACGGATAAAATCAAAAACTATGTAGATCAACAAAAACCAAAACAAGCAGTTGTTGTCGGTGGTGGCTTTATCGGTATTGAAATGGCAGAAAACTTGGCAGAACGCGGGATTAAAGTCACGATTATTGAAATGGCAAACCAAGTAATGGCACCTATCGATTATGAAATGGCAAGTATCTTGCACCACCATCTAAAAGAAAAAGGTGTACGATTAATTTTAGAGAATGGTGTACAATCTTTTGCAGATAATGGAAAGAAAATAATCTTATCTGATGGGACAACAGTAGATACAGATATGACCATTCTTTCTATTGGAGTAAGACCTGAAAATGAATTAGCGAAAAATGCTGGTCTTGAATTAGGTCCACGCGGTCATATTATTGTAAATGAATATCTGCAAACCTCAAACGAGGACATTTATGCTGTAGGAGACGCAATAGAAGTAGTGGATTATATTAATGGTAATCAAACAGCGATTCCTCTAGCTGGACCAGCAAATAGACAGGGTCGTATTGCAGCGAAAAATATGATGGGACAAAAAGAGAAATATCAAGGAACACTTGGTACATCAGTGGCAAAAGTTTTCGATTTAACGGTGGCTTCAACTGGAAACAATGAAAAGACACTAAAAAGGATTAGAACTCCTTATGAGGTTCTTCATATCCATCCAAGTTCACATGCAGGCTATTATCCGGGGGCTGCACAAATTTCATTAAAACTTATTTTTAACAAAGAAACAGGTAAAATATATGGAGCGCAGGCCATAGGGGTAGATGGAGTTGAAAAACGAATAGATGTCATTTCAACAGCTATCAAAGGTGGATTAACAGTGGAGGATTTAACCAATCTAGAACTATCTTATGCACCTCCATATTCTTCCGCAAAAGATCCTGTTAATATGGCAGGTTATGTGGCGACAAACATACTCGAAGGAGAGTTAGAACATATTCAATGGCATGAGGTAGATAAAACAATTGATGATGGTGGGCTATTAATTGATGTCCGTGAACCGATGGAACGTGAATTTGGTTATATTAAAGGGTCTATCAATATTCCATTAAATGATCTTAGAAAGAGATTAAATGAAATTCCAAAAGACAAAACAGTTTATGTCAGCTGTCAAGTTGGTTTAAGAGGATATTTAGCAAGTCGAATTTTGAAAAATAACGGATACCATGTCAAAAATGTTGATGGTGGTTGGAAAACATATTCATCTGTCTATGGTAGTAATATTCATGTTGATGTGGAAACAACAACGAATGACTTAGGTGAAACGATTATTCAAGATGAAAATGATATAATAGTGGATGAAGTTGTTGACGTTACAGGTCTAACTTGTCCTATGCCTATTGTAAAATTAAAAAAGGGTATAGAGACAATTGAAAGCAATCAGATTTTAGAACTTCATGCAACAGACAGAGGAACATTAAATGACTTACCTGCATGGTCGAAAAACGCAGGACATACTATCTTAAAAACAGAACAAGATGGTCCGGTCATTAAATTTTGGATTAAAAAGAAATAAAGGTACAACGTTTTTCCTATTTATGAATCAGTGTTTTGATATTTTTATTTATTACACAAATGGGCGCAACTGTTGAAGATCATTAGTCTAATTCCTCGATAAAAATGTGGAGGAATTAGACTTTTTTGATCTCTTAAAATCTTTTTTCTTTGGAAGACCATTTTTCTTGACATCACTCCAATGGTAACCATGTTATAGTAGTGATTAATTTCCGGCAGTGTAAATAAATTAGGTTTACCACTTCGAGAAGGATCGCGTCTCCTAATATCGAAACAAAAGGCAAAGAGATTGAATTTGACCCTATGGAGATTGCTATGGCTAATTAAATATGAAAACACTTGGTTAATAATTGATCGGGAAAACCGTGAAATTTATGAAATATAAAATGGAGATAAACAGATGAATATAAAACCAATGGATACACCCAAAACACGGCAAGAATTTGAGAGGAATTTTCATATAGCAGCAGAGCAGTTTATCGAGGGAAAGATGAATTTAGTTAATGTGAGAAGAATTGCAGAAGGGCTTTCAAAAGTAAGAAAGTTACCCAATAATCGTATCGATTTTCTTAGTGTTGATGAAACTGCAAGATTACATGTAAATATGGCTTCAAACTTTCAAGATTCTATATTACAAGATGAAGAATAAAAATAATGTATTTAATAAAAATATGCACCACTACATCTCATGTTTTTTTGTGATTTATACTATCGTCAGCACTCCACACATATTGAGTACGGAACATTTTGATGAAATTATAGAAAGTGGGAGAATACCTCTATAAACTTCATAAAAAGTATGTAAATAATAAGGAAAAGCATAGTAGACCAAAACTAAAAAGGCATCGGTAAGATTATTTACCAATGCTTTTTTTTCTTAAATTATAACTTCAACCCTAACATAACATATCCCACTTATATCATCATCTTTTAAATACCATGCTAGCAGTGTTTTTCTTTCCATTCCTTCACCCATGCTATTATTTTTTTTGGCCCCAACTTGGGCCCAGTGGCCCCAAATTAGTGCATTATCTTGCTCAATTTTGCAAAATACATAAAAACGAAAAAACCCCTGAAACGTTGATTTAACAACATTTCAAGGGTTTTATTAGCATTAAAATGCATAATGCTAATATTAACGAGAGGAAAACACAGGGGAATTTGCAAAAAAGCATTCAGTTTCCATTTTCTAATCAGGAAAAAAGCAGGGGCAGCAAAAAACGGATGGACGATACCATAAAGGCAAGGGCCGGCAGTGCTTTACTAGCTTTTCAATGATGAAAAACAGCATGAAGGATTTTTTTAGAAAAAGGTGATAAAGTAATAATGAAGAAGATACCTGTCCACATCTTTTTATACAATGGACAGGGAATTACAGGAAGGATGTTGCAGCATGATGTACGGAGGTTACGGCATGATGGGGGCATTTGGGATCGTCAGCATGTTTGCCCAGCTGCTGATTCTCGTTTTGATCATATACTTGATCGTTATCGGAATCAAGAAACTCAGTGTAAAGGATGTTGCACCGCAGCATAAAGAAGACCGCAGTTTGGAAATTTTACGTGAACGTTATGCAAAGGGCGAGATTACGGAAGAAGAATTTAAAAAAATGAAAAAAGAATTAACTGAATAAAGCAAGGGGCCACAAAGCGGGCTCCTTTTTTGCGTGAGTTGAAAAGAAGCAGCTATATAAAATGAACTTAAGTTTTTGCATCAAGACCCATCATCATTTTGCATGATTACTCCTTTTTACAGAGGGAAACAGAGTAGCAATGTTTCGTTCATTTTATATAATAGGTATCCATAAAAAAATCCCCTTTGAGAAGGGGATTTGTAATTTATTGAATTTGAATCCGTTTGCCTGATGGCGCTTCTTTTGCCTTTTTCGGAATATTGATTTTCAGGACGCCGTTATCAAGCGTGGCGCTGATTTCGTCTTCTTTTATATTATCGACATAAAACTGCCGGACGAATTCTCCGTAGCGGCGTTCCTGCCGAATCATTTTGCCTTTTTCGTCTTTACTTTCTTCTACTTGGTCGCGTTTTGCGCGGATCGTTAAATAGTTGTTGTTGACGTCAATGGTAATGTCTTCTTTTGAAAATCCCGGCAAATCTGCCTCAACATAATATGCATCATCTTTTTCGGTGATGTCTGTCCGGAATGAGTTGGTGCTTCCGGTAATCGGAGCCAGGCCATTTGTGTTAAACATATCATTGAAGGTCTTCAGCATACGTTCGAAAACATCCTCATTTCCTTTATGGAACGGCATAAGATCAAACATATCAAATCCCTCCTTCTTTATACATGTATATTATACCCCTGATAAAAATGAAATAACACAAAGATCCATTTTAACAAAAAAGTTCACAAAACGGCCAAACTTTTACAATAAAACCTTTGTGCAGAAAAGTGTTAAGATGATACGAGAAGGGATAAAGTGAAACTTCCATCAGTGGAGGGTTTTCCTTCGACGGGCAGTTGATCTCCCGCCGATCTTCTTCTTAACTTGGATTCTTGAGGCAGGAGTCTTACTGCCCGTTAAGGGTGGAATAAATTGAAGCAAAAAGCAGGGGTAGGATGAAAAACAGGAAAAGATGGATTTTAAGCATAGTAATATTGGTGATTTTGATCGGGGCGGCGTTTTTTTACAGCCATCAGCAGCAAGTAAAAGAAAACGCAAAGCAAAAAGCGGCACAGCATCCCCCGCTCCCGGTTCCCGCTCTCTTGAAAGATACCAACCCGGATCCAAAAGTTGCGGATTTCACTCTGAGCGCGCAACAGGGGAAAAAGTCATTTGTCTCCGGGAAAATGTCAACCACATATGGTTATAATGGCAGTTATCTTGGCCCTGTCATCCGGGTAAAGCGCGGAGAACAGGTCAACATGATAGTAAAAAACAAATTAAAAGAAGTGACAACAGTGCACTGGCACGGCTTGCTGGTACCGGGTACAGCAGATGGCGGGCCGCATAATCAGATTGCGCCAGGCAAAACATGGAAGGTCAGCTTTATGGTCAACCAGCCGGCCGCCACACTCTGGTACCATCCGCATCCGATGGGGAAAACAGGCAAACAGGTCTATAAAGGCCTCGCCGGATTATTTTATATTGATGATCAAAACTCAGAAAGCCTCGATATTCCAAACAAATATGGCAAAAATGACTTCCCGCTCGTACTGCAGGACCGCCGCTTCAATAAAAGCGGGCAGTTGTCCTATAAATTGGACATGAATGACCAGATGTTCGGCTTTCAGGGCACAACCGAATTGGTCAATGGCGCGGTTAAGCCGCAATTGAAAGTAAAACGTGGACTTGTCAGGCTCCGGATTCTAAACGGGGCGAACGGCAGAACGTATCATTTACACTTGAGCGGCAAGCAAACCTTTACACAGATTGCTTCTGACGGCGGGTTGCTGAAGTCACCGGTTAAATTGAAAAACTTAACACTGTCCGCCGGCGAACGTGCAGAAATTCTCGTTGATTTCTCTGCGCTCGAAAGCGGCGGCACATTGCAGCTGAAAAATGGCAAAGAAACACTGATGTATTTCAAAGCCAAGGGCAAAGACAACAAGCAATATCGTGTTCCACAAAAACTGGCAACGATTGATAAAATCCCGGTTTCAGAAGCGGTAAAGACGCGGACATTTGTGATGAAAGGCATGGGACCGGACGTCAATATCAACGGCAAGCAGATGAAGATGGACCGTATTGACGAGAAGGTAAAATTGAATTCTGTGGAAATTTGGAACATCAAAAATGCGTCAACATCCATGGGAACGAAAGAAATGGTCCACCCGTTCCATATTCATGGCGTCCAGTTCCAAATCATCAGCATCAATGGGAAAACACCGCCGCTGAATGAACAAGGCTGGAAAGATACTGTGCTTGTCAATCCTGGCGAAACGGTAAAAGTCATCATGCGGTTCCCGTTTAAAGGCATTTACATGTATCACTGCCATATCCTTGAACATGAAGATTTGGGGATGATGGGGCAGTATGAAGTGAAATAGCCGTGATGGCAAAGGGGGGAGAAGATGGCGTTTGGCATCTACTCGGCGATATGTACGATATTGGTTATGATTATCGGATACTTCCTGGGGAAATTCATGAATATCCCGGTTTATGTATTGCCGATCCTCGTTATATTTCTTGGCATCATCATTGTATTGATCAGCTTCATGATAGGTGGCTTTGAAGGCATGGGACTGGGGGCGTTGGGGCTTGTATTACTCGTGTCCTCCATTGTTGCTTTTGTCTTAATGGTATTTTGGAGCGCGTTCTGCGACAAAAATAAGTAAGGATTAAAAATGCAGGCCGGGCGGGGATAAGCCCGGCTTTTTCAGCTTACAACGCATTTTTCTGCTGCTGCACCCTGCAGATTCGCGGATTTTTGCCAACATGATGATCAATCGTTCATTCCGCCAGCTGTACTGCCAAATAAAACAAAGCAATTCCTTCTGTTGTTTTCGGGTCAATGCCTGTGACCTCTGTAATCTGCTTGAGCCGGTAGTGGAGCGTGTTGATATGCACATGCAGCTCTAAGGCCGTTTCTTTCAGTGACAGGTTGTTCGCAAGATAGGCCTGCAATGTTTCCAACAGTCCGGCATGGCCCCGCAATTTTTCGGCCGTTTTTTCCAAATACGCTTTTCGCGAATCCTCAGACACTTCTTCCACAAGCAAATCCAAAAGCAAGTCCTGATAAAATACAATGCCCCCGCTTTTTTCTGCCGCCTTTAACGCCTTTTTCGCTTCTATGAACGACTGGTGGATGACAAAAGTGCCGGCTGTTTTGCCCACACCGATTGCACAGGCTTGTCCGTATTTTTTCAAAAATGCTTGCTGAAACACAACAAACCGCTTATTGAGTCTTTGCTCGGAAAACGGCGCTCCCACATCTTTCAGAAGCAGGTACAGCCCCGGCCCCCAGCGTACGATCATGTCCTGTCCGGTTTCAAAATGATATTTCAAACGCTCATACATCTCGGTTTCCGTCGCTTGCGCCGCGCCCAGCTGTAAGAAGCAACAAATATGCGGCGACTGCACCGGGATTCCGAGCATCATTCCGCGTTCGGCAAAATGCTGGTCATAGGCCTGCAGGGTCGCCCATTCGTAGAAATAGGCTTCAAGGCCCCGCGTTTTTGACTGTGTCTGTTCGGTACGGACGGTTTCCTGAATAATCAATTCTGTCAACCGGCGGATCAGCTCTGCAAAATGTTCGACTTCTTTCGGGCTGCCGGTGACACCAATCACGCCGATTATTCGGCCCTCAAACTGGATTGGCATATTGATCCCCATGCGCACCCCTTCCAGCCGTTTTTCCATCACTTCATCGATATACAATTTTCCCTGCGTTTGCAACACAATCTGCGCACCCCTGTGAAAGTTTCCGATCCGGTTTTTCTGTGTAGAAGCGATAATGATCCCATTTGCATCAACGACAATGATATCTTCATCCATCACCGTTTGGACTTCATTAATAATTTTTCCGGCAAGTTTTGGAGATAGCAGCATCGTCCTCCACCCTCTTTGTATAAAAGTCTAAAAAAATAGCAAAATAACCGGTAAAACTTTGTATCTTTCTCTATACCAATCTTCTCCATTTAGCTATATCATAAAATCGTGCACAAAACAATATTTATCTTGTGAAAATGTTGAATATTTTACGGATCGGGGATGGTGGAATGATTTCAAAGGAGATAAAAGAAAAGCTGAAACAGATCTGCGGACCGGAAAACTACGATGACACGAACGCGGGCAGGCTTGTGTATTCGTACGACGCAAGCCCGCAGTTTCAGGCCATGCCGGATGCAGTGGTGGCGCCGCGCAATAAAGAAGAAATAACAGAGATCGTAAAAATCTGTAATGCCCATAAAATTCCGATTGTGCCGCGCGGCTCGGGATCGAATCTCTGTGCAGGCACATGCCCGGTAGCAGGCGGCATTGTTTTACTTTTTAAGCATATGAACAAAATTTTGGAAATTGACGAAGAAAATTTAACGGTGACGGTACAGCCCGGCGTGGTTACACTTGATATGATCAAAGCGGTCGAAGCAAAGGGCCTCTTTTACCCGCCGGATCCGAGTTCGATGAAGATCTCGACGATCGGCGGCAATATCAATGAGAATTCCGGCGGCCTGCGCGGTTTGAAATACGGTGTGACACGCGATTATGTGATAGCGCTTGAAGCGGTGCTCGCAAACGGAGAGGTGATCAAAACCGGCGGCAAGCTTGCAAAGGACGTGGCCGGTTACGATCTGACACGGCTTCTGGTTGGTTCGGAAGGCACTTTGGCCATCCTGACAGAAGCGACTTTAAAGCTTGTACCGATGCCGGAAACGAAAAAGACCATGCTTGCGCTCTATCAGGATATTGAAGCGTGTGCACAAACGGTTTCCAATATTATTGCGAATAAGATCATTCCGACAACGCTTGAGTTTCTCGACCAGCCGACGCTTAAAGCCGTGGAAGATTTTGCGAAAATCGGGCTGCCGACCAATGTGAAGGCAGTGCTTTTGATTGAGCAGGACGGACCGGAAGAGGTAGTCGAACGTGATATTCAAAAAATCGCTGAGATCTGCCGGGCGGAACATGCAGTCGACGTTCAGGTCGCGCAATCGGCAGAACATGCAGAAGCTTTAATGACGGCAAGGAGAACGGCTTTAAGTGCGCTCGCCCGCCTGAAACCAACGACGATATTGGAAGATGCGACCGTACCGCGTTCAGAAATCGCAAAAATGGTCGTAGCTATTAATGAGATTGCTGAAAAATACGGGCTCAATATTGGGACGTTCGGACATGCAGGGGATGGGAATCTGCACCCGACCTGCCTTGCAGATATTCGCGACAAAGATGAAATGGAGCGGGTGGAAAAAGCCTTTGCGGAAATTTTTCAAAAGGCGATTGAACTTGGCGGCACGATCACGGGTGAACATGGTGTCGGCGTGGCAAAAGCACCGTATTTAGAATGGAAACTCGGAAAAACCGGAATCGAAGTCATGAAGGCAATCAAAAATGCACTGGATCCGAATCAGATTCTCAATCCTGGAAAAGCATTTGCAAAAGAATCGAACCGTGTGGTGATGACAAATTGATAACAGCAGAACAACAAAAAGAAATTCAACGGAAATTTAAAGAGAGAATGGATGAAGACCAGCTGCTCAACTGTATGCGCTGCGGTTTCTGCCTGCCTTCATGCCCGACGTATATTGAATCAGGATTTCAGGAATCGCATTCGCCGAGGGGAAGGATTGCGCTTATGAAAGCCGTGGTAGACGGGCTGGTTGAGCCGGATGAGGATGTTGAGCATTCCTTGAATCTGTGTCTCGGCTGCAGGGCATGCGAATCGGTATGCCCATCTGGCGTCAATTACGGCCATTTGCTGGAAGAAGCGCGTGATATTATCCAGCAGAGCAAGAAAAAGAAGCAGTCCCTGCCGGTGAAAGTGCTGCGGAAAACGGTTTTTGAAGAATTGTTTCCGCACCAGAACCGGATGCGTTTCTTAACGGGGCTGATCGGGCTTTACCAGCGGACCGGCCTGCAGAAAGCGGCACATGCAACGGGTGCTTTGAAACTGCTGCCGGACAATTTGTCTTCCATGGAAAAAGTGCTCCCGAAAATCCCGACGATGAAAGAAATGAAGCACCGGCCATCACATTTGGCGCCCAAAACAGAAGTGAAAAAACGGGTCGCTTTTTTCACAGGCTGCCTGATGGATACGATGTTCATGAAAACGAATGATGCGACGATGAAACTCTTGCAGCTGGCCGGCTGCGAGATTGTAATTCCGCAAAACCAGGCATGCTGCGGCGCACTTCACGGCCACGGCGGCGAAAAAGAAATGGCTAAGGACCTTGCCCGCCGCAATATCCAGGCTTTCGAAGACCTGAAAGTGGACTATATTATTTCTAATGCCGGCGGCTGCGGCGCTTATTTAATTGATTACGGCCATCTGTTAAAAGATGATCCGGAATGGGCGGAGCGGGCTCAAGCATTTTCAAGTAAAATGAAGGACATTTCTGCTGTGCTTGTTGAACTTGGTTTCCATAAGCGGAAACTCAGCCTGCCGAAACAGGTGGTGACATACCAGGATTCCTGCCATTTGCGGAATGTCATGAAAACTTTTTCGGCGCCGCGCCTCTTGCTGCAGTCGATCGAAAATGTTGAGTACCGCGAGATGAAAGAAGCCGACCATTGCTGCGGTTCGGCGGGAATCTACAATATTGTCGAGTCAGAGATGTCGATGCAAATCCTGGACCATAAGATGGAGAATGCAAAAGCAACAGAGGCTGCAACGATTGTAACCGCAAATCCGGGATGCCTGCTACAGATGAAACTCGGAATTGAACGCGAGGGGTTAAGCGGAAAAGTGCGCGCGGTCCATATCGCGGATCTGCTGCTTGAGGCTGCTGAATCTGCACTGGCTGTCCGATAAGTCTGTCCTCGTTCCCGGCTGTCTTTCCGGCTGCAGCTGCGGTAACCAGGCTTTGTGTCTGTTTCAAAAAAATATTAGAAGACCGGCTCTTTTAAAGAGCCGGTTATTTTTTTTGAGAACCGATGGATAAGACATGGCACGGAACAAGAAAGAGGGGCAAACAGACATAAAGCGCGGAGATGGGCAAAAAGGGACCAAATAAGACACGAAAAGCAGCATCCATCCGTGTCTCTCATGTTTTCAGTTGAATATTTTCACAGAATTGATATGATAAAGTAAAATTAAATGTTAAAATTACGGGGAAAATACGGATGACCATGCAATGATATTTGCATCTCATGAAGGAAACGGTAGAATGAATGGAGTGTCCATGATTGTTATTAAAAAATTTTTTGCCCAAAAAACAAGTGAAATCTGTTTTGAATATAGATCCAAAAGTACTAAAGGAGCATGGCATAAAGGCAATCATTACAGATTTGGATAATACATTGGTGGAATGGGACAGGCCGAGTGCGCCGCCAAAACTGATCCAATGGTTCCAAAATATGAAAAAACATGATATTAAGGTGACAATTGTTTCAAATAATAGCGAAACCAGAGTCAAAACATTTGCTGATCCGCTCGGCATTCCGTTTTTATATAAAGCGAGGAAACCGCTGGGCCGTGCTTTCCGCCAGGCGCTCGAGATGATGAATGTCAAAAAGGAAGAAACCGTTGTGATCGGCGACCAGCTGCTGACCGATGTGTTCGGCGGGAACAGGAGCGGATTTTATACCATTTTGGTCGTTCCGGTTGCACAGTCGGATGGTTTTGTGACAAAATTTAATCGCAAACTTGAACGGCAAATGATGGGATGGTTTAAGAAAAAAGGCTATTTAACTTGGGAGGATTAAATTTGGATAAAATGGAAGTTCACTGCATCGGTTGCGGGGTTGCCATCCAAACGGAAGACCCGGATGCATTGGGATACGCCCCGAAATCTGCATTAGAGAAAGAACAAATCATCTGCCAGCGATGTTTCAGGCTGAAACATTACAATGAAGTGCAGGATGTGCCGCTGACGGATGATGATTTCCTGAAAATTTTAAACCAGCTTGGCCGGGTGGACGGGCTGATTGTAAAAATCGTCGATATTTTTGATTTTAACGGCAGCTGGCTGCCTGGTTTACAGAGGTTTGTCGGGAAAAATCCGATTCTATTAATCGGGAATAAAGAGGACCTGTTGCCAAAAGCTGTGAAAAGAGCGAAAATGATCCAGTGGATGAAACAGCAGGCAAAAGAGTTTGGCCTCCAGCCGGTTGATGTGCTGCTGGTCAGCGCAGCAAAGGGGCATGCCATTGCGGAGGCAATGGCAGCAATCGACCATTACCGGGAAGGGAAAGACGCCTATGTGGTGGGCTGCACGAATGTCGGCAAATCAACATTCATTAATCGCATCATCAAACAGGCAACAGGAGAAAAAGACTTCATTACAACATCCTATTTTCCGGGTACGACACTGGATATGATCGAAATCCCGCTTGATGACGGGTCTGCCCTGTTTGACACACCGGGAATTATCAACCACCATCAAATGGCACATTTTGTCGGCAAAAATGAATTAAAGGTGATTACGCCAAAAAAAGAAATCAAGCCAATGGTTTTCCAGCTGAATGAGGCGCAGACATTATTTTTCGGCGGGCTGGCAAGATTTGATTATATCAAAGGCGGCAGGCGCTCATTTGTCTGCTATGTTTCCAATGCCCTGAATATTCACCGTACCAAGCTTGAGAATGCGGATGCTTTATATGAACGGCAACTGGGAGATTTGCTGCAGCCGCCGGGAAATGACCGGCTCGACGATTTTCCTGAACTGGTGCGCCATGAATTTTCGATCAAAGAAGGAAAGACGGATATTGTCTTTTCGGGGCTCGGATGGATTACCGTACATGATCCTGGCGCTGTGGTGGCAGCTTATGCGCCAAAAGGAGTCCGGGTCATGGTCCGGAAGTCATTGATTTAGACAATGGGGGAGGAGGCGGGAATTTTTGTTCCTGTCTTTCTTCCGTTATACTGGGGGATGAGAAATTTTGACAGCTTTATACGGGGTAATTGGAGATCCGATTGCCCATTCCTTATCGCCGGCGATGCACAATGATGCTTTCAGGGCACTGCAATATGACGCCTATTACCATGCTTTTCATATTACGCCCGAAAACCTGGAAACGGCGGTGAAAGGAATGAAAGCAATCGGGGTCGCCGGTTTTAACGTAACAATTCCGCATAAAACCGCAATCATGCCTTATTTGGATGAAATCGACCCGCTTGCTGAAGCCATTGGCGCCGTTAATACAGTTGTGCGCAGGGGCGGCAGCTTGATCGGGTACAATACAGACGGGCCCGGTTTTATTCAGGCGTTCAGGGAAGAAAGCGGAAAGGATGTAAAAACAGAAAAAGTGCTTGTCATCGGTGCGGGCGGGGCGGCCAAAGCCATCTATTATTCGCTCGCAAAAGAAGGCGCCGCGGCTATTGATCTCTGCAACCGGAATGTGGAAAGGGCGGCAGCGATCCAAAGGGCGAACCCTTTTTCATGCCAGTCGGATGTCCTTGGTTTAAAAGAAGCGGAAACCCGATTGGGCGAGTATACACTGATCGTCCAGACGACACCCGTTGGCATGCATCCGGACACGGAAGCACAACCGGTATCGTTGGAAAACGTGAAGCCGGGTACATTCGTATCCGATATTATTTATAACCCGTTTGAAACGAAAATTTTAAAAGAAGCAAGAAAACGCGGCGCCCGCACGCAAAATGGGCTCGGCATGTTTATTTACCAGGGAGCAATTGCGTTTAAGAAATGGACCGGAATCAATCCCGATACGGATAGAATGAAAAGCATTGTACTGGACAAATTAGGAGGAACTCTATGTTAACTGGCAAACAAAAACGTTTTTTACGTGCAAAAGCCCATCACTTAAACCCGATTTTTCAAGTGGGAAAAGGCGGGGTCAATGATAATATGGTCAAGCAGGTAAACGATGCACTTGAGGCACGTGAACTGATGAAAATCAGTGTACTGCAAAACTGTGAAGATGATCACGAAACAGTCGCCAAGGAATTAGCCTCAGGGACAAATGCCGAACTTGTGCAGATCATCGGGCATACGATCGTCCTCTATAAAGAATCAAAAAACAATAAAGAAATTGTTCTTCCTTAAGGTGGGGCAGCATGAAGAAAAAAAGAGTGGGGATATTAGGAGGAACATTTGACCCTCCTCACCTCGGGCATTTAATTTTGGCAAATGAAGTGTTGCAGGAATTGGAATTGGATGAGATCCGGTTTATGCCGAACCAGGAACCGCCGCATAAGGATAAGCCTGCGGATGTCACGAGCAGGGACCGGCTGAACATGCTCGAGCTTTCCGTTGCCGGTAATCCTGCATTTAAAATCGAAACAATTGAACTGGAGAGAACCGGGCGTTCATATACGTATGATACAATGGTACTGCTGAAGAACCGGGAGCCGGATGTACAATTTTATTTTATCATTGGGGCGGACATGATCGAGTATCTGCCAAAGTGGCGCAATATTGGTGAACTCGTTCAGCTTGTCCAATTTGTTGGTGTAAACCGGCCAAAATACTCCCATGCCACCCCCTATCCGGTACAATATGTGGAAATACCCGAAATTCATATCTCATCGTCACTGATCCGTAACCACCTGCAAAAAAAAAGATCGGTAAAATATTTAATTGTTGATCCGGTGTGGGAGTATATAAAGGAGCATCATATCTATGGAACGTGATAAAGCATTGCAATTGGTAAAAGCGCAGCTGACAGAACGGCGCTATACCCATACGATTGGCGTCATGAAAACAGCGGTACAACTGGCAAAAAAATATCATGAAGATGAAAAAAAAGCGGAACTGGCAGCGATTTTTCATGATTATGCGAAATTCCGCCCGGCTGATGAAATGAAGCAAATCATAGTGGACCAACAGCTGGATGAAAGATTGCTTGCTTTCCACTCTGAACTATGGCATGCCCCTGTTGGCGCGTATTTAGTTGAAAAAGAAGCGGGCATCCGCGACAGCGATGTGCTTGGCGCCATCCGTTTCCACACATCCGGAAGAGCCGGCATGTCCAAGCTCGAAAAAATCATTTATCTGGCAGACTATATTGAACCGGGACGCAGTTTCCCGGGCGTGGAAGAAGCCAGAAGACTGGCTGCAAAAAATTTGGATGAAGCCGTACTGTATGCGGCCGGCCACACCATCCAATTCCTGGCAGGCAAACAGCAGGCAATTTTTCCGGAAACCTTTTCATTATACAATGATTTAATATTCAAGAAAGAAGGGAAATCCATTTGAACAATGATGCATTATTAAAAACCGTCGTCAAGGCTTGTGATGATAAACGTGCAGAAGATATTGTCGTCTTAAATATGCAGGGAATTTCTTTAATTGCAGATTATTTTCTTATTTGCAATGGGAATTCCGACAAACAAATTCAGACGATCGCCCGCGAAGTAAAAGAAAAAGCGGAGGAAGCGGGGTGCACGGTAAGGCGGATGGAAGGCTTCGACGAAGGAAAATGGATCCTGATTGACCTTGGGGATATTGTTGCCCATATCTTTAACCGTGATGAAAGAAATTACTACAATTTGGAGAGGCTTTGGGGAGATGCGCCGTCCGTTAATATCCAAAGCGCATTGTCATGAGCTACGAAGATTTTGCCTATGTGTATGACGCTTTAATGAATGATGCGCCTTATGATGACTGGCTGGACTGGGTGAAGGAAGAACAGCGGCGGCACCACACAGAAGGCCGCCGTGTCCTGGATTTGGCTTGCGGAACAGGCGAATTATCCATCCGCCTTGCCAAAAGCGGTTATGATGTGACAGGCGTTGATTTATCGGAAGACATGCTGGCGGTCGCGAGTGAAAAAGCGATAGAATCCGGTACACCGGTTACACTGCTTCAGCAAAACATGTGCGCATTATCGGGTTTGCATGACTTTGACATCGTAACGATTTTTTGCGACTCGTTCAATTATTTGGGCACGGAAGCTGAAGTGGAGGCTGCATTGAAAAATGTATTCAATGCCTTGAAACCGGGCGGGCTGTTTCTTTTTGATGTGCATTCGATTTATAAAATGGATGAAGTGTTTCAAAACCACACATTTGCCGATAATGGCAGGGAGGTTTCCTATATTTGGAACAGCTTTCCCGGTGAACACCCGCACTCGGTTGAACATGATTTAAGTTTTTTTGTATTGGACGAGGCCACAGGCAAATACGACCGATTTGAAGAATTACATAAGCAGCGGACATTTGCAGTTGAAGTCTATCAGAACTGGCTGGCTGAAGCCGGATTCGAATTAAAAACAGTCGCTGCCGATTTTAAACGGGAAGCACCGGACCCGAAAAGTGAACGGATCTTTTTTTCCAGCATCAAACCGTAAAGAAAATGGCAAACAGGAATGGCATGCATTTTTTGGTCAGCGCCATTCCTTTTTTTATAAAAAATTTTAAAAACAGGCAGGACTTTGAAAAAAATTGGCGAATTTTAAGATTGTATGCCGAACTGCCGGGAAACCGCCCCCAGATCTTCTTTGAACTTTTCGTGTGTCGCCTGAAACAGTTCCTCAAACATGCCTTCTGCTTTTCGCTCCAGCACTTTCAGCCCTTCCCCTGTAATGCCGCCTTTTACCGTGACTTTTTCCTGAAGTGCAGGCAAAGTATAGAAATTATTCTTCAGCAGTTCCCCCATCCCAATGATCATTTCAGCAGCCAGTGCAACAGCCGTATCTTCATCAATATCTGTAACATGCGTTGCCCCTTCTATCATCTTCTGTGTTAAAAAGCTGAAAAAAGCCGGCCCGCAGCTGACAATATCGGATGCAGTCCGAATCGAGGCCTGATCAATCTCAATCGGGCGTGATATGCGGGAAAATAAAGCCGTTATTTCATTTCGCCAATAGGCTGTGCATTGTTTTCCGTAAGTGATTAACATCGCTCCTGAAAGCGCCCGGTTTGTAATACTCGGAATGGCTCTTACGCATGAACAGGGGACAACTGACGCCAGTTGTTCCGTGGTGACCGGGCTTGTAATGCTTACCAGGCACTGGGACGGCTTGAAGCTCGCGGCATAATGTTTGAGAATCGGATACATGTCGAGCGGTTTCACACATAACAAAATCAGATCTTGCGACTCAATCGTTTCTTTTATAGGCGCAACCTGTATGTCCGGGTATTGTTTTTTTAAGAGAACAGCTTTTTCAGGTGAACGGTTGGTAATCGTTAACTGTGAAGGAGTGATGGCTTTCGCGTTCATCAATGCTTCAATTAAGATGCTTCCCATATTGCCCGTTCCAATAACGCCAAGCTTCACGCTGGTACCCTCCTTCAACTGCCAATTTGGTTTAACATGCATTCATCATACTATATGACCCGTGGCTGCCCGATATGCATGGAGAACAGAGAGCGGGTGCCGATCGGGATTTTCTGTGAGGTGATCTGAAAATGAAAGAATTGGTATTAAAATATCTCTGGTATGCCCTGGCGGCGGCCGGAATTGGTATTGCATTATTTTTGTATTTTAGCCAAAATAAAAGCATGGCCCATCAGCAGCCGTCTGCACCTGTTGAAAATACAATGATAAAGGCGGATGCAAGCAACGGCGCGGAAGAGGGCAGCAGGCAGCAGGCCACACAACCGGCAAACCCGGCATCCGCTGAAATTTTTGTGGATATAAAAGGGGCTGTAAAAAAACCGGGCATTTATAAAGCAGACGCAGAAGACCGCGTATACGATGTGATTCAAAAAGCAGGCGGGTTCCTGAAAAATGCCAACCAGAGCCAGGTGAACCTGGCCCAGAAGGTCAAAGATGAAATGGTCATTCAGGTGCCGAAACAGGGAGATCCCGCGCCCGCGCAACCGGTCCCCGGAACTTCTTCGGACGCTTCCGCCTCAGCCGCTTCAGACAGCGGCGGGCAGACTGCGGAAAAAGTGAACATTAATACGGCTGATGAGGCTGCCCTCGAGACGCTGCCCGGTATCGGCCCATCCAAAGCGGCCGCCATGATTGAGTACCGGGAGAAAAACGGTCCCTTTCAAAAACCGGAAGATTTGAAAAATGTATCGGGAATCGGCGATCAAACTTACGCCAATATTGAAAGTGCGATTACGGTGCAATAAGACTATAAGAATAGAAGAAGCAGGAAAGGAAGTTGAAGTTATGGAACGGTTATCCTGGAACCAGTATTTTTTGGCGCAGAGCCATTTATTATCTTATCGCAGCACATGTTCAAGGCTTGCAGTCGGCGCAACGATTGTCAGGGACAAACGGATTATTGCCGGCGGATATAACGGCTCGATTGCAGGGGACGAGCATTGTATTGATGAAGGCTGCTATGTGATTGACGGCCACTGTGTGCGCACGATCCATGCCGAAATGAATGCCATTCTTCAATGCGCAAAATTCGGGGTGGCAACAAAAGATGCGGAAATTTATGTAACCCATTATCCATGCCTCCAGTGCACAAAAGCGATTATCCAGGCCGGGATCAAATCGGTTTACTATGCCCGGGACTATCGCATCCACCCCTATGCAGCGGAATTATTCAAAAAAGCAGGTGTCCATGTTGAACATGTCCCTTTTCAACCGGAATCATTGGATATCCATGCCCGTGAAAAAGCGGATTTAATTGAGCAATTGTTCAAGGTTGCGAAAGAACACGGCGCCGGTTCCGATGTACTGGAGGATTTGCTGCAAAAAGCGGAATCTTTGTTTCCGGGCGCAATGAAAAAAGAATAAGGCTGTTTCCCGGCAGCCCTTTTGTGGATTTGTAAAAGGCAGGTGATGGGATGAAAGGAAATTGGCTGTTTGCAGCACTCGCCTGCTTATGCGGCGTACTTGTGGTGCTTCACGCCCCGGCTGTGCTCGTCCTCGGGTTCCATCTGATTTGGATTCGCGTCATCTTCACGAAAAATCGTACAGTGATCAGGACTGCTGCTGTTTTTTACGTGCTGGGGATGCTGGCAGGGTTGTGGCAACTGCATTTATCCGTAACCAAACTCCAGGCCGGTGCTGCCCAAATGACCATTCAGTTCCAGGAATATCCGGCAATCGACGGGAATCAAATCAAGACAACCGCAACTGTACAGAATGAAAAGATTGTATTTCAATATTATGCGGAAAAAGAAACAGAACTTGCGGCATTAAAAGCAACTATTACCCCCGGTACAATCTGCGCTGCCGGCGGTGAACTGGTACAGCCTGAACCAAACCGCAATCCCGCAGCGTTTAATTATCGTTCTTATTTAGCACATCAGCATATCTACTGGATTTTTAAAAGCGACCGGATTCAAACCTGCAGCCCGCCCCAAAAACAGTGGCTTTATATGCTCAAACAAATTCGCAACGCATCCCTCCAGCAAATTGAAAAAACCTTTCCTTCCTCCACAATCCCGTATGCAGCAGCACTGCTTTTTGGCGACCAGGACAATTTTGAAGACAGCATCTATCAGCTGTACCAGCGCCTTGGCGTGGTTCATCTGCTGGCAATTTCCGGCCTGCATGTCCAGCTGATTGCCGCCAGCCTGTTTTATTTGCTGATCCGCGCGGGTATCACAAGGGAACGGGCTGCGGGCTGTTTAATGGCTGCATTGCCGGTATATGCGGCTTTGTGCGGGATGAATCCGCCGGTTGTCCGGTCAGTGCTGATGTCCATGCTGTTATTAGCCGCCTCCAGGCATAAGCTCCCCCTTCAAACAATGGATGTTCTTTCCATCAGTTTTATTCTGTTCGTATTAAAAAATGCTTACGTGATTTATCATGTTGGTTTTCAGCTGTCATTTGCCGTTTGTTGCGGCCTTTTGCTTTCCAGCCAAACGATTTTGAAAAAAATTTCCGGCACCGTTGGCAAAGGGTTCGCCATTTCTTTGATCTCACAACTTTCGGCATTGCCGGTGCTTTCGTATTCGTTCTATGAGCTTTCGCTTGTTGGTTTGTTTGCAAATCTTCTTTATGTACCGCTTTATACGTATATTCTGCTGCCATTAGCCGCCATGGCCTTTGCCGCCAGCCTGGCTGCCTATCCGTTGTTTCCTTTGTTTGCAAAACCATTGTTATGGGCGGCCGGCATTTCCGAACAACTCGGGCAGATGATGGACACAAAATGGTCTACACTGGTGACAGGGCGCCCGCCGGTTTGGGTGATCGTGATCATGGTTGCCGGATTGGTGTATTTATTTATCTGCCTCGAAAATGGAAAAGCTTTCTTTGCGGCTGCATTTCCATTTTTGGTTGTCCTGACGATGTTTATCGCGAGTGAAAAGTATTTGATTTTTGGAAAAATAACCATTATTGATGTGGGACAGGGGGACAGCATCTTAATCCAGCTCCCGTTCCACAGGGGTACTTATTTAATGGATACCGGGGGAACGGTCCGGTTTGAACAGCCGGAGTGGATGAAAAGAAAGCATCCATACGAGGTGGGGAGGGATACGCTCGTCCCGTTTTTAAAGAGCCAGGGGATCAGTACAATTGATAAACTGATTTTAACGCACAGCGATGAAGACCATATTGGGGGTGCAATGGCTTTGCTGCAGTCATTGGAGGTAAAAGAGATCCACATCACACCGCATTCGTGGGAAAAACCGTTGATGGACAAAACGCTGGTGTATGCCCGGCAAAAAAAGATCCCCGTCTATGAAATGAAAAACGGCAGCGGCTGGCGAAATGCTTCCGGCGTTTTCCACTATGTCTCGCCAAATGATGAAAAATATGAAGGCAATAATGATTCACTTGTAATGTATGCTGCAATAGGCGGAAAAACCTGGCTCTTTACGGGCGATCTCGAGGAAGAGGGCGAGGCGCTCCTGGTGAAGTTATATCCAGACCTGCCCATTGATGTATTAAAAGCCGGCCACCATGGCAGCAAAACATCAACAAGTGAAACCCTGCTCCGCCAGTATCATCCGCAAATTGCAATCCTTTCCGTTGGCAAACATAACCGGTTCGGACATCCAAGCCCGGAAGTGATCGACAGGCTTGTAAAGGATGATGTAAAAATCTACCGGACAGATGAAGATGGGGCTGTGCAGTACCGCTTTTTCAAAAACAAGGGAACGTTTTCAACTGTTTTTCCATAAGATGAAGTAACATAACCGGCTGTAATAAAAATGCCCGGTTGCTTTTGAAAGTGAGGGCCGGCAACGATGCCAGCCGGGCTGCACCGGGCCTTGCATTGTTAACTGCCTAATAAGTCAATCGTCGTGGCAATGATGAAGAGAACCAGGAAAAACAAAAAAGATACGCCAAAGCCAACCATTGAATCAACGACATCATTTGTTTTGGATTGGACATTCTGCTCAAATTCGTTCATGTGCTCCCCCCTTTTCTACTTTTTCATTATATAGAATTTTATAAATGATTTCCACAATGAACGAAAGGCCTTTCCTTTCGTACCAGGAGTTAACATTTATAAGTCCGGGCTGAATCGGTGACAATACAAGTATGCCGGTTCCACCGTTAATGGGAAAGTGTCCTAGGCCTCTTCCATTAGCGTTTATATAGATAAAGGGGATTTTTAAATAAATCCCCTTTCTATTTTAGGCTTGCAGAATGGGGTTCGTTTCCTTACGATAGAGATAAAGAATGGTTTGGGAGCGAAATAGATGAAAGAGCTTTGGAAAAAAATTGAACGGCAGCAATTTTCGCCGCTTTATTTATTATATGGCACAGAAGATTATTTAATTCAGGAAACAAAACAGAAATTGCTGGCACATGCGCTTTTGCCGGCAGAACTTGATTTTAATTATGCATCCTATGATCTCGAAGAAACCCCTGTAGAAGCAGCCATTGAGGACGCGGAAACTTTTCCTTTTATGGGGGAGAGGCGGCTTGTCATGGTGCATCATCCATACTTTCTCACAGCAGAAAAGCCCAAACAGAAAGTGGAGCATGATCTTGGGAAACTGGAAGCCTATATAAAAGAACCGGCGCCCTACTCGATATTTGTGCTGATTGCGCCTTATGAAAAACTGGATGAGAGGAAAAAGCTGACAAAACTGTTAAAAAAACAAGCCGCAATTGGACAAGCTGGCAAACTGAAAGACCGCGACCTGACGGAATGGATTGTCAGCCAGGCCGGCGGAAACGGGCACCGGATCGGAAAAGAAACGGCAGAGATGCTGGCCGCTCTTACCGGCAACAATCTCAATATACTGGCAAATGAAATCAATAAATTATCATTATTTGCAGGGGATGAAAAAGAAATCACCCCCCGGATGGTCAAAACTTTGACCGCGCGTTCTTTGGAGCAAAATGTATTTGAGCTGGTGGAAAAGGTGGTGGGGCGCCGAATTGACCAAGCGCTCCGAATCTATTATGATTTGCTAAAACAAAATGAGGAACCGATCAAGATTCTGGCTATTTTAGCAGGGCAGTTCAGGCTTCTTTACCAAACGAAAGAGCTGGCAAGGAGGGGCTACGGGCAGCAGCAAATTGCTTCGTATTTAAAGGTGCATCCATACAGGGTCAAGCTTGCGGCCGGCCATGCAAAAAAGTTTTCGGAAGAAGAATTAAACCGGGTGATGATGTATCTGGCAGAAGCCGATTACCAGATGAAAACCAGCGGCCTGAAAAAAGAAATGGTAATTGAAATGTTTTTATTCAGGCTAAAAGGGGATTAATTTGGAAAATTGATGAGTCCATAAAAAAAGACGCCTGCGAGGCGTCTTTTTTTATGCTTCTGCATTTTTAAGCATGGGCAGATAATTTTTTCATGAGGCGTGATTTTTGCCTGTTTGCAGCGTTTTTATGAATAAGGCCTTTAGAGGCAGCTTTGTCAAGTTGTTTAACGGCGCTGGCTAAAAGTTCTTTTGCATTTTCATCATGGTTTACAGCAGCAGCTTCAAACTTTTTCACTGCCGTACGCACGGAAGATTTTACCGCTGTATTTTGGGCGTTGTTTTTTTCATTCACTTTAACGCGTTTGATTGCAGATTTAATATTTGGCATTCATTTCACCTCCCACGAGTAAAAACGTCTGTTTGACTCGTCCACATTCACTATAGAACAAATGATATTTTAACAAAATGAATGCAGGATTGCAATACATCCCATAAGAAATTCCCGTTTTTCGAATGGATGATTTGGAATAGGGGAAAACAAACGTAAGAGCAGTGAAGTTTAAGCGCTAAAGTTCTAAAGTTCTAAACTTACTATACGAGGAGGAAGCCGTATGGATTTAAGCAAATATGCTGTGCGTACAGACTTGGCGATTGAAGCGCACAGCCTGGCGGTTGAAGAAAAGGCCAAAAGAAGTGAAAACAAAGAGATCGAAGGGGTTACGGTTGAGGAGCGCACGGTGCAGGATATGAAAGTGACAACCGTTCAGGTCTCGGAAAAAGGCGAAAAATTGATCGGAAAAAAAGCCGGAAATTATTTAACGATAGAGGTCCAGGGAATCCGCAATCAGGATACGGATGTACAGCAACAGGTCGAAAAAGTATTCGCTGAGGAGTTCAGCCATTATCTGCAGGGCTTAAATATTAAGCAGGATTCGAGCTGCCTCGTGGTCGGGCTTGGCAACTGGAACGTTACGCCGGATGCCCTAGGGCCGATGGTTTGTGAAAAGGTACTGGTAACGCGCCATCTTTTTCAATTGGAGCCGGCGAGCGTTGAATCCGGATACCGGCCTGTAAGCGCGCTTGCACCCGGTGTGATGGGGCTGACCGGGATCGAGACGAGCGATGTCATCTTTGGGGTAAGTGAAAAAACGAAGCCGGATTTTATTATTGTGGTGGATGCTCTGGCGTCGCGTTCGCTTGAGCGGGTGAACGCAACCATCCAAATATCGGATACGGGCATCCAGCCAGGGTCGGGTGTCGGCAACAAACGGAAAGAACTTTCAAAAGCGACACTGGGGGTGCCGGTGATTGCCATCGGCGTCCCGACCGTCGTCGATGCGGTGACCATTACGAGTGATACGATTGATTATTTGTTAAAGCATTTCGGCAAAGAAATGAAAGAGTCTTCCCGGCCGTCGCGGGCGCTGGCGCCGGCAAGCCTGACGTTTGGAGAGCGGCGGAAACTGACGGATGAGGATATGCCGGGAAAAGATGCCCGTAAGTTGTTTATGGGTGTGGTCGGAAATTTGGATGATACGGAAAAACGCGAGCTGATTCACGAAGTGCTCTCGCCTTTAGGCCATAATTTAATGGTGACGCCAAAAGAAGTGGATGTCTTTATTGAGGATATGGCCAATCTGCTGGCAACCGGCCTCAATGCGGCGCTGCATCCGTCTGTCAATCAGGACAATTCAGGATATAAAACGAAGTAAAGTAATTTTTTATTGATCCGCGGCAGTTTGCAAAAGAACATGCCGCGCTTCATGATGGACTTCATTCTCTATGAAAGTCATATTTCTCTATGAGAGTCATACAATTTATTAAATTGTACTAGACTTGATTGGAGAGGGTGGGGGAATGAAATCCAGCAGGCATGCCGGCCATTTTTTTATATTGAATCTAACCAGTATCATTCGTCTTATTTCAATCGTCATTTTATCCCTGCTGCTCGTGTCTATCCTGATTGGCACATTAACATCATTAAAGCCGGGCTACCGCGTATCGTCATCAGCGGTAAATGAAGCGGCAAAGCAATTTTCAAGCAAAACTTTGTACAAGTTATTGCTTTCAGACAGCCAGTTATTGGAACAGAACCTGCCAAAGGAAACAGAACGGCCGGTTAGTAATATTGTTTTTGAAATGTTAACCAATGTCCGTTTCGAGGATCCGCGCAGCTTCCTTGGGCGCGAACTGCCCGGATTTGAAATTTTTGACAGCAAAATTTTAGTCGCCGGTGACGGTGCCAACTATACGAATATGCCAATTGAATCTGTTCCGCCCGACAGCACCTTGCATGCCAATGATCCGGAAACGCGGAATACCGATAAATTAGAGGGCCATAACCGCACGGCAGAAGATGAAAAACAGCAGCCTTCACGGACAACAGGCGGGAAAAAACGGGTCTATATTTACTTTACGCATACACGGGAATCGTTTTTACCTTATTTAAAAGGGGTTACCAATCCGGATTTGGCGCAGCACTCCAAGATTAATGTCACCAAAGTCGGGGAGAGGCTGCAGCAGGATTTAGGAGATAAAGGGATCGGTGCAGTTGCCGATACGACGGACATCCTCACCCTGCTTGATAAAAACGGCATGCAATACTACCAGGCATACCAGGAATCCAGAAATGTAATGGCATCGGCGATGAGAAAGGACCGCAACCTCCAGTATTTCATTGATATTCACCGCGACTCCAGAAGAAAGAAAGATACAACTGTCGTGATTAATGGAAAATCTTATGCCAAAATTGCATTTGTGATCGGCGGTGAACACCCGAATTGGGAAAAAAATGCGAAAGTCGCTGCAGACCTGCATAATCTTCTGAAGAAAAAATACAAAAATGTATCAAGGGGGGTTATCCTGAAAAAAGGCGCCACAACAAACGGCAAATTTAATCAGGACCTGTCCGGCAATTCGCTATTAATTGAAGTGGGCGGCGTTGACAATACATTTGAAGAAATGTACAGGACGATGGATGCTTTTGCAGATGTGTTCGCAGACTATTATTGGCAGGCTCAAAGCGTCAACGGCGGACGGAATACAGAAACAGGGAAAAACTGACCGCCCGGCAAACGGCGGTTTTTTTTTTTTTTTTTCGAAGCCTGTCTTTCGCGGCTGCCGGTGTCCGCCAGCAATGTTTTTCATTGAATGTGCGAAGGCGGGCTGATATAATCAGAAATAGTGTACATGTGCCGAATACAGGAGTGAAATTGGATGATGAATCGAGAAGAGAAATTAGACAGGCAAAAAAGGATCCGCAACTTTTCCATTATTGCCCATATTGACCATGGGAAATCGACCCTGGCTGACCGCATATTGGAAAAGACGAATGCTTTGAGCGCCCGCGAAATGAAAGACCAGCTGCTGGATTCCATGGATTTGGAGCGGGAACGCGGGATTACGATAAAATTAAATGCTGTCCAGTTACAATATAAAGCAAATGACGGGGAAGAATATATTTTTCATTTGATTGACACCCCCGGACATGTCGACTTTACATATGAAGTATCACGCAGCCTTGCCGCTTGTGAAGGGGCCATTTTGGTCGTCGATGCCGCGCAGGGGATTGAGGCCCAAACGCTTGCAAATGTATATTTGGCATTGGACAATGACCTTGAGATTATACCGGTGATCAATAAAATCGACCTGCCGTCCGCCGATCCGGAACGCGTCCAGCAGGAAATTGAGGATGTCATCGGGCTCGATGCCTCTGAAGCGGTGTTCGCTTCTGCAAAAGCAGGGATCGGCATTGAAGACATACTGGAACAAATCGTTGAAAAAGTCCCGTCTCCGGAGGGCGATCCCGATGCCCCGCTCAAAGCGCTGATTTTTGACTCACTGTACGATGCCTACCGCGGCGTTATCGCTTATATCCGGATCGTACAGGGCTCTGTAAAAGTGGGCGACAAAATCAAGATGATGGCGACCGGCAAAGAATTTGAAGTCACAGAAGTGGGGGTCAGCACGCCAAAACCGGTGTTTGTTGATGAACTCACAGTCGGCGATGTCGGGTTTTTAACAGCTTCGATAAAAAATGTAAAAGATACCCATGTCGGCGATACCATTACGAGTGCAGAAAACCCGGCAAAAGAGCCGCTGCCGGGTTACCGGAGGATGAATCCGATGGTCTATTGCGGCCTGTATCCGGTTGATACCGCCAAATTCAATGACTTAAGGGACGCACTTGAAAAACTTGAATTGAACGATTCGTCATTACAATACGAGCCGGAAACATCACAGGCGCTCGGTTTTGGCTTCCGATGCGGTTTTCTGGGCCTGTTGCATATGGAAATTATTCAGGAACGGATTGAACGCGAATTTAATATCGATCTCATTACCACTGCGCCAAGTGTTATTTATAAAGCAAAATTAACAGATGGGGATACCGTCACAGTCGACAACCCGAGCAATATGCCGGAAGCGCAAAAAATAGAGACTGTCGAGGAACCGTTTGTCCGTGCATCGATCATGGTGCCGAATGACTATGTCGGCGCCGTCATGGAAATTGCCCAGGCAAAACGCGGTAATTTCATCGATATGCAATATCTCGACAGCATCCGTGTCAATCTCGTCTATGAGATTCCGCTTTCTGAAATTGTCTATGACTTTTTCGACCAGCTGAAATCAAACACGAAAGGCTATGCTTCCTTCGATTACGAGTTAATCGGCTATAAAGAGTCCAATCTTGTTAAAATGGATATTTTATTAAACGGTGAAAAAGTGGATGCGTTAAGTTTTATCGTCCACAAAGATTTTGCATTTGAACGTGGCAAAATGATTGTCGAACGGTTAAAAGACCTGATCCCGCGCCAGCAATTTGAAGTCCCGATCCAGGCTGCGATCGGGCAGAAGATTGTTGCCCGCTCCAATATTAAAGCGATGCGTAAAAATGTATTGGCGAAATGCTATGGCGGGGATATTTCGCGGAAAAGAAAACTTCTTGAAAAGCAAAAAGAAGGGAAAAAGCGGATGAAACAGGTCGGCTCCGTGGAAATTCCACAGGAAGCGTTCATGGCTGTTTTGAAAATGGATGACAATGCGAAAAAGTAACCGGCCGGGGCCGGACGAACACAGGGAGCGGGCTTGGAGACTTTCCGGCACGCTCCTCCTTTCTTCAGCCAACGAATCCCAGGGGGTGACAGATCATGAAAGCAGCCTATATCCATATTCCGTTTTGCGAACATATTTGCTATTACTGCGACTTTAATAAATTTTTATTAAAAAATCAGCCTGTTGATGCATATGTCGATATGCTCGTCAAAGAAATGAAAATCAAGGCAGCGGCGTATCCATATGAAAAGCTGCACACGATTTTTGTCGGCGGCGGGACCCCGACAGCGTTAAATGAAGCGCAATTGGAAAAACTGCTGTCCGGCATCAATGAATATCTACCATATGACCATCGCGGCGAATTTACGTTCGAAGCCAACCCGGGTGAAACATCGGAAGAAAAACTGCGTATCTTATTTGAACACGGCGTCAACCGCTTAAGTTTCGGAGTGCAGTCCTTTAACGACCGCCTGCTGGAGAAAATCGGCCGCACCCACCGCGCCGCAGATGTTTATCATACGATTGAAACAGCCCGGAGAAGCGGCTTTGAAAATATCAGCATTGATTTGATGTTTGGCCTTCCGACACAAACGGTTGAGGAGTTCCGCACATCATTGGATGCGGCTTTTTCCCTGCAGCTTGAACATTATTCAAGCTATTCCCTGATTGTCGAACCGAGAACAATTTTTTATAATCTGATGAAAAAAGGAAAACTACCGCTTCCATCTGAAGACACGGAAGCGCAGATGTATGATATTTTAATGAATGAAATGGAGAAGCACGGCTACCGCCAGTATGAGATCAGCAACTTTGCCAGGCCCGGTTTTGAAAGCATCCATAATCTTGTCTATTGGGACAATGAGGAATATTTTGGTTTTGGCGCCGGGGCGCACGGGTATGAAAAAGGTGTACGGACAGCCAATGCCGGGCCTTTGAAAAAATATATCCGTCTTCTCCAGAACGATACGCTGCCTGTCGTTGAAAAACATGCGGAAACAGAGCAGGAACGAATGGAAGAAGAAATGTTTTTGGGGCTGAGGAAAAATAAGGGTGTGAGCATCAGGCATTTTCAGGAAAAATTTCATGCCGATCTGTATGATGTTTTTGCGCCGGCGATACAGGAAATGACAAATAGAGGGCTGCTTGAACAAACGGCAGATAATATCAGGTTAACCCGTAAAGGACGCTTTCTGGGCAATGAAGTGTTTGAAGCATTCCTGCTTGGCTAAAACGTTCCCGGTTTACAAGTAAATCTGTTGACAATGGCAGGCGTTTTTGTTAATTTATTTATATAAATTAGCACTCGTTCACATTGAGTGCTAACAGGGGTGATGGAAGTTGTTAACTGATCGTCAGCTGTTGATTTTGCAAGTGATCATTGATGACTTTATTCGGTCCGCACAGCCTGTCGGTTCAAGAACGCTTTCAAAAAAAGGTGAAATTTCATTCAGTTCCGCGACGATCCGGAACGAAATGGCTGATTTGGAAGAACTCGGGTTCATTGAAAAGACACATACGTCATCGGGAAGAGTACCTTCTGAAAAAGGCTACCGGTATTACGTCGACCATATTCTGTCACCACAAAAATTAGCGGCAGGGGATATTTCCCAAATCCATTCTATTTTTGCCGAGAGAATTTATGAGCTGGAAGAATTGGTAAAGAAATCGGCGCAGATTCTTTCTGACATGACGAATTATACGGCGATACTGCTCGGGCCGGATGTAAAAGAGACAAAACTAAAAAATATGCAAATCGTCCCGCTGAACGATAAAACCGCAGTAGCGATTATGATTACCGATACCGGCCATGTAGAAAACCATACCATTACACTGCCGGAAGGGTTCGATGCAGGCCAGCTTGAGAAAATGGTAAACATTTTTAATGAGCGGATTACCAATGTACCGATCACGGATTTAAAAGATAAAATTCACAAAGAAGTGGCTGAGATCATGCGCCATCATATTCAAAACTATGATGCGGTTTTGCGTATGATCCTGAATATGCTCAATGCCAGCCACCATGAAAGAATTTTTATTGGCGGCAAGGTCAATATTCTGAACCAGCCCGAGTTCCATGACCTGGATAAAGTCCGGTCTTTACTGGATATGATCGAGCGGGAAGACAGTTTCTATGACCTGTTCAAAAAAGTGCCAAGCGGGCTTCATATTAAAATCGGTAAGGAAAACCAGATTTCCGAGATGAAAGACTGCAGTTTCATTACGGCGACGTATTCGATCGGGGATGAGCCGGTTGGCAAGATCGCGATTCTGGGACCGACCCGCATGGAATATTCCCGCGTTGTAAGTATTTTAAGTTTTTTAAGCCATGATATGACCAGTGCCTTGACGAAACTGTATCATCGTTAGGCTTTTCGGACATATTTAGGGGTAGGAAGGCTTAAAGCTGGCGCAAACACTGCTTTAAGTCGTTTCTTACTGTGCTTTTTTATGGCCAAAACAATGATAACCTTTAAAGGGGGTGAACTGAAATGGCAGAAGAACAAAAACATCCATCTGCAGAAAACCAGCCAAACCAGGAAGAAGAACAGACGGTTGAAGCCATCTTCGCCGAAGAACAGGAAACAGGCGATGCGCAAAAAAACCAAAAAGAAACCGCTGAAGCCGAGGAAGATCAGAAGCCGGCGGATGACCAGCCGTTAAAAGCGGAGCTCGAAAAAGCAAATGAAACGATTAAAGAATTGCAAAGTAAATTGGAAGAATCCGAAAACCGTTATCTCAGACTGCGGGCGGACTTTGACAATTACCGCCGCAGAGTGAATCTTGACCGGGAAGCCGGCGAAAAATACAGGGCACAGGCGCTCATTACCGATTTGCTGCCTGCGATTGATAACTTCGAACGCGCACTCAGCATGGCCGAGAAAAATGAGCATACGAAGCAGCTGTTGCAAGGAATGGAAATGGTTTACCGGAATATTTTGGATGCGCTCAAAAAAGAGGGCGTCGAACCAATTGAAACGGAAGGCAAAGAATTTGACCCGCATTTCCATCAGGCAATCATGCAGGCACAGGAAGAAGGCGTGCCGTCCAACATGATTGTGGAAGAATTCCAAAAGGGTTACAAATTAAAAGACAGAGTGATTCGCCCGTCAATGGTGAAGGTGAATCAGTAAAGACTGGATTACATAAAGAATAAGGGAGGCATCATCCATGAGTAAAATTATTGGTATCGACTTAGGTACGACTAACTCATGTGTCGCAGTACTGGAAGGCGGGGAACCAAAAGTTATTCCCAACCCGGAAGGAGGAAGGACAACCCCTTCTGTTGTCGCTTTTAAAAACGGGGAACGCCAGGTAGGCGAAGTCGCAAAACGGCAGGCGATTACAAACCCGAATACGATTATTTCCATCAAACGCCATATGGGTACAACCCATAAAGTTTCGGCAGAGGGAAAAGAATATACCCCGCAGGAAATTTCGGCGATGATTCTGCAATACTTGAAATCCTATGCCGAAGATTACCTTGGTGAAAAAGTTGAAAAAGCGGTAATTACTGTACCGGCTTATTTCAACGATGCACAGCGCCAGGCGACAAAAGACGCCGGGAAAATTGCCGGCCTGGAAGTTGAACGGATCATTAATGAACCGACTGCCGCAGCACTGGCATACGGTCTTGACAAAACGGATGAAGACCAGACAATACTTGTTTTCGACCTTGGCGGTGGTACTTTCGACGTATCCATTCTTGAACTTGGCGACGGCGTTTTTGAAGTCCATGCCACTGCGGGCGACAACCGCCTCGGCGGTGATGACTTTGACCAGGCGATCATTGATTATCTTGTTGAGGACTTCAAGAAAGAAAATGGCATCGACTTATCAAAAGATAAAATGGCATTGCAACGCTTGAAAGATGCTGCTGAAAAAGCGAAAAAAGACTTATCCGGTGTGACATCCACGCAAATTTCACTGCCGTTTATCACAGCCGGTGAAGCAGGTCCGCTCCACTTGGAAACAACCTTGACCCGGGCCAAATTTGATGAACTTACTTCCCAGCTTGTTGAACGGACGATGGGGCCAACCCGCCAAGCTTTGCGTGATGCCGGGTTATCCGCTTCAGACATTGATAAAGTGATTTTAGTCGGCGGCTCAACCCGTATTCCTGCCGTTCAGGAAGCAATCCGCAAAGAAATCGGCCAGGAACCGCACAAAGGTGTAAATCCGGATGAAGTTGTTGCAATGGGCGCGGCCATCCAGGGCGGAGTTCTGACCGGCGATGTCAAAGACGTTGTACTATTGGACGTTACCCCGCTTTCATTAGGGATTGAAACAATGGGCGGTGTATTTACAAAACTGATCGATCGCAATACCACGATTCCGACATCGAAATCGCAAGTATTCTCAACGGCTGCCGATAACCAAACTGCCGTGGATATTCATGTGTTGCAAGGGGAACGCCCGATGGCAGCTGACAATAAAACACTGGGCCGTTTCCAATTGTCGGATATTCCGCCTGCACCGCGTGGCATTCCGCAAATCGAAGTCACATTCGATATCGATAAAAACGGTATTGTCAATGTCAGCGCCAAAGATCTGGGGACAGGCAAACAACAAAACATTACCATTAAATCTTCGACGACTTTATCAGATGACGAAATCGAACGGATGGTAAAAGAAGCGGAAGAAAATGCAGAAAAAGACAAACAGCGCAAAGAAGAAGTTGAACTTCGCAACGAAGCTGACCAGCTTGTATTCCAAACGGACAAAACATTGAAAGATCTTGAAGGAAAAGTTGACGCGCAAGAAGTCTCAAAAGCAGAGAAAGCAAAAGACGATTTGAAAGCGGCAATGGAGAAAAACGATCTCAGCGAAATCCGCGAAAAGAAAGATGCCCTGCAGGAAATCGTCCAAAACCTTTCTGTCAAGCTTTATGAAGAAGCAGCCAAAAAAGCGCAAACGCAGCAAAATGAAGGCGGCGCACAGGACGGAAAAAAAGGGGATAATGTAGTCGATGCCGATTTTGAAGAGGTTGACGACGACAACAAGAAATAAAAAATTCCGCAGCTAAAATTTTAAAGATACATTGGCTACAAAGTTTACGGAAAAAGTCAAAGTCCAGTCTATTCTCGGCTTTGACTTTTTTCGTATCCCAATGCTACAATTAGCTTTATGTGAAATGTTTCGGGAGTGAGAAGAAATGAGTAAACGGGATTATTATGAAGTGCTAGGCGTTGAGAAAACAGCAACGAAAGATGAAATTAAAAGAGCTTACCGGAAACTTTCCAAAAAATACCACCCGGATATCAACAAGGCGCCGGACGCGGCCGATAAATTTAAAGAAATCACAGAGGCGTACGAAGTATTAAGCGACGATCAAAAACGCGCCCAGTATGACCAATTCGGCCATGAAGGCCCGAGCCAGGGATTTGGCGGCGGCGGTTTCGGCGGGGCTGATTTTGGCGGCGGCTTCGGATTCGAAGATATTTTCAGCACCTTTTTCGGGGGCGGGGGCAGAAGAAACGACCCGAATTCGCCAAGACAGGGGGCAGACCTTCAATATACGATGACACTCGACTTTGAAGAAGCTGTCTTTGGAAAAGAAACAGACGTGCAGATTCCGCGCGAAGAGACGTGTGACACATGCCACGGTTCAGGCGCAAAACCGGGAACGAAACCGGAAACATGCCCGCACTGCCACGGCACAGGCCAGTTGAATACGGAACAAAACACGCCGTTCGGACGCATTGTCAACCGCAGAGTATGCCACCACTGCAGCGGTACCGGAAAAATCATTAAAGACAAATGCAGAACATGCGGCGGCACCGGAAAAGTGAAAAAGCGCCGTAAGATTCACGTGAAAATTCCAGCCGGCATTGATGACGGCCAGCAACTGAGAGTGGCAGGCCAGGGTGAACCAGGAATAAACGGCGGCCCTGCAGGTGACCTGTATATTGTTTTTCACGTCAAGCCGCATGAATTGTTTGAACGTGATGGCGATGATATTTATTGTGAAATCCCAATTGCCTTCACGCAGGCTGCTTTGGGGGATGAAATCGAAGTGCCGACACTGCACGGCAAAGTGAAACTCAAAATTCCGGCTGGCACGCAATCCGGTACAAAATTCCGGCTGCGCGGCAAAGGGGTTCCAAATGTCCATGGCTATGGAACCGGCGATCAGCACTGTATTGCAAAAATCATTACACCAACGAAACTGACTGAGAAGCAAAAACAGATTTTACGGGAGTTTGCGGAAGTCAGCGGAAAGGTCCCGGATGAACAATCCAGCAATTTTTTTGATAAAATGAAAAAAGCATTTAAAGGGGACTAATATTGTTAGGAGCTGGTGGTCGATGAAATGGTCAGAAATTATGATCCATACGGCAAATGAAGCAGTAGATCCGATTTCTAATATTTTATATGAAGCAGGTGCGGGCGGCATTGTCATTGAAGATTCGAATGAGCTGTTAAAAGAACATGAAGACAAATTCGGTGAAATTTACGAGTTGGACCCGGATGATTTCCCGGAAGAAGGGGTCATCATCAAAGCCTATTTGCCGGTTAACAGCTTTTTGGGTGAAACGGTAGAAGAAATCAAACAATCCATCACCAATCTAACGACATTTGATATCGACATCGGCCCGAATAAAGTGACAATCAGTGAAGTGCATGAAGAAGAGTGGGCGACTGCCTGGAAAAAATACTATAACCCTGTTAAAATTTCCGAAAAGTTTACGATTGTCCCGACTTGGGAAAACTATCATCCGGTATCCAGTGATGAACTGATCATTGAATTGGATCCGGGCATGGCTTTCGGAACCGGGACCCATCCGACAACTGTGATGTGCATCCAGGCGCTCGAAAGGACGGTTAAACCCGGAGACAAAGTCATTGATGTCGGCACAGGATCCGGTGTTCTCAGCATTGCCGCTGCGCTGCTTGGGGCCAAAGAGGTAACCGCCTTTGACTTGGATGAAGTTGCCGTCCATTCGGCGCGGCTGAATGTGAAATTAAACAAAGTCCAGGACCGTGTCCGTGTCAGCCAAAATGATTTGCTTAGAGGCGTTGACGGGCAGGCCGATGTTGTTGTTTCCAATATTTTGGCCGAAATTATCGTAAAGATTACGGAAGACGCGGCAAATGTGGTCAAACCAGGCGGCTTTTTCATCACTTCCGGCATTATCAAGCAAAAGAAAGAACTCGTAAAAGATGCGCTCATGACTGCACAATTCACGATTGAAGAAACACTGGTCATGGAAGACTGGGTCGCATTTATCGCAAAGCGCAGGTGACAGTCATGCAGCGGTACTTTTTGAATCAAACCTATCATGATGAAAAAGAAGTGAAACTGCAGGGCGAAATTTACCATCACATTGCCCGTGTCATGCGAATGCCTGCAGGTGCCCGCTTTTACTGCGTATTTCAAGAAGAAAAGGCATGTATATGTGAAATCCGCAAGATTACAGCTGATACAGTTTTTGCGGAAATTATGGAATGGGAAAAAACCGGAAAAGAACTGCCGGTACACATAACGATTGCGAGCGGACTGCCAAAGGGCGATAAGCTGGAATGGATCATCCAGAAAGCGACAGAACTGGGCGCTTATGAATTTCTTCCTTTTATCGCGGCCCGCTCCATTGTGAAATGGGATGAAAAGAAGGAGAAGAAAAAACGCGGACGCTGGCAGAAAATTGCCGTCGAAGCCGCGGAACAATCGCATCGCCAGCACGCTCCATCCGTCAATCCCCCGGTTGCTTTCAAAGAGCTGCTCAATCTAAGCCGTACATACAATCATAAACTTGTTGCTTTTGAAGAAAACGCAAAACAGGGGGAGCAGCATCATTTTGCAGAAACGCTGGCGGACATGAAAGAAGGGGAATCGGCGCTGATTGTTTTCGGGCCTGAAGGCGGTTTGACCCGGGAAGAAGTGGACAAACTTACCGAATACGGATTTCGGGCATGCGGGCTTGGCCCAAGGATTTTACGGGCTGAAACAGCACCATTATATGCGTTATCCGCAATTTCTTATCATTTAGAATTAATGAGGTGAATGTGATGTCAACAGTAGCATTCCATACGCTAGGATGCAAAGTCAACCATTATGAAACGGAAGCCATTTGGCAGCTGTTTAAGCAGGCAGGATATGAAAGGGTCGATTTTGAAGCAACTTCAGATGTATACGTCATTAATACATGTACAGTTACGAATACCGGCGATAAAAAAAGCCGGCAGACCATCCGCCGCGCCGTCAGAAAAAATCCGGATGCCGTGATTTGCGTAACGGGTTGCTACGCGCAAACTTCACCGGGTGAAGTGATGGAGATTCCGGGCGTGGATGTTGTCGTCGGGACACAGGACCGCGTTAAAATGCTTGACTATATTGAGCAGTACCGCAAACAACGCCAGCCGATCAATGGCGTTAAAAATATCATGAAAAACCGCGTCTATGAAGAAATGGACGTGCCTTATTTCACAGACCGCCATCGCGCGTCCTTGAAAATCCAGGAAGGCTGCAACAATTTCTGTACATTTTGTATCATCCCGTGGGCACGCGGCCTGATGCGTTCACGCGATCCGCAGGAAGTCATCAGACAGGCACAGCAGCTGGTTGATGCCGGCTATAAGGAACTGATTTTAACAGGCATCCATACCGGCGGATACGGGCAGGATTTTAAAGATTACAATCTTGCCATGCTGCTGAAAGATCTGGAGGCGCAGGTACACGGTTTAAAACGTGTCCGTATTTCATCCATTGAAGCGAGCCAGTTGACGGATGAAGTAATTGATGTCATCCGCAATTCAAAGATTATCGTCCGCCATATGCATGTACCGCTCCAGTCCGGTTCCGACACAGTACTAAAAAGAATGCGCCGCAAATATACAATGGCCCAATTTGCAGAACGCATTACGAAATTAAAAGCAGCGCTCCCGGGCCTTGCGCTCACTTCAGATGTCATTGTCGGCTTTCCGGGTGAAACCGAAGAAGAATTCATGGAAACGTACAATTTTATTAAAGAATACCAATTTGCTGAGCTCCATGTTTTCCCGTATTCGCCAAGGACGGGGACGCCAGCTGCCAGGATGGCGGACCAAATTGATGAAAATGTCAAAAATGAACGCGTGCACCGTTTGATTACATTATCGGACCAATTGGCAAAAGCATACGCCTCTAAATTTGAAAATGAAGTACTGGAAGTGATTCCGGAAGAACGGTTTAAAGAAGATCCGCACAGCGGCCTGTATGAAGGTTATTCGGATAATTACATGAAAATCGTGTTCCCGGCAACGGAAGATATGGTTGGGAAGCTTGTGAAGGTTAAAATTACAAAAGCAGGCTATCCATACAGCGAAGCCCAGTTTGTCAGAGTAATGGATGATGCCGGGCCGGCCGTTGACCAGGCGATGTAATAGCAATAAGGGAGCCGGAAGTGGCAGAAATCTTGCCAAAATAGCCGGCCGTTCCTTATTAAATCCGGAAGAAGTGCAGAACGTGAGGAGACATTAAGAAGCTGTAAAGCGAATGCAAGCGTTCAGGCTTCAAAATGCACAGGTTAAAAAGGGCCGGGGATTGAATTCCCCGGTTCTTTATTTTTTCCCGTGGACTGTAATTACTAAGCGCCCGAACTGCCCGGCAAAAGGCAGGACAATTAAAGAGGAAGCGAGATTAAACAGGAGGCTTGCGTGTGCCAATTGCTGATCCGGAAAATTGGAAAGCGCCCGGCAAAAATCAGCGAGCAACGGGATAAATGGAAAAAAAATAAGGGCCCCGCCGGCATTCAGCCAAATGTGCGTATAAGCCGTTAAACGTGGCTCTTCCCCGGCGCCGAAGCTTGCAAGCAGGCCTGTTATGCAGGTGCCGATATTTGCGCCGAGCATAATCGCAATCCCGGTTTCCAGCGGAAACACTCCGGAACTGATAAAGCCCATCGCCATTCCGATCGTCACCGTACTCGATTGGATGGTGGCGGAAAGCAGGATGCCGAGTAAGAAGGCAAGAATAATATGTGCTTTTAACATGATAAACAAATGCTGGATCATTGTTGTTTTTGAAATGGGAACGGCAAGCCATTCAAACCCGCGCATGGCGGCAAACACGAGCGCAAGCCCGAACAATATGTATCCGGCACTCTTGATACGTTGATGCTTAAAAAACTGTAAGAGCAATCCTGCGGCGAGTAATGGCAGGCACAGGTTTGATAACTTGAACGTCAGCAGTTCCAAAGTAAAAGTGGTGCCGATGTTCGTCCCTAAAATAATCCCGATCGATTGCGTAAATGTCAACAGCCTGGCGGATACCAGCCCGACTGTAATCACCATCACGGCGGAACTGCTTTGCAGGAGGGCGGTCATCAGCATCCCGAACAGCATGCCGGTCAAAGGCGTTCTCGTAAACCGTTTCAGCCATACCTCAATTGCGCCTGCGGAAAGGTTAAACAGGCCGGTTCTGAGCCTTGTAATGCCAAATAAAAATGTAATCGTCAAACCGATAAACCAGCAGATATAAAGCATGTCCTCCCCCCCCATAATGATCTTATGGGAAAGGGGATGCAATCATGACAATCATTTAAAAAAGCAAGTAACTGAACATCCCGGCAGAGCCGGAGATGAACAAGCGAAACGTTTCCGCACCGGCTTTCTATTAAAACCGCCTATAACCCCTTTAATAGAAAGCCGGTACCCGACCCATGCTTAGCCGCGGGCGTTAATAGCGCACATTGAACTCTTTAAAATCCTCCTGTACCGGCAAATATTCAATTTCGATGCCTTCCACCTTTGCAAAACGGGAAGGTCCCTTTTTCAATCCTTCAATAAATTCATCCAGATGCTTTTTTTTGCCTTCAGCCATGACTTCGACACTGCCGTCGTCTTTATTTTTCACCCACCCGGAAATATCGTGCTGTCTTGCCAGATTTAAGGTGTAATAGCGGAACCCGACCCCCTGTACCCGGCCGGTCACGATGATATGCGCCAGTTCTGTTGTACCCATGCAGATTCCTCCAGTTTGTTTGGTGCGAGTCAATCAATCATTCTATTAAATTATAAAGATTACAGTGCAATGATGGCAAGCACATCGCAGTCTTCGGGCTGAAAACATATCACGGAATGGAAACTTTTTGCCGCAGCACCCGGAATCTCAGGCTGCGGTGACAGCAGCCATGAAAGGGGCGGCAGGATCCTTTGTGTTTAAAAACATTCTGGAAAATGAATCTTGCAGGTTTAGGTTGTTGACCTAATATAGAGGATATTATATAATTATAAAGTACATGGTTTACCATGTTTGACATGTAACCGTTTGTGTTCGGAGGGAGGGAAAGAGAGATGTCAAAAACAGTCGTTCGCAAAAACGAATCGCTTGAAGATGCTCTTCGTCGCTTCAAACGTTCAGTTTCTAAAACAGGAACTTTGCAGGAATACAGAAAGCGCGAATTTTACGAAAAACCAAGCGTAAGACGCAAGAAAAAGTCAGAAGCTGCCAGAAAACGTAAGTATTAAGAGAGGGTGGAATAATGAGTCTTCTCGAGCGTTTAAATGACGATATTAAACAAGCGATGAAAAACAAAGAAAAAGATAAACTCTCGGTAATTCGCATGCTGAAAGCAGCCGTTCAAAACGAGGCAATCAAGCTCGGGAAAGATGAATTGACGGATGATGAAGAGTTGACTGTCCTTTCTCGCGAAGTAAAGCAACGCAAAGACTCCCTCCAGGAATTTGAAAAAGCGGGTCGCAACGACCTGGTTGAAAAAGTTCAAAATGAATTAACTTATGTGGGTGTATATATGCCTGAACAGCTTTCTGAAGGTGAGCTCCTGGAAATCGTTAAAAAAACGATCCAGGAAGTGCACGCTGCTTCAAAAGCGGATTTTGGCAAAGTAATGGGCGCTGTGATGCCTAAAGTAAAAGGCAGAATCGACGGTTCAATTGTTAAAAATGTCGTTCAGCAGCAACTTTCCTAACGAATGTTGAAAAGCCGGAAATCATTTGATTTCCGGCTTTATGTATGTTCATATGTAATGACAATGCATCCAATCAAAGGCTGCGCGCATGATAGGAAACGAACTAAAAAAGCCGGCCGATTTAAATTCTTGCCAAATGGTAGCCGTTTAGCGGGATGGCCTGTTTGGCTGTTTGCACCAGCCAGTGTCCAATCCGCTTAGCGTTTGTAAGAAAATCGCAAAAAAAGTGATGAACCCCTGTTTTCATTCATAAATATGAGATGAAAGGGGGTTCTTTTTTATGGCAAAAAAGTGGAGGCACCAGCTGCAAAAATGGATGACGCAAAAAATGGAACTTCCGCAGGATGTCACAATGGACCTCCCCCGTATCACGATGATCGGGCAGATTCATATTTACATTGAAAATCACCGCGGTTTACTTACGTTTACAGACAAAGAACTCCGGCTGCTTCTGAAGAACGGGCAACTACTGATTAAAGGCCAGTCTTTTGTCATAAAGACCATTTTACCCGAAGAAATCTTATTAGAAGGAAAAATAGATGAAGTCGTGTATTTGAATGAATAGGGGTGGCTTTTTTGAAAAATCAATGGGTAACCTTTTTTAAAGGGACAGTGCTCGTAAAAGCAGAAGGCAGAGGCATCGAACGCTTTATTAACCAGCTGACGCGCTCCGGGATGGCAATATGGAATGTAAAGCGGCAAGGTACAATGGCGGTTACTTTTTATATGAATCTGGAGGATATCGGCGAGCTCCGGAAACAGATCCGGAACCATGATTGCCGCATCCGCTTTTTAAGGGGGAGCGGTGCACCGTTTTTATGGAAAAGGTCGTTGAAAAATGCCGGCTTTGGGATCGGTTTTTTGTTGTTTTTAGCCATCATCACCCTGCTTTCAAATATGATTTGGGGTGTGGAAATAAAGGGGGCTTCCCCGAAAACCGAACATCAAATCCGCAAAGAATTGGACAAACTGGGCATCAGAACGGGAAATTTCCAGTTTTTCACCGACGATATTGAATCGATCCAGCATCAGCTGACCAACCGGATTCCGGAAGCAACCTGGATTGGCGTTGATTTGCGGGGGACAACCTATCACTTTACAGTTGTCGAAAAAAACACGCCGAAAAAAGCGAAAAAGCCCGGCCCCCGGCATCTCGTTGCTTCACAAAAAGCGGTCATTGAAGAGATGTTTGTTGAAAAAGGCAAACCAGTTGTCAAGCAGCACCAATACGTAAAAAAAGGACAACTCCTTGTTTCCGGTGTTATCGGCAATGATAAGGAAAAATACCCGGTTGCAGCAACAGGAAAGGTTTATGGAAAAACATGGTACAAATCAGAAGTGGAATTGCCGTTAAAATCCAGATTTCAAGTGTATACTGGTAAGGAGAAGCGCAAATATTACCTGCAAATCGGGTCTTGGAAAATGCCTGTATGGGGATTTAAAAACCATACTTTTACGCGCTATGATACAGATGAAGAAAGCAGGGCCGTTAAATTTATAAAATGGGATCTGCCGCTTCATTTTATTCGCAGGACAGTAAGGGAAAAAGAAACGATAGACAGAGTATATACAAAAGAACAGGCTGCTAAAGAAGCTAAAGCGATGGCCAAGCAGGATTTACGCAAAAAACTGCCCCGTGATGCGAAAATTATGGATGAATATATTTTGCAAGAAAAACTCGTCAATGGTACATTAAACATGATGATTTATTACCAGGCTGTTGAAAATATTGCAATCGCAAAACCAATTGCTCAAGGAGACTTAGAATGACAGATGAAAGTACGGTAAAATTACAATTAGAAAATACAAATGAGGCGGTACTCTTGTTCGGGATATCCGACAAGCATTTAAAGCTGCTCGAGGAAGCGTATGATGTGCATATCATTACCCGCGGCGAAACAATCCAGGCAAGCGGGGAAGAAGCTGCCGCAGAACGCGTGAACATGATTTTGGAAAAGTTGCTTTACCTGGTCCGCAAAGGCATCCATATCAGCGAACGCGATGTGTTTTATGCTGTTGAAATGGATAAAAAAGGCCATCTCGAATACTTTACGAATCTTTATGATGAAGAGATTGCGCGGAATACAAAGGGGAAGGCAATCCGCATTAAAACCCTGGGGCAGCGGGATTATATCCAGGCTATTAAACATTATGACCTCGTGTTCGGGATCGGGCCGGCCGGAACGGGAAAAACGTATTTGGCGGTCGTAATGGCCGTGAATGCTTTAAAAAGCGGGCAGGTTAAGAAGATTATTCTCACCCGCCCTGCTGTGGAAGCAGGGGAGAGCCTTGGCTTTTTGCCCGGCGATTTGAAAGAAAAGGTAGATCCTTATTTACGCCCGCTATATGATGCATTGCATGATGTACTCGGGCCGGAGCACACCCAGCGTTTAATTGAGAGGGAAACGATTGAAATTGCGCCGCTTGCTTATATGCGCGGCCGGACTTTGGATGATGCTTTTGTGATACTGGATGAAGCCCAGAATACAACACAGGCCCAGATGAAAATGTTTTTAACGCGTTTAGGCTTCCAGTCAAAAATGGTGATTACAGGGGACCGGACGCAGATCGACCTGCCGAAAGGAGCAGAATCCGGGCTGCTTACGGCGGAAAGGGTATTGGAAAAGGTTAAGGGCATCTCGTTTGTCTATTTGGAAGAAAGCGATGTTGTCCGCCATCCATTGGTTGCAAAAATCATCACCGCTTACCAGAACGCATAACCCGAATCCTGCATTCGGGTTTTTTTAGTGCGCCGATGAGCAAGCGCCCTCCGCATTTCGGATGTCCAGCTGCGGGCGCTATCGGCTCGGGTCAACTGTTCCGCCCCCACTGAAGTCAAAGAGCGGACTTCATTGGTGCCGGCCCATTTGCCTGTCGCCGATGAGCGAGCGCCCTCCGCATTTCAATAATGCATTTTGGTGTAAAAACTGATATGATTTTCATAGGGAGCGTAAGGGGGTGGCTGTACACAATGAAATTACACGAGCATATTAGTAAGTTGCGGATGATCTTAAGCTATAAAGTTTTTACGGCAATACTCTTTATGGCTTTGGCCCTTATATTGTTCGGGATTTTTTATCAAAATATCCGGCCGCAAACCTACAATATTGAATTATTTTCTATTGCGAATAACACAATTCGTTCCCCGAAGACAATCGTGGATGAACAAAAAACAAATGAAGAAAAGCAAAAAGCGGCCCAGGAAGTTGCAAGAGTTTACACTTACCAAAGCGACCTGGTCCAAAACCGCATATCACTGATGAACTCCATACTTGACTTTGTTGAAGAGGTTAAAACGGACTTTTCAAACAAAAAGGAAACAAATGGGAAGGACAGCAAAGAACTTCAGGCAGATAAACTGGATAAATTAAAGGATATCCTGACAAAAAATGTTTCTGAAAATGTCACGAATTCGATATCTGACCAAAGTTTTCTCACACTTTTGGCCGCAACGCCGGAACAATTGGATCAGGTGAGAAGCCTGGTTGTAAACGATACGGAAGCCACGCTTAATCATAGAATCAAGGAAAGCCAGGTTGATGAAGCAAAGGCAGATATTGCGGCTGAAATCAATCAAACAGATTTAAATAAAAACTTAAAAAGCGCAGCGTCGGAACTTGGACAATACGCGATAACCGCTAACTATGTGTATGATGCAAAATTAACTGAAGAACGAAAACAACAAGCCATGGATAATGTTGAGCCTGCTAAAATCCTGCAAGGCCAGGTGATCGTTCAGGAAGGGCATCTGATCGACCGGGAGACATACCGGCAGCTGGAACTATTGGGGCTCTTGAAAAATGATGGTTCGGTGAAGCCGTATATCGGACTGGCCATTTTTGTGCTGCTGATCATCGGGCTGCTCTATTTCCATCTCAAGCTTATGCAAGTGCCGGAAGAGACAAAGCAGAACAGGCTTGTGATGGTCAGCCTTGTTTTTATCATCTCACTGGCACTCATGAAACTTTCGGGCGCCATGAACCATTTGGAAGTTCCCGGCATTGAATATGTATTTCCGGCAGCCATGGGTCCGATGCTGATCCAGGTTCTTTTAAAAGACCGGACTTCCTATTTAATGGCCGTCATTCTCGCGGCTTGTGCCAGTATCGAGTTTCATGATGAAATAGCCGATATGATTAATGTGGAGATGGTCGTTTACACTTTATTAAGCGGAGTGTCGGGGATTCTGTTCTTATCCAAGCGGTATCAGCGGGCCAGCATATTAAAAACAGGCGCATTTATATCCGCCATGAATATGTTAACCATTTGTTTTATTACATTTTTAAATATCGGGGAATTTACGCAGTGGGAGTTTTTGTATTATTTATTGTTTGCTTTTTTGTCCGGTACCTTATCAGCGGTGTTTACAATGGGGCTCCAGCCGTTTTTTGAAGCGGCTTTCGGGATTCTGTCCCCGATCCGGCTGCTCGAATTGTCCAATCCGAACCACCCGCTTTTGAAAAAAATATTGACAGAAGCTCCGGGTACCTATCACCATAGTTTAATGGTTGCCAATTTAGCAGAGGCAGCGTGTGAAGCGATCGGAGCGAACGGGCTGCTTGCCAGGGTGGGCAGTTATTATCATGATATCGGGAAAACAAAGCGCCCGCAATTCTTTATTGAAAACCAAATGAATATTGGCAATCCCCATGACCGCCTGGAACCGGAAGTAAGCCGTGATATTATCCTTGAACATACAACAGACGGAGCGGAAACATTGAAAAAATACAAGCTGCCGAAAGAATTCTCGGATATTGCCGAACAGCATCACGGTACGACATGCCTGAAATACTTTTACAGTAAAGCGAAGGAAAAGGACCCGGATGTAAAAGAGGACGATTACCGCTACCCGGGTCCGAAACCGCAGATGAAGGAAACGGCTGTTATTAATATCGCTGACAGTGTGGAGGCGGCTGTCCGCTCCATGAATCATCCGACGCCGGAACAAATAAAAAATCTTGTCCACAGCATCATCCAAAGCAGGCTGATGGACGGCCAATTTAACGAATGCGACATGACCCTGAAAGAACTGGAAATCATAAAAACAACCCTGTGCGAAACCTTAAACGGCATCTTCCACTCAAGAATACAATATCCAAAATAGAAAAGCGGAGGGCGCTCGCCCATCGGCGACAGGCAACTGGGCCGGCCCCAATGAAGTCCGTTCTTTGACTTCAATGGGGCAGGAACAGTTGACCCCGAGCCGATAGCGCCCGCAGCTGGACACCGAAAAGCGGAGGGCGCTCGCCCATCGGCGACAGGCAACTGGGCCGGCCCCAATGAAGTCCGTTCTTTGACTTCAATGGGGCAGGAACAGTTGACCCCGAGCCGATAGCGCCCGCAGCTGGACACCGAAAAGCGGAGGCGACTGTACATCGGCGTACGGATTTGATGGACCGCGACTGAGATAAAGGAAACACGGCGAGGGACGAGCCGATGTTGACTTATCGGAGGGAGGGGGCAAGGAAATCCGCCAGCCGATAGGAGCCGCAGCTGGACAAAGAAAAGCGGAGGCGCCCTGCCCAGAAAAAAACTAAGAAAAGGATGGCAAACATATGGCATTATCAATCGACTTAATTGATGAAACAAACGAATTAAAAGAGGAAGACTTGCGGTTGATCGAAGACTTATTAAACTACGCGGCAGAAGCAGAAGCGGTGGAGGATGGCACTGAAGTTTCAGTGACCTTTGTCACCAACAGCCGCATACAGGAAATAAACCGTGAATACCGCGATAAAGACCAGCCGACAGATGTAATTTCCTTTGCATTGGAAGAAATGGGAGAGGGAGAAATTGAAATTACCGGAGACAATATGCCGCGCGTACTTGGCGATATCATCATCTCTGTGCAGCGCGCCCATGAGCAGGCGGAAGACTACGGCCATTCCTTCCTGCGGGAACTGGGCTTTTTATCCGTACATGGATTTCTTCATCTGCTGGGGTACGACCATATGACAAAAGAAGATGAAACAAAAATGTTCGGGCGCCAGAAAGAAATTTTAGACGGCTATGGGCTTAAACGATCGTAAAATCCCAAAATACCGGACCCCGTTTCCGCCTGCATGGGCAGGATTGCGGAATACGGTGAAAAGCGAACGGAATTTCCGGTTTCACCTCTTTGCTGCCGGCTGCGCGCTTGGGCTTGGGTTTGCCTTATCCCTTTCCAAATATGAATGGATCGCCGTTTTATTTTCCATTTTTATAGTGCTTGCATTAGAACTGGTGAATACGGCCATCGAAAGGGCGGTTGATTTGGCGGAAGACAAATTCCACCCCCTTGCCATGCAGGCCAAAGATGCAGCCGCTGCCGCAGTATTGATGGCAGCTGTACTTGCGGTAGTGGTCGGCTGTATCGTCTTTCTTCCAAAACTGCTTCACCTGATTGAAGGAGCCGCATTTTAACGCAGCTTCTTTTTTTTATGGGAGGAAGTGCCGGGAGGGCTGTAGGATGGCCCCTATTTGAAACGGGCAATCCTTTAAGATAAAATAGAACTGTAACCGCCACATATCGACAATTTTTGAGGGAAACTTTAAAATTTTCAAAAATGATTAAAAATAGATTTTAACTTTAGGGAGCATTTGTAGTAAAATAAAATCAGAGGGGAATACAAATGGAAATCAATCAGTTCAGCGGAGGACTTGCATGAATCATTTATCAAAACCATCATCATATAAATCAGGATTTATTTCTATTATCGGCCGCCCGAATGTTGGCAAATCAACTTTTTTAAACCATGTGGTCGGCCAAAAGATTGCGATCATGAGCGACAAGCCGCAAACAACAAGAAACAAGGTCCAGGGTGTTTACACAGCTGACGAGGCGCAAATGATTTTCATTGACACGCCCGGGATCCACAAGCCAAAGCATAAACTCGGAGACTTCATGATGAAAGTAGCGGAAAATACGCTCAAAGAAGTGGATCTGATTTTATTTATGATCAATGCGGAAGAAGGGTTCGGCCGCGGCGATGAATTTATCATCGAAAAGCTGAAACAGGTTAATACCCCTGTTTTTCTGGTCATTAATAAAATCGATAGGGTCCACCCCGACGATTTGCTTGGCATTATCGGGCAGTACAAAGACTTGTATCCGTTTCAGGAGATCGTGCCCATTTCAGCACTTCAGGGCAATAATATCGACAGGCTTCTGCAAACCATCCGCACATACCTGCCGGAGGGGCCGCAATATTATCCCGCCGACCAGGTAACAGACCATCCGGAGCGTTTCATTATTTCAGAATTAATTCGTGAAAAAGCACTGCAGCTGACAAGAGAAGAAGTCCCCCATTCAATAGCGGTTGTAATCGACCAGATTGAACGGGAAAAGAACCGGAATATCATCCGGGTGATGGCAACGGTTGTGGTGGAAAGGCCGTCACAAAAAGGGATTATTATTGGCAAACAGGGGAGCATGCTGAAAGAAATAGGCAAGCGGGCAAGAATCGATATTGAAAATTTGCTGGGTTCTAAAGTGTTTTTGGAACTTTGGGTGAAAGTTGAGAAAGATTGGCGCAATAAAATCAGCCAGCTTCGCGATTTCGGCTTTAGGGAAGATGAATATTAAAGGCAGATAAAAGCAAAATTCTTGCAGGCATTTTTAGCAAATTTTACGTCACATTTTTTCATTTGTCCTGGTGAAGCTATCGTTAAAGACGTTAAAAAAGATTTCATGACTGAACAACATGAAAGGCGTGGTTTATATGTTAGAATTTACCTGGAAGGTCTTTGCTGGTACGGGCAATATTAATACGTATTTGCTTTTTAAAGAATTGGAAAGAGAACATCAAAATGAACAGCTGGAAACAGAAGAAGACCAGACCGGGGTTGATTTTCCAATTACTTGAATTCACTTGGGTGAAGCGGCGCTTGTTTTTAGCTCAAGAGGTGAGGAGATTGTTGGAAAAGTGTGAAGGAATCGTCATTAAAAATACGGATTACGGCGAAACCAACAAAATTATGCATGTTTACACAAGGGAGTTTGGGAAACTCGGCATGATGGCGAGAGGCGCCAAAAAACCAAACAGCCGCTTAGCCGCAGTTTCCCAAGTCTTTACATATGGGCAGTTTCTTTTTCATCCGTCGCGGGGACTGGGCACGCTCCAGCAGGGCGGGATCCTTTCCTCTATGCGTTATCTTCGCGAAGATATTTTTAAAACGGCTTACGGTGCTTTTATCATTGAACTCTTGGATAAAGCAGTGGAAGAAAAAAAGCCAAATCCTTATTTGTTTGAATTGCTGCTGCGGTCGCTTGAATATATGAATGAAGACTATGACATGGAAATTATTACCGATATATTCGAAATGAAGATGCTGAATGTGCTGGGATTATATCCGGTGATGAACGAATGTGCAGTATGCGGAAACCAGGAAGGCATTTTCGCCTTTTCGATTCGGGAAAATGGGCTGATATGCCACCGCTGCTTTGATAAAGATCCGTACCGTCTTCCGCTTACACAGCCAGCGATCCGGTTGCTCCGGCTTTTTTATTATCTGGATATCGGCCGGCTGGGGAAAATATCTGTTAAGGAATCAACAAAAAAAGAATTAAGAACAGCCATTTCGATGTACTATGAAGAATACTCCGGCCTGTATCTGAAGTCAAAACGGTTCCTCAGCCAGTTGGAAGGGCTGAAAAAAGGGTTGGATCACCATGATCATCAGGATTAAACCACTTTTCCAGTATATTCTTCCTGCAGCCATTTTATAAACGGATACTGTAATTTTTAAAACAGTTTGCCATCTTTTTCGGCTGCAGACAGAAAATATACAAGTGTGTTATACTGTTTGACATGGTTGGTTGAATAAGGCGGTGAGTACGATAGAATTAACAAAAAGGCAAGAACAAATTTTGGAAATTGTAAAAAACAACGGCCCGATTACAGGTGAGCATATCGCTGACAGGCTGAGCTTAACAAGGGCAACGCTGCGGCCCGACCTCGCGATTCTGACAATGGCGGGTTATTTGGATGCGCGCCCGCGGGTAGGGTATTTTTATACGGGTAAAACCAGTACACAGCTGCTTACGGAAAACTTGAAAAAAATTCTCGCCAAAGATTACCAGTCTTTGCCGGTTGTAGTGAATGAAAACATTTCTGTGTACGATGCGATTGTTACTGTCTTTCTTGAAGATGTCGGGACACTTTATGTCGTCGATGACGATTCACATCTGGCCGGTGTTTTGTCGCGGAAAGATTTACTGCGTGCAAGCATTGGAAATAAGGATTTAACATCGCTCCCGGTGCATATCATTATGACGAGGATGCCGAATATCACCTATTGCAAAAAAGATGACTTACTTATAGAGGTAGCCAGAAAACTGATTGAAAAACAAATCGACTCGATTCCGGTTGTAAAAGAAACGGCTGGCGGGATGGAAGTAATCGGGCGCATTACAAAGACAAATATTACAAAAGCATTTGTAGAACTGGCAGATGATAAATAAAAAGGAAGTGTATTCATTTGGCGAAACCAACAATCTACATTGTTTCCGATTCAGTCGGCGAGACGGCAGAACTTGTGACAAAAGCGGCGATCAGCCAGTTTGAAGATAATGATGCGGATATCAAACGGTTTCCTTATGTGGAAGATCCTGTACATATTGATGAAGTGATAACTCTTGCTGCCCTGAATTACGGTATGATTGTGTATACGCTGGTAAAACCGGAAATGAGGAATTACATGAATAAGGAAGCGGAAAAGCACGGCATTGCCTGTGTTGATTTAATGGGGCCGCTAATGGATCAACTGCTTCATTTTTACGAATGCAAACCGCTTTATGAACCGGGGCTGGTCAGAAAATTGGATGAATCCTATTTTAAAAAGGTGGAAGCCATTGAATTTGCGGTAAAATATGATGACGGCCGGGATCCGCGCGGCATCACGAGGGCCGATATTGTGCTGATCGGGGTGTCGCGGACATCAAAAACTCCCTTGTCACAATATTTGGCCCATCACCGTTACAAAGTGGCCAATGTTCCGATTGTACCTGAAGTTGATCCTCCGGAAGAACTTTTTGAGGTTCCTGCCAGCAAATGCTTTGGATTAAAGATAGATCCGGATATATTAAATCATATTCGCAAAGAACGTTTAATTACGCTTGGACTGAATGATCAAGCAAGCTATGCAACACTGAAACGGATCAGGTATGAACTCGAGTATTTCAACAATATTGCCGGCCGGCTTGGTTGTAAAGTTATTGATGTCTCCAATAAAGCCGTAGAAGAAACCGCCAATATTATCATGGACGAAATGAATAAGTAAGCGGAACCCTGCTTTAGATGGCAAAGCAGGTGAAATCCTAATAAAAACGAGCTGATCTGCCGGGGTTGCCTGCAGCATGGAGAAAAACCGGCACTCTCCCGTTTTTTTTTATGAGATCAGGAATATTTTTTGCAAATTCAAGTATTTATTTATAGTCAAAACGCCGCAAGTATACTATAATAAAAAATTGTGATAAAAATGTATTTAAATTAGGTTTAGAGATGGCCGTAAAGGAATAAACTATTTATTAGGAAATGTCAAGTCCGTTTTTGTAAAAAATTCGACAAAGCTAAAAAAAATCATGGAAGAATTGCAAAAAAAGCAGGATTCTGTGGAGTGATGTAGAATATTTAGCATGAAAGACATTACCGTATTTGTTGATGCAGATGCCTGCCCGGTAAAAGAAGAGGCCGCAAAAGTTGCAAAACAGTTTGGGGCTGCCAGTATTTTTGTGGCATCCTATACGAACCGGATGGCGGATCCGGTGGAAGGGCGCTGGATTTATGTTGATCCGCACAAGGAGTCGGCTGACCTGTACATCATGAATCATGTCGAAAAGAATGATATCGTGGTGACGCAGGATATCGGGCTGGCCAGTCTGGTTCTGCCCAAAAAAGCTTATGCGGTTTCTCCAAGAGGCAGTAAATATAATGAAACCTCAATCAATACGGCATTGGATTTTCGATATTTGGCTGCAAAAGAAAGGCGCCGTGGCAATTATGGAAAAGGGCCGAAACGGTTTACCGCAGAGGACCGTGAACGTTTCAAGCTGTCATTGGCGGAAATCTTGTCCAACATAGAAATCAATAATTAGAAGGGATGTTTTCGTGGCAGAAATTATTCCTAATGAGAAGATCAATGAAATACGCCAATCGTCAGATATTGTCGAAATCATTAGCGAGTATGTGCAGCTAAAAAAACAGGGACGTAATTATTTCGGGTTATGTCCTTTCCATGGTGAAAATACCCCTTCCTTTTCGGTTTCGGCTGAAAAACAAATTTTTCATTGTTTCGGCTGTGGAGCGGGCGGCAATGTATTTACGTTCATCATGGATATTGAAGGGATCTCGTTTCAGGAAGCCGTCGTGAAACTTGCGCAAAAGTCAAACATAGCGCTCGAGTTGCCGGATCAGGCAGAAACGCCAAAGCAAATGAATCCGGAAACGGCTGAGATGCTGAAGGCACATGAACTTCTTCAAAAATTGTACCATCATCTGCTTGTCCACACAAAAGAAGGGCAGCCGGCATTGGAATATCTGCGCGGGCGCGGGTTTACCGATGAAAGTATTGAGAAATTCGGCATTGGCTATGCGCTGCCTAACTGGGATTTTGCAGTGAAAATGCTTCAGAAGAGGGGATATGCCCTCCCTGTACTTGAAAAAGGCGGGCTTATTATCCAAAATGACCGGGATCATGCATACTTTGACCGGTTCAGGGATCGGATTATGTTCCCAATTATTGATACCAAAGGGAGAATTATTGCTTTTGCCGGCAGGGCGTTCCGAAATGGCGACCAGCCTAAATATATGAACAGCCCCGAAACAACGCTTTTTAACAAAAGTTCGCTGCTTTTTAATTTACACCGGGCCAGAAGCCAGATCCGGAAGAAACAGCAGGCCGTCCTTTTTGAAGGCTACGCAGATGTTATCTCGGCGGATCGGGCAGGAGTGCAAAACGGCATTGCGACGATGGGCACTTCCATTACGCCTGAACATGTCCAAATGATCAGAAGGCTGACAGACAGTGTGGTGATTTGCTATGATTCGGATTCCGCCGGGATTTCCGCTGCTTACCGGGCGGGAACGATGTTGAGCGAAAACGGTTGTGAAGTACGTGTTGCGCAAATGCCAAAAGGATTAGACCCTGATGACTACATCAACCAAAACGGCGGAGAAAAGTTCCGGGCAGATGTAATAGGGGCCAGCCTCACTTTTATGTCTTTTAAAATGAATTACTTCCGCATGAATAAAAATCTCCAAAATGAAGGAGAAAAGCTGCAGTATATAGAAGAAGTAATACAGGAAATTTCCAAACTGGAAAAAGCCGTTGAAAAAGATTTATATCTGCGCCAGCTGTCAGATGAATTCTCCTTGTCTTTGGACGCTTTAAAAGAACAGGAACGGGAAATAAGCGCGCTTGCCAACAAAAAGGCGGCATACAAACGGCGCAGCAAACAGCCTCCTGAACGTATGGCGGCGCCTTCCGGAAATGCCGTTCTTCCTGCAAACCTGACCGCAGAAAGGCGACTTTTGGCCTATATGTTAAAGGATGGGGAGATCGCCTATAAAGTAAAGGAACTCCTTCATGGAAACACTTTTTACGGCGATGAGCACCAGGCGGTTTTTACGTACTTGCTTGGCTATTACGAAGAAGGGAATCCCCCGGATGCCAGCACATTTATTTCTTACCTGCCCGATAAGAAGCTGCAAAGAACCGTTGTTGAGATTGAAATGATGACGATCAATGAAGAATTGACAGATGCAGAGCTGGAAGACTATGTGAATTATGTGCTAAAACACCAAAAACTGATGCAAATCAGGGAAAAACAAAGGGCACAAAAAGATGCTGAGCGGCAGCACGACCTCCAAAAGGCGCTGCAGCTGGCCGGCGAAATTATTGCATTGCAAAAGTCCATGACTTAATTCGGCTTTTTGCGATCATTAACATAGATGTGCAATGGACCATTGCCCGTGTTGAAATTGTTGGAAGGAGGGGGACATATGGCTGAAAAGTCAGCACGTTCCAAGGAAGTAGAAGAAACTGAATTCACCCTTAAACAAGTAAAAGAACAACTCGTTGAACGCGGAAAAAAACGGGGTTTCCTCACATATGAAACCATTTCAAATAAGCTGAGCCATTTTGAATTGACATCGGACCAAATGGATGAATTTTATGAATATCTGGGTGAGCAGGGAATTGATATTACGGATGACCATGACACGAATACACATGAAGATGACGATGCTCCAACACATCATGAGCTGCAAAAAGAAAACGATGAGGAGTTTGATCTGAATGATCTGAGCGTTCCTCCCGGTGTAAAAATCAATGATCCGGTGCGCATGTATTTAAAAGAAATCGGGCGCGTCGACCTTCTATCCGCTGACGAAGAAATTAAACTGGCCCAAAGGATTGAGAAGGGGGACGAAGAAGCGAAACGCCGGCTTGCCGAAGCCAATCTCCGCCTTGTTGTCAGCATTGCAAAGAGATATGTGGGCCGCGGCATGCAGTTTCTCGATTTGATCCAGGAAGGCAATATGGGCCTGATTAAAGCGGTAGAAAAGTTTGACTACCAAAAAGGATACAAATTCAGCACTTATGCAACCTGGTGGATTCGCCAGGCCATCACCAGGGCAATCGCAGACCAGGCGAGAACGATCCGCATTCCGGTTCATATGGTTGAAACCATTAATAAATTAATCCGTGTGCAACGGTCACTGCTGCAGGATCTCGGCAGGGAACCAAGCCCGGAGGAAATCGCCGAGGAAATGGACATTTCTCCGGAAAAAGTCAGGGAAATCATCAAAATCGCACAAGAACCTGTCTCCCTGGAAACGCCGATTGGAGAGGAAGACGATTCGCATTTGGGCGACTTTATTGAGGACCAGGACGCAACATCTCCTTCCGACCATGCTGCTTATGAGTTATTAAAAGAACAATTGGAAGACGTTTTGGATACGTTAACCGACAGGGAAGAAAATGTGCTCCGCCTCCGTTTTGGCCTTGATGACGGGCGTACGCGCACTTTGGAAGAAGTCGGCAAAGTATTTGGCGTTACGCGTGAACGGATCCGCCAGATTGAGGCAAAAGCGTTACGGAAACTGCGCCATCCGAGCAGAAGCAAACGCCTGAAAGATTTCCTCGAATAAGCTGCCTCTTTACTGCTTTGAATAGGTTTTGGGAACAAAGGCGTCTGTGCTTTTCATACACTTAAGCACCGGCGCCGATGTTTATCCGGTTTACTTCTTTTGGAGTAAACTTTTTTCTTGCAGAAAGGGATCATCATGCACGCTTTGGCCGAATGTTTCAATAGGGATGTGCAAAAAATGGACGATGCTAAGAAAACGATCATTGTAAATGAAATAAAAATGTGGAAGAACAACCATATGATTCCAAAAGAATACTGCGACTTTTTACTTGCGCTTTACAATGAAGGCACTGACGGCACGGATAAAAACAGCAAGGGAAGACAGCACTTACAGCCCGGGAAATTGGCCATATCTTCCGCTTTCATTTTTGTGCTGGCCTGTATTGCTGTATTTGTCATATATTTTACTGAATTACATTTTATTTTGCAAACAGTGATTTTGACGGGTTTTGTCGGAATCTTACTTTTTCTGGGAATTCATTATTCTAATAAAGAATTTTTTTATCCGCTCTTCTATATTGGAGCCGCTATTATCTTGTTGTTTCTAACCGTTTTGGTGAATGAAAGATTATTTGGTAATCATCCCCATACCCTTTATGCGTTGCTTTTTTTTCACTGTGCGCTGTGGTTCTTTGTCGGAAAAACCTGCAAGCTGGCGTTTTTTACAATATCCGGGGTACTGGGCGCAGTCGTACTGATAATATCTATTGTAATATAGATAAAAAAGTTTTTTAAAAGATTTTGTAATTTTTGCTACTTTTCGTATGTCCCTTTTTAAAAGCTGTGGATATTTACCAGGCTTTATTATAAACGATAGTGTAAGCGCAATCAATATGAAAACGAAAAAAGAAATCTCTTTATGTTAGGGGTTTCCTTATTAAAAATTTTCAGTTAAAATAGAAGCAAAGTACTGTTAGCATGTTTGAAAAGACACGGATACGAGGGGGAAAATTTGGTGAAAAAAAATCCTGTTATACCCTACTTGCTGATTATGGCGCTGGGGCTCGTACTTGTTTTTTTTCTCTCGCTTAAAGGGGTAGGCGATGCAAAGGAATCCGCAAAAGAAAAGGAGAATCCGAAAACAGCACAGACTGCAGACGCAAAGTTTGATCCTGAAGGTTTTGCCAAAAAAAACTGTGTGACCTGCCACGGAGACAACTTGCAGGGATCTTCCGGGCCAAGTCTGCATGGAGTCGGGGAAAAATTATCGAAGGACAAAATTAAGGACGTACTCAAAAACGGCACGAGCGGCGGCATGCCTGCGGGATTGGTGCCCCCGGAACATACGGATGAGATGGCTGATTGGGTGTCCAAATTGAAATAATCGGGGTTTTTCCCTTCAGAAGAAAAATTTTGTCTGGAGGGGGATCCCTTTTTTTTGTGGCAAAAAGTGGCTACAATAGAAGTATCTTATGCAAAGTGGTGAAAAGATGAACAGTGAAAAACTTTCAAAACGGCTCGCAGCAGTGGCCGCTTATATCCCCAAACAGGCCAGGCTCGCGGATATCGGTTCCGACCATGCCTATCTGCCTTGCTACTGCGTGAAAAACGGGATTGCGGACCGTGCAATCGCTGGAGAAGTCGTGGAAGGGCCTTACCGTTCTGCCCTGAACCGGGTGGAAAAGGCCGGTCTAAAGCATAAAATTGCAGTCAGAAAGGGTAACGGGCTTGAAGTCCTTTCGCCGCAAGAAGCAGACTGCATTACCATAGCTGGAATGGGCGGGTCTTTAATTACGTCAATTTTAGAGAGAGGAAAAGCAAAGTTGTCCGGGGTAAAGCGGCTGGTTTTGCAGCCAAATGTTGGAGCGGTCTTTGTGAGAAGATGGTGCGCTGAAAACGGCTGGCAGATCGTCCATGAAGAAATTCTTGAAGAAGATGGAAAAATTTATGAAATCATTGTCGCAGATGCTGTCGGGGAGCGCCGCCCTTACCAATTGCCGGCAGCGGAACTGTTGATGGGACCGTTTTTAATCAAGGAAAAAAATCAGGCTTTCCGGAAAAAGTGGACAGCCGAAAAAAGAAAATGGCAGCACATCTTAGAAAGCATGTCTGAAGCACATACAAATGCAGAACTCGCAGATAAGAAAAAAGAATTGCTGCATGCCATTTCTTTGGTGGAGGAGGTTTTACAATGAAAAAAGTAAACGGGTATGAAATCATTCAGTTGTTTGAACGGTTTGCACCTAAAAAATATGCGCTGGAAGGCGACCCGGTCGGATTGCAGATCGGGCAATTAAATCGTCCGGTAAAGAATGTGCTCATTGCACTCGATGTTTTGGAAGACGTGGTGGATGAAGCAATCGAAAAAGATGTGCAATTAATCATTGCCCACCATCCGCCGATTTTCAGGCCGTTAAAAAAGCTGGCCACTGACACGCCGCAGGGAAGGCTTCTGGAAAAATGCATAAAAAATGGGATTGCGGTTTATGCTGCGCATACGAACCTGGATGTTGCCCCGGGCGGTGTCAACGATCTTTTGGCGAAGGCTCTGCGGCTGCAACATACAGAAGTTTTATCGCCGACATATGAAGACAAGTTGAAAAAATTAGCCGTCTATGTCCCGGTTTCCCATGAAGAACAGGTAAGAACGGCACTTGGCAATGCCGGATGCGGGGCGATTGGCAATTACAGCCATTGTTCGTTCTCGGTTCAAGGCACTGGCCGGTTTTTGCCTGGGAAAGATACGCATCCGTACATTGGAAAAAGAGGCCAATTGGAAGAAACTGCAGAAGTCAGGATTGAAACGATTTATCCGGTTTCGCTTGAAAAAAAGATTCTGCATGCCGTGTTGAAAGCCCATCCGTATGAGGAACCTGCCTATGATATTTATCCTGTTGGGAATGAAGGCATGGTGCTCGGCCTTGGCAGAATCGGCGAGTTAAATGAGGCGGTGACGCTGGAGGAATTTGCCGGGCAAGTCAAAGCCGCGCTCGATGTCAAAGCGCTGCGTGTTGTCGGAAATTTGCAGGATAAAGTGAAAAAAGTAGCGGTACTGGGCGGTGACGGCAACAAATATTTTTCCGAGGCAAAATGGAAGGGCGCCGATGTATTTGTGACGGGCGATTTTTACTATCATAATGCCCATGACGCGCTGGCAATGGGCTTAAACGTAGTTGACCCCGGCCATAATGTGGAAAAGGTGATGAAAAAAGGGGTTGCCGGGTTTTTGCGGAAAGCGTGTGCGGACAAGCAGTACGAGGCCACGATCCTTGAGTCGGCCGTCCATACCGATCCGTTTACTTTTCTTTAAGCGGGCGCCCGGCTAACAGGCATCTTGAAACGAAAATCCCCGGCACTTCGTGATAAAGTGCCAGGGATTTTTAATCCGTCAAGCTTTGCGGGAGAGCGCCGGATTTTTCACTTTTGGAAGGATTTTGCTTAACGGCACTTTCCGTTCATGCTGCCAGGTTGTTTCGTCTTCGGGATCGTATTGTTCTAAAAAGGCAATCACTTCCCGCACAATGGGTGTGGGAGTGGAGGCCCCGGCTGTCACAGCTGTTTTTGAAACATCCTTTAGCCATTCCAATTTGATTTCGGAAACATCGGCGATGCGGTATGCTTTTGTGTGCGCAATTTCTTCCGATACCTGGGCAAGCCGGTTTGAATTATTGCTTCTCGGGTCACCAACTACAAGCAGCAGATCTGCTTCCTTTGCCTGCTCGGCAACTGCTTCCTGGCGGATTTGCGTTGCATGGCAGATCTCGTTATGCTTTTCGGCGGCAGGGTATTTCTGCTGCACGAGTTCCATAATATCGGACACATCCCACTGGCTCATCGTTGTCTGGTTCGTGACGATCACTTTTTCATTGCGGATATCAAGTGCTTCCACATCTGCTTTCGTCTCGACCAGGTGAACGATATGCGGGGCCACCCCTTTTGCACCTTCAGGCTCGGGATGGCCTTTTTTTCCGATATAGATGACATCATAGCCTTCTTTTTCTTTTTCACGGATCAAATCATGCGTTTTCGTTACATCCGGGCATGTGGCATCAATGGCCACCAGCCCTTTTTCCTCCGCAAGGGCGCGGACTTCGGGCGAAACGCCGTGTGCGGTAAAAATAACGGTGCCCGTTTTTACTTTTTCCAATATTTCTTTACGGTTTTTTCCGTCAAGGGTAATGATCCCGTCTTCTTCAAATGCATCTGTTACATGCTGGTTATGGACGATCATGCCGAGTATGTAGATCGGGCGCGGCAAGGTTTTATCTAAAGCGGCATTGCGTGCAATGACCATTGCGTCCACAACACCGTAGCAGTATCCACGGGGAGAAATCTTAATTACTTCCATTTTCATCCTCCTAATTGGGCTTTGTTTGGACAAGATCTGTACGAAGTCACATAAAATTTCACACGATTTCAATGATATTATATCGGAATTCAGCGCAATGTTCAAAACGAAGCACAACAGGCGCGGCAGGCTGTAACCTTAAAAACCGTTTGTACAGCGCGTACAAACGGTTGATAGCGGTCTAGATAAACAGTTTGGGTACCGAAGCGCCTTCCGGTTGCCTTTTTTCGTGCTTGGGTTTGGCTGCTGCCGGGCTGCCGGCGGTTTCTGCTGTTGTTGTCTGCCGGCTTTGACGCGATTTTTTTGCAGTTGTTGCACCAGTTTTACGGGTTGTTTTACGGGTTGTTTTGGCGCCGCTTGTTGGCTGCTCATCTGCTGCTTCGTTATCCGCATCGTTTTCTGTATCATTTTCTGTATCGTTTTCAGCATCATTTGCCGGGGCATTTTTTAAACTGCGGTACATCTTCCACATCGCAGGCAGGTTTTTCACGATCGGGCCGTACTGCTGGATGACCGGGCCGACCTGCTGCGCGGTTTTCAGGACGTTTTGGGTATTGTTTAAAAATGAACTGATTGAATTTGGATTGGCTAAAGTTTTGATCAGCGAGCCCCCGCCATCTGCCCCCCTTTGAAAAGCATTTGCGGCATTCGCGGCAGCGCCCTGCCCGCCGCGCTGGAACAATCTTGACAGCAGGCCGCCCTGCCCGCGCCCCTGTCCCATCATGCTGCGGCTGCCTAATACACGGGCGTTTTGCCCGAATGGCGCGGGTCTCCCCACCGGCTGTTGGAAGTTTACCGGGCGCCCCATGATCATCGGGTTCCGCTGGATCTGCCCCATGGGTCTCCCAAAATTTGCCTGGCCAAACGTCGGCGAAATATTTCTTGGCGGCATTTTCAACATCTCCTTTTCTTCAAACATATTGCCCGCTAATACTATATGCATGATGGCCTGAAACGTCTGGTAACGGGGCGGAAATCTTTCCACTGTTGGAAGATATGGATGGGAGAGTGGAAGTTTTTTTAAATGTCGATTATAATAACAAGACGTTCATATTGCGGGTGGAATAAAAAGGAGTGGAAAAATGGCAGAAACAACTTGGAAAAAATATCATTTTAAGCCTTTTATTGAAACGGCGATTGATTATAAAGGTTTCCGTGAACCAACGGAGATTCAGGAAAAATTGATTCCGCTTGTGCTAAAAGGCGAAAGCGCAATCGGCCAGTCTCAAACCGGCACAGGAAAAACGCACGCCTATATTTTGCCGATCCTCGAAAAAATCAATCCGGACAGCCGGGAAGTCCAGGCTGTGATTACAGCCCCGACAAGGGAACTTGCCAGCCAGATCTATCATGAAATTCTCGATGTGGTGAAATGGAAAGAAGAAGGCGCAGAGATCACGGCGCGCTGTTTTATCGGCGGAACGGACAAGAAGCGTGATATTGAAAAATTAAAAAAGCAGCCCTCCATTGTTGTCGGGACACCCGGCAGGATCCATGATCTCATCAAGGAACAGGCGTTGTTTGTGCATACGGCTAAAACTTTGGTGATTGATGAAGCGGACGTAATGCTGGATATGGGTTTTATTGCGGATGTTGACCAGATTGCCGGACGGCTGCCGAAAGATTTGCAGATCCTCGTGTTTTCTGCAACCATCCCGGAGAAATTAAAACCGTTTTTAAAAAAATATCTGGAAAATCCGAAATTTGAGCAGGTCCAGCCACGCCGGATTTCAGCTGAAAAAATCGAGCATGTCCTGGTTTCGAAGCGTTCAAGGGAAAAAATCGATGTTTTGTATGATGTTTTAAAGGCCAGCAATCCGTATTTGGCGATTGTTTTTACCAATACAAAAGCTATGGCTGAAGAAGTGTATTCCCAGTTGAATGAAAAAGGTTTGAAAACGGCCCGGATCCATGGCGGTTTAGCGCCCCGTGAAAGGGCAAAAACGATGAAACAAATAAAAAATCTGGACTACCAGTATATTGTTGCGACGGATCTGGCAGCGCGCGGCATTGATATTGAAGGGGTCAGCCATGTGATCAACTACGAACTGCCAAAAGATTTGACTTTCTATGTGCACCGCGCCGGCAGAACTGCACGAGCCAATCTTTCAGGGGTTTGCGTGACGATTTATGAGCCAAGTGATGAACATGCCCTGGTTGAACTTGAGAAAATGGGGATCGTATTCCACAATAAGGACCTGCGCCGCGGCGAATGGGTGGACATCCACGACCGCAACCGCCGCAAAAAACGTGTCCGCCAGGCGGATGATATTGAAAAGGCGGCAAGAAAAGCAATCGGCAGGCCGAAAAAAGTCAAACCGGGCTACAAAAAGAAAATCGAACGCCAGGTTGAAGAAGTGAAAAAACGCCATAAAAAAGCACAGAAGAAATAAAGAAAGTGTAAGTGTAATTGGAAGGGGAGAACGAAAATGTTGAAAATTGGTTCGCATGTTTCCATGAGCGGGAAAAAAATGCTGCTTGCATCGAGCGAAGAAGCAGTATCATACGGCGCCAATACTTTTATGATCTATACGGGCGCCCCGCAAAATACCAGGCGGAAAAAAATCGAAAACCTGAATATTGAAGCGGGCCGCGCCCATATGAAGGAGCACGGGATAGAGGAAATCGTTGTCCATGCCCCTTATATTATCAACATCGGAAATACCGTGAATCCGGCAACTTTTGAATTAGGGGTTAATTTTCTAAGATCGGAAATAGAGCGGACAGAAGCGATCGGAGCAAAGCAAATTGTATTGCACCCGGGCGCGCACGTGGGGCAGGGGCCGGAAAAAGGCATCCCAAAAATTATTGAAGGGCTGAATGAAGTGCTGACAGCCGGGCAAACGGTCCAGATTGCACTCGAAACCATGGCCGGAAAAGGATCAGAGTGCGGAAGATCTTTCGAGGAACTGGCAATGATTATTGAGGGCGTCAAGCAAAATGACAAGCTTTCGGTTTGCTTTGATACTTGCCATACCCATGATGCCGGCTACGACGTGAAAGACCATTTCGACGATGTACTTGAAGAGTTTGACCGGGTGATCGGCCTTGACCGTTTAAAAGTGCTGCATATTAATGACAGCAAAAATGAACGCGGCGCAAGAAAGGACAGGCATGCCAACATCGGATTCGGCTATATTGGCTTTAAAGCATTGAACGATATTGTCCACCATCCGCAGCTGGAAGACATTCCAAAAATATTGGAAACCCCGTACGTGGGAGAAGACAAGCAGACAAGAAAACCGCCGTACAAATTTGAAATTGAAATGCTGAGAAACGGGCAATTTGACGAAAATCTATTAGATAAGATCATGGCATAACTTGTTAATAAACGGGCTGCCGCCTGCAAAAAAAGCCGGGAAAATGGTTCAATGATCCCGCTTTTATTTGCAGGCGGCATTTTTTTGTTCTTCAGGATTTTAAACGTCCTTGTGCAAAATGAAATCTAATTGTAATCTAAATGTCGAAGTTTGGTGCTATAATTTTAACTATAGTAAATATTAACAGATTCCGAGCAATTTTTACATCATTGCCAGATTACGAGATTAACAGATTACAGATAGAATTTCAGATTTTTTGAAACACGATACATAGCAATGGAGGAGTTATTGTGAATAAGAAGTTTTTGTCTTTGACTGTCGCAACGGTAATTGGAGCAGGCAGTACATTTATCCCATTTAGCAAAGCGTTTGCAGATAGCCGGATAAACAGCATTCAGAACCAAAAATCTCTCGTCCAATCCAGCATTTCCGGCAAACAGAGCGAAATTTCCAGAATTTTGTCTGAACAGCAGGACATGCAAAAAGATATGCAGGCAGTTGCCGGTAAGATCAAAAAAAATAACGAACAAATCAGCGAAAAGACACAGGAAGTAAAAGAAACCAAGGCACAGGTTTCCCAGTTAAACGATAAAATCAAAGCAACGGAAAAAAGAATTCAGGAACGGGATAAAGTGTTGGAAGAACGCGCACGCAACATTCAAAAAAGCGGCGGCTCTGTCAATTATTTGGATGTTGTTCTTGAAGCAAAAAGCATCAGTGACCTCGTAAGCCGTACGGCAGCTGTTACGACTTTTGTAAATGCCGACCGCTCGATTTTAGAGGCTCAGGAGAAAGACAAAAAGGAATTGAAGGATTCAAAGGAAACGTTAAACAAGAAACTGGGCAGCATTCAGGCAGCGCTTTCGGATCTTCAGGATTTAAAAGAAGCCAATCAATACCAATTGGCTGACCAAAAAACCATGGCTGCAGCGATGGAAGAGCAAAAGCAGTCTATTTCCGAAAAAATTTCTAAGCTGAAGGCACAGGCTTCGTCGTTAAATGCAGAGGAAAAGGCTGCGCTTTCACAGCTTGAAAAGGCACAGGCGGCATCCGGCAGCTCTTCAGAAACCAAACAGGCAGCCGCCGATACGGCTTCTTCACCATCAAAATCCGACCAGACAGCCTCTGCATCCGGCAGTTCGAATGATGAGCAGGCGGCTTCCCAAACGGATTCCGGTTCAAGCACGAATTCCGGTTCCAATTCAAGCTCAAACAATTCAAGTTCAAGCAATTCAAGTTCAAGCAATTCAAGTTCAAGCAATTCAAGCTCAAACACGAACACGGATTCAAGCAAAAGTTCAAGTCCTAACGTTAAGCGTTCAAGTTCACAAGCAGGCAGCCACCAAGCTTCATCCGCCGCGCCAGCCAGGAGTTCAAAAGCAAGCGCCACATCAGGCAGCACATCAAAGAGCGCTTCCCGTACCATTGAAGCCGCAATCAGCGCAGGTTCTTCCCTTGTCGGGCGTTCCCCGTATAAATGGGGCGGCGGAAGAAACGCAGCCGATATTGCAAACCGCCGCTTTGATTGCTCTTCATTTGTGCACTGGGCATTTGCCCAAGCCGGCGTAAACTTAGGCGGAGCAGGTGCGACAACGGATACATTGGTTGCGCTTGGAACGCCTGTCAGCCCGTCCCAGCTAAAACGGGGCGATCTGGTCTTCTTCCATACCTATAAGACGATCGGCCATGTCGGGATTTATTTAGGTAACGGAACCTTCCTGAATGACAACAGTTCGCACGGTGTTTCGATTGACTCCATGAATAATGTGTATTGGAAAGGCGCTTTTGAAGGCGTAGCAAGGCGCGTCATTCACTAATCATTCATTGATGAGTAAAAAAACGGCCCAGGGGAATTTTTTCCCGCGGGCCGTTTTTTACTGTGATGATAGATCGCTATTTTGCAAACATCACAAAGACACGGTTGATTTCTCTTGCAGTTTCAGGGCTTGTAAGTTTGGCGATGTCCTTGATTGCCTTGCTGCGCGCCTGATCGTCAAAGATATTCAGCTGTCTGCCGCGTACATAGTCCGCAATTTTCTCTGCTTCTTCACGGCTGACCTTTACTTTAAACTGGCGGGCATATTTGTACAGTTCATCCCCCGTAATCAAATTAATCTTATAGTTGACCATATTTTGTATCAGTTTCACTTTTGCATCACTCCCAATAAAAAACATATGCGTCTTCACCGGAAATGTTCCTTCATGCTTTAAACGTTTGGCGTGACACTTTACAACGATAAGGTGCAAGTGTATAATATATAAATCGGAATGATTCTGATTGAGGGAGAATTGAAATGAGTGAGAATATAATTGAAGTGGCTGATGTTTCATTTCGGTATGACCGCGATGATGTGCTTGAACATATCAACCTGGATGTACCAAAGGGAGCATTCCTTGGCATTGTCGGACCAAATGGCTCTGGCAAATCCACGCTTTTAAAATTAATGCTTGGCTTGTTAAAACCGCAGGCGGGTGAAATTCGTTTATTCGGCAAGCCGCTCGCCCGTTTTAAAGACTGGAGCCGGATTGGATTCGTATCGCAAAAAGCGAATTCATTCAATACGGGTTACCCGGCAACCGTTTTGGAAGTAGTTGCAAGCGGCTTGGCCACAAAGACGGGACTATTCCGGTTTATGGGCAGCGAAAGCAGGAAAGATGCTATTGAAGCGATCCGGTCAGTGGGGATGGAAGATTATTTGCACCAAAATATTGGCGAACTGTCCGGGGGCCAGCAGCAGCGCGTATTTATTGCGAGGGCGATTGTCAGCAAACCGGAAATCCTGATTCTGGATGAACCGACAGTGGGGGTTGACCATCAGCATGTCCAATCCTTTTATGAAATGATGGAGATCCTGAATCAGCAATTGGGCATCACTCTTATCCTTGTCACACATGATATTGGCGCGATCACCAGCAATGTCACGCATGTGGCCTGCCTCAATAAGCATTTATATTTTCATGGGGAGAGAGAAAAATTTGAAGAGCTTGATGATGCAGAAGTCTCTTCCTGGTACCATCATGATATCCAGTTGCTTTCGCATGAACATGAATTAGAAGGAGTTTAAAATGATTTCAGCGTTTTTCCACTACGAATTTCTGCAAAATACTTTTATTACGGGGATGATCATCGGCATCATTGCCCCATTAATCGGCAGCTTTATTGTTGTGCGCCGTCTTTCACTGATTGCGGATGCTTTAAGCCATGTAACCTTGTCCGGCATTGCCGTGAGCCTGTTTTTAAGCAATAAAATCGCGGTTTTATCCGGGTTAAATCCTTTATATATCGGCACCGGCTTTTCGGTTCTGGGCTCGGTTTTAATTGAACGGTTAAGGAGCGTTTACCGCCATTATCAGGAATTGGCGATTCCGATTATTATGTCGGGCGGTATCGGCATCGGCTTAATCTTCATTTCGCTGGCGGGCGGCTACAATGTTGATTTAATGAACTACTTATTCGGCAGCGTCAGTGCTGTGAGCCGGACTGATTTATGGTTGATCATTGCCATCAGCATTGTTGTTTTGGCAGTCGTCATCCTGCTTTACAAGGAATTGTTTGTACTTTCTTTTGATGAAGAATTTGCAAAAGTGTCCGGCATCCCCGCAAAATCAATTCATCTGATTTTTATGGTCCTAATTGCACTGGTGATTTCAGCAGCGATGAGGATTGTCGGAATAATGCTTGTTTCAGCCTTGATTACATTGCCTGTCGCCGCCAGCATCCGCATCAGCCGCGGGTTTAAACAAATGATTTTGTTTTCGATTGTTTTTGGGGAGATCTCCGTAATGGGCGGGCTGGTCAGCGCTTTTTATTTAAATTTACCGCCGGGCGGTACAATTGTTTTGATTTCCATCATGATTTTACTTGTATCCATTTATTTGAAACGTCTGCGGAAGCAGCGTCCGCTTTCACAAAAAAAGGGTGTGATTTGAATGCTACTGGAGGATGCAATTGAAATTTTAAAAGAAAAAGGCTATAAACATACGGGTAAACGGGAAAAGATGCTCGGGCTTTTTTCCCGCTGCAATAAGTATTTAACGGCAAAAGATGTGCTGGAATCAATGAAAGATGATTATCCGGGCTTAAGTTTTGATACGATTTACAGGAATTTGTCGCTATTTGAAACGCTTGGTATTCTTGAAGTGACGGAATTGTCGGGTGAAAAACATTTCCGCTTCAAATGTTCGACCGATCAACACCATCACCACTTTATTTGTTTGGCATGCGGGCAGACAAAGGAAATTCCGGAATGCCCGATGCCGATTATCGACCGTGAACTGGAAGGCTATGCCATCACCGGCCATAAGTTTGAAGTATACGGCACATGCCCCGAATGCCTGGCACACGGGCATATTTAAAAAATCCACACAAAGCGTGTGGATTTTTTTTATATTCCGGCATTGGCAGAAGCCGTTGCCCATTCCCGGATCCATTTGTTTGCTTCCTGCCAATTTTTTACCCTTACGACATTTTCGGGAACCGTTTCCCGGTTGTAAGGCGTGTCAAAAAGGAGGACGGGAATGTTCAGTTCTTCCGCAATCGCAACTGCATTGTCATGCTTATCTTCGAGGAAAACATCCACATTATATTTTTTAGCGGTTTCCACTTTATGGTGGGTGCCGATCAATTCAATATGGTGATATTGCAGCTGCTGTTTGGAAAACCACTTTTTTGTCACGTCAAGCAAGCGGGTTGCCCGCGCGCTGATGAAGTAAAGTTCAAAAGCTTTTGCCCAATCCGTTAACACTTCTTTTGCCCCTTCGGCAATCGGCGATTTTTCATAAATCAGCGGTTCTGATTGCAGAAACCATTTGTTAAATTTTTCAGGCTGAACATCAATTACATCAGTGATTTCATATTTTGTTAAGTCTTCATATTTTAAATTCAGATGGAACGCTTTATTGATAAAAGGCAGAAGAGACTGCGGGCTGGTAACCGTCCCATCGATATCAATCCCAAAACGTTTTTTTGCCATTATTCAAAAACTCCTTTACTCAAGTATACAAAGTGTAGCACAAAAACAGTAAAAAGGTAAAATATACGCCTGCAGCTTATGTTCCGGCAGATGCTGAAATTGCCAGCATGAAAAGCCGCATTCCGGCACAAGCTAAGCGTGCTCCTATTCTTAAAGCGGAGGGATGCATGTGGACGAAGGCAACCGTAATCAATCATTGCTGCCATATGGGGACGGTCATGAAAACGCGACACCGGATTACCGTGAAGAAACCGGAGCTGAACTATCGGCCCCGGTACGCGGTTCAAACGACAGGCAGCAGGAGGATAACGAAAGGGGAACAAGCATGTTTTACGGCTGGGCTTCCCTGATCCTCGCCGTTTTTTCCTTGTATTTCCTGCCGGTTGTATTCGGGTTGGCTGCGATCCTTTTGGGGCTTGCAGCACGCCGGAAAAACGCCGCAGCTCTTGGGGTATGGGGCATCGGAATCGGAGCAGTATCCCTGATCCTTGGGCTGTTTGTGTATCCTTTCTTTTAATGGTAACGCATGGAAACCGGGGAGCCGGTGCGTACTAACGATTTGCAAACAATTACAGCAGGATCAAAATCACCCCCGGGCGTAAAGGTCCGGGGGTGATGGGGGTTATACTACCGGGTTTTGCCCGGCTTGTTTTTTGTCGTACTCTGCCACCAGTGCATTAATTTCTTTTTTCAATTCTTCCACCATATGTTCTTCAGGGACTTTCCGCATAATTTTTCCTTTGCGGAACAAGAGGCCTTCGCCGCGTGCGCCGGCAATCCCGATATCCGCTTCTCTTGCTTCACCGGGGCCGTTTACTGCGCATCCAAGCACAGAAACTTTGATAGGCGCTTTAATGGTTTGTAAGTATGCTTCGACTTCGTTCGCAATGCTGATCAAGTCAATCTCAATCCGGCCGCACGTCGGGCAGGAAACGAGCGTCGGGGCATTCGAGGCAAGGCCGAAGATTTTTAGAAGTTCGCGGGCGACTTTTACTTCTTCAACGGGATCTGCACTTAAAGAGATCCGGAGCGTATTGCCAATGCCCTTGCTTAACAGCGTGCCAATCCCGGCCGCGCTTTTGATGGTGCCGGAGAAAAGCGTCCCCGATTCGGTAATGCCAAGGTGGAGCGGGTAGTCAAACGTTCTTGCCGCTTTTTCATAAGCTTCAATGGCGAGCCTGACATCTGATGCTTTCATGGAGACGATGATATCATGAAAATCAAGATCTTCTAAAATTTGGATATGGTGCAGGGCGCTTTCAACCATGCCATCCGCCGTCGGGTAACCGTATTTCTGTAAAATATGCTTTTCAAGGCTTCCGGCATTGACGCCGATGCGAATCGGAATTCCGCGTTCTTTGGCCGCTTTCACAACTGCCTCGACCTTTTCGCGCTTCCCGATATTGCCGGGATTGATTCTGATTTTATCGGCGCCGCCTTCAATCGCTTTTAATGCCAGGCGGTAATCAAAATGGATATCTGCCACAAGCGGGATATGAATTCTTTTTTTAATTTCAGGAATCGCTTCGGCCGCACGTACATCCGGACAGGCGACACGGACAATTTGGCAGCCTGCTTCTTCCAGGCGCTCAATCTGCCTGACCGTGGCATCGACATCATGTGTTTTCGTTGTTGTCATGCTTTGAATAAATAATTCGTTGCTTCCCCCGATTGTTAAATGACCGACCTTGACGGGGCGCGTTTTTGAACGATGTATGATTTCACCCAAGGGTAATTCGCTCCTTTATTGAACTATCAATCTATTGAAAGATAAAGTGAAACTGCCATCAGCGGGAGTTTTCCTTCATCCCCTGCTGATTAGAAAATGAACAAAGGCCAAGAACTCAGGCGTCCTGTTGCAACGCCTCCTGCGACATGCACCTTACTGCCCGTTATGTTGGGATAAATAGTACCAGATTATATTGTATCAATTTTCAACAACACTTGACAAGAAATTGCTTAATTTTGGTTGGAAGAATGATAAATCGGAAAACGGTACGTCTGGCCGATTTGAATGTCTTCGGGTGTGATGCCGTTATTCAGGCGGCTAAAATCTTGGATCACTTTTTCAATAGAAAGATTGGAAGAGGTGTTGGATAGCTTTTCAACTATGGTCAGAACGGTATCGCCGGGATTTACTTGTACGGTGGCAATGCTTTCTTCGGGTGCAGGAATTTCATTTTCGAAAGAGACAGGCTGGATTTCCCGGGCATATGAGGCAGATGGAATGGTGCCGACATGGATATCATAGTAAACACTGTAAATCATGATCAGGGCCGCGAATATTGCGATGATTTTTTTCATTTTGGGACAAGCCTCCCTTTCAAATGGTGCTATATATATATGCGGATAAAGCGACGTATAGAACCACTGAAAAAAGTTATCTTATCATGGCAAAACAGTGGCATTCTTAGCGTGCGGCATTCCACGCTTTTTTGGTAAACTATAATATATGTTGGAAGTGGGAGGAGGATGATTGCAAGCGGAAAGGGAAGCATGAAAATGAAGGAGGGGTTTTATGCTCGATACGATTTATTGGATCATCATTGCTGCTTTGATCGCGATATCATTTATTGGTTTGGTCTATCCTATCATTCCGGGGATGTTGTTTTTATTCGGCGCATATCTTTTGTACGGGATTTGCTTTTCCTTCGCGCCGCTTCACTGGCTGTTTTGGGCGGTTGAGATTCTGCTTGGGATTCTGTTGTTTTTTGCTGACTCCGTGACAAATTTATGGGGGGTAAAAAAATATGGCGGTTCAAAAGCCGGAATTTGGGGAAGTACGATCGGATTGCTTGTCGGTCCGTTTGTCATTCCTGTGGCCGGCATCCTCATCGGCCCGTTTTTGGGTGCCGTGGCAGGGGAATGGCTCGTGCACCGGACACGGTTGGCAGAGGCCGTAAAAATCGGGTTTGGCTCAGTCATTGGTTTTTTAAGCAGTATTGTGGTAAAAGGGGTCATTCAAATCATCATGGCTGTCTATTTTTTTATCACCGTCCTTTAAAAACTGAATCAAAATAATTGCTTGTCAAGGGGGATTTTGGTAAATTAAATATGACAATCGTATGAACTTTTACGGTTCAAATATTTTACATAGGGGAGGAAAAGAGATGACTTACACATTACCGCAATTGCCGTATGCTTATGATGCACTTGAACCTTATATTGACAAGGAAACGATGAATATCCACCATACGAAACACCACAACACATATGTCACCAACTTGAATCAGGCATTGGAAGGCCATGATGATTTGGCAGCCAAATCTGTTGAAGATTTAATTTCCAATTTGGATGCGGTTCCGGAAAATATCCGTACTGCGGTCCGCAATAACGGCGGCGGGCATGCCAACCACTCGCTGTTCTGGACACTGCTTTCGCCAAATGGCGGCGGGGAACCAAAGGGCGCATTGCTTGACGCGATTAACAGCAAATTCGGCAGCTTTGAAAAGTTCAAAGAACAATTTGCTGCCGCTGCAAAAGGACGCTTTGGCTCCGGCTGGGCGTGGCTTGTTGTCGACAACGGCCAACTGGAAATCACCAGCACGCCGAACCAGGACAGCCCGCTGTCTGAAGGAAAAACACCGGTTCTCGGACTGGATGTTTGGGAACATGCTTATTACTTGAAATACCAAAACCGCCGTCCGGAATACATTAACGCGTTCTGGAACGTCGTCAACTGGGATGAAGTGGCAAAACGCTACGAATCCGCAAAATAATTTCAAAAGAGAGGGTGTGCCAGTTTACCGGGCACACCCTCTTATTTTTGCGCGTGAAGAGCGTGACCGGACCGCTGTTCAATCATCTCCCTCCTGTAATAGAGATTTTTTCGGGACATGCCGCCGATTTCACGCCCAACCGCCCCGCACTTTCTAAACGGAACTGTAAACATATGCATAATCGCTCCGCTTTTTCAAACAATAAAGAGGATGAAAAAGGGGAGTTTTTATATGAAGCATTTTCAAAAGTGGTTTGGAGATATTGAACTGTCAAGGGATTTATTTTTGCTGCTTTCAATTGGCGGCCTGTACTCTTTAAGCGTTTCCCTTTCCAATTCTTTTGTCAATATTTACTTATGGAAGCAGACAGGTGCATACATAGATTTGGCAGTGTATAACTTAACCGTTGTCATCTTGCAGCCGTTGACTTTTATTATTGCCGGGCGCTGGGCAAAAAAAGTCGACAGGGTCATGGTATTTAGGATTGGCGTCATTTTTCTGGCGCTGTTTTATTTGAGCGTGCTGTTTTCCCGGAACCATGCCAGCCAGTATATTGTTTTGCTTGGCGCCCTGCTGGGAGTTGGTTACGGTTTTTACTGGCTTGCTTTTAATGTGCTGACGTTTGAAATCACAGAGCCTGAAACGAGAGATTTTTTCAACGGCTTTCTGGGGGCGTTCAATTCGGTCGGGGGGATGATCGGGCCGTTTGTTGCCGGTTTGATGATTTCATTGATTGGGAAGAACGGCTATACGATTGTGTTCGGGCTGTCGCTTCTATTGTTTGCTGTGGCCGTTGTGCTGAGTTTCTTTATAGAACCGCGGCCAGCTCACGGGCGCTATTTGTTTAAGCGCATTCTTGAGGAGCGCCGGAATAATCTGAACTGGAAAAGGATTACCAACGCCCATTTTGTCCAGGGGCTGCGCGACGGGACATTTGTTTTTATGATTTCGGTCTTTGTATTTCTTTCAACCGGGAGTGAACTTTCCCTCGGTACATTCGGACTGATCAATTCCTGCCTGCAATTTATGGGCTATACATTGGTGACCAAGTTTGTGAAGACCAAGCACCGCCATCGTTCCATTTTTTTGGGCGGGCTGCTGCTGTATGCTGCGGTTTTTCTATTCGTTTTTGAAGTATCGTATCCGCGCATGTTAATTTATGCGGCCTTGATTGCAATTGCTTACCCGTTGTTGTTGGTGCCCTATAATTCGATGACGTATGATGTCATTGGCAGGGCATGGAAGGCAGCGGAAGCACGAATTGAGTATGTTGTGGTTTTGGAAATATTTACAAATGCCGGAAGAGTAATGTCTATCCTGCTTTTTATCGGAGCCGTTACTTTTTTTAATGAAAAAACAAGCATTCCGGTTTTAATGGTTTTCATTGGTGCCGGCCATCTATGCATTTCCTTTTTCACAAGAAACATTCATCTTTTAAAAAACGAGGGGTCCTGAAATTTTCATCCTGCTCCGGCACGATTCTATTTTTTTATAGCCAGAAGCCTCTTTTTTCGCTAAAATGAGAATAGATGGTTGACGAAAGGAGCAGTAAAGTTTTGAAAAAGAAGAAGCGAAAAAAAAGATCGCATATTCCGTTTCGGATGAATATGCTGTTCTTTGTTGTTTTTGTGCTTTTTTCAATCTTAGTCTTACGTTTGGGCATTGTTCAAATTGTCTACGGGCAGGATTATAAAAAAGAACTCGAACAGACAGAAGATCAGACGATTAATACTTCTGTTCCCCGCGGCAGGATACTTGATCGAAACTATAAGCTAATTGTTGGAAATAAACCGCTGAAAGCCATTACGTATACAAGAACCACGAAAGATGACAGCAAGAAAATGTTAAGCATTGCGAGAACACTGGCTGCCATTATCAAAAAAGATTCAGATTCCGATTTAAAACAAATTACAGAACGGGATAAGAAAGACTACTGGTTGCAGACCCATCCGGATGAAGCAAAAAAGCTCGTATCCAAAAAAGAACAGACAAAATTGAAAAATAACAGTGACAAAATTTATGCTTTGCAGCTGAAACGGATTACAAAGGACGACTTAGATTCTTTAACAAAGCAGGATCTTGAAGTGCTGGCCATCTACAGGGAAATGTCTTCCGGCTATGCCCTGTCACCGCAGATTATCAAAAACCAAAATGTCAGCAACAAAGAATATGCGATTGTCAGCGAAAATCTGACGTCACTGCCGGGGGTCGATATTAAAACTGACTGGGACAGGTACTATGTTTTTAAAGAGTCCAACGGCGATTCTGTGCTCGGTTCTGTGCTGGGCGGCGTGACATCAGAAAAAGAGGGGCTCCCTTCCGATAAAGAACAGTACTATACGGCGCGCGGTTACAGCCGCAATGACCGTGTCGGGACAAGTTATCTCGAGCAAGAGTATGAAGATGTGTTGAGCGGTGAAAAAGAGAAAGTAAAAACCAAGACGGATAAATCCGGCAATGTGGTAAAGTCAACGGTCGTCAGCAAAGGGAAGCAGGGGGACGACCTTGTCCTGTCTGTTGATATTGAACTGCAGAAACAGGCTGAAAAAATTCTCACGGATGAACTAAAAGCGGCAAGGGCCAGCAATCCGTTAGTGGACCGCGCTTTCGTGACGGTGATGAATCCAAATACCGGCGAAGTCCTGGCAATGGCCGGCAAACAATTTAAAACGAAGAACGGCAGTGTTAAAGTTGCCGACTTTGCACTTGGAAACATGACAACCTCCTATCCAATGGGTTCAGCGGTAAAGGGTGCAACAGTTCTTACAGGGTATCAAACCGGCGCGATTTCGCCTGGCACTATCTTTACTGATACGCCGCTTCATTTTCGCGGAACCTCTGTGAAAAAATCATGGGTTAACGGCGGCATGGGGAGTATTAACGATTTAACCGCCCTGCAAAGGTCTTCCAACGTCTATATGTTCAGGCTTGCCATGAACCTTGGCGGCCAGAGGTCATATGTTCCAAACAGTACATTGGATATTAATAAAATGAAGGCGATTCGCCAGTTCCGTAAATATTTTGCTGAGTTCGGGCTTGGTGTCAAAACCGGCATTGACCTTCCCGGCGAGGTCAGCGGTTTTCAAACGGAAGTACCGCCAAATAGCGGGAATGTGCTCGACTTTGCGATCGGGCAATTTGATACGTACACACCGCTGCAGCTTGCCCAATATGTTTCAACGATTGCAAATGGCGGCTATCGTGTACAGCCGCATATTGCAAAAGAAATCCGCAAGCCAAGCGGTGATGGGAAAACGCTCGGTGCTGTTGAGAAGGAAATCGGCACGACTGTACTGAACAAGGTTGACATGAGCCAATCAGAAATTGACAGGGTGAAAGAGGGCTTTTACCGCGTTGTCAATGTGCCGCGTGGAACGGCATACGGCCGTATTGACTCCAGCTTGAAAGCAGCAGGCAAAACGGGTACGGCCCAGGCCATATATGGCGGCGAGAAGGTGGAACAATATGCTGCAGCCGGAAAAACGCGTCCGGCACTCTGGAGCGAAGCCTGGAATTCCACCTTTGTAGGATATGCCCCATATGATCATCCGGAAGTGGCCATCTCCGTTGTTGTACCGTGGTCTTATATGGGGAGTGCAAGTGATCCCCACACCAACTTGCAAATTGCCAACCGGGTGTTTAAAGCTTATTTTAACCTGAAGAAAAAAGAAACAAACCAAAACGCAAACGCGGCCGAGCAAACGATCCAAAATCTCAGCCAGGCAAAAAAATCACAATCCGGTTCGGATGAATAAAAACTGAAATAAATTTTTGCAATGAAAAACGGATAGCGGGGATTCCCGCTATCCGTTTTTCGTACTGATGAAGTTTGGTCATCCTCCTGGTTCCATCATCTGCCGTCAGCCCCTGTTTTCGGCAATAATCAACTGGACATCCTTGACAGCCAGGGAGGACTGATTTGCAATCTGCTCAAAGGTCAGCCCCTGTTCGTAGAGGGCCAGCACCTGGTTTTTGACAATTTCATTGACTTGTACCCGTGTGCCCTGCTTTTTTGCGGCTGCATTTATAAGGGGCTCCCCCAAAAGCAATTCTTCTTCCAGCACCTGCAGCCTTTTCTTTATTTTGTACGTTTCCTGGAAGAATTGCATGGATAAGTCTTCCACATCCTGTTCCACCAGCTTCGTGCGGTCTTTTTGAAATAAGGATACAACAAACAGCACAGAAGATAAAATCAATAAGACCAGTATCGTATCGGCCATCGCCATTTCGCTCCTTTAGCTGATCTTTTTTGCAGCCGGCCGCTGCATGAAAAACAATCTAATCCTACCATTAAACCGCTCAAAAGTTAACCCGGTTTAATGAAAAAACAGCATGACAAGTTTTCCGCAGTGAATTTTATTTTTGGGAAAAAACATGCTGGTATTTCATGCGGAAAAATGCTATGATAGTAAAGTCGTATGAATAGTTGATGAAATGTCTATGTTTGGAGGGATTAACATGCGTGTAAATATAACATTAGCTTGCACAGAGTGCGGTGAGCGTAACTATATTTCAACAAAAAATAAGCGTACGAATCCGGACCGTATTGAATTGAAAAAATACTGCCCGAGAGACAAACGTGCAACTGTGCATCGTGAAACAAAGTAAGCAGCAGGATATTCCCTGCTGTTTTTTTGTAAGGAAAACTGCGTTGTCCGAGGCCGGGCATTATAAATTTTCACCGGGAATGCCGGAACAGAATCCCGAAGCCGGCACTTTGCCTGCTGTCCGGCCCGCTGCACGCTGCATTTTGAAGAAAACGAGGGGGAAATGGGATGCCTGCTGAAAAAAACCAATTACGGAAACAAATCAAGGCTATGCTTTCGGAAATGCCCCGATCTGAGTATGAAAGCAGATCGCTTGCACTTGCCGGCCGGCTTTTCGCCTCAAGCGCCTGGCAGGAGGCAGATACGGTGGCCCTTACTATCCCGCGCTTTCCTGAAGTGGATACCATCCCGATGATTAAAAGAGGCTGGGGAGAAGGCAAACGGATCTGTGTGCCAAAATGTATTCCGGCGCCGAAACAACTGGTATTCAGGGAACTGCGCAGTTTTGATGAACTGGAGACCGTTTATTTCGGTTTATCCGAACCGATTGTGGAAAAGACAGAGGAAGTTGCGAAGGATGAGATCGATTTAATGGTTGTCCCCGGGCTGGGGTATACAAAAAACGGTTTCCGGCTTGGATACGGCGGCGGCTATTATGACAGGTATTTGGCGGACTTTGCCGGCGAAACCGTGGCGCTTGCATTTAAAGAACAAATGATTGCCGATTTTGCCGTAGAAAGCCATGATATCCCGATTGGTTCAATCGTTACAGAAAAATAAAGTAAAGCTTGCACCGTTCGAGCCCGAAGCCTTGCTGCCCGTTATGTTGGGATAAAATCTTTCTGCATTGGAAGACTAATAAGAGCGGAGGCATCCGGCCCCCGGGCCAGGCTCCGCTTGAATAACGGTGCAGGGAGGAATCATTATGAATGGTTTGCTCAAATGGCTGGCAGTGCTGATGTTTGTTACGGAAGTTTACAGGAACCGTTACCGCGTTTTGAATGTGGTGCTTGGCAATTACTTTTTAAGAAAATGGGCGGTGGCATCTGCCATGCGGATCCCCGGTTTTCGCTCACGCATCATGCAGTCCGTATTGAAATAAACGCAAATCGGTTTCGAAAAGGATGGGTGCAAATGCTTGAATTCCTTTACATACCATCCTTTTTTTCGTTATAGTATAAAGAAAGACCTAGGAAAAGGCAGGGGAAATTGTGAGCAGCCGGGAAGATTTCTTGTTTTGGAGACTGGGCCACTATTTTGTGGTCGAAAAAGGGTACCGGATCATCCATTTAAGTGAAGGCCATGATGAAATGTGGCTGGAGAATACTGCAAATAAAAGGGCCCCATTCGTGCGCATGTTAAGATATGATCTTGACTGGGGCAATTGGTTATACAAGGATATACAAGACACAGGCGCGCAGGCGGAGAGTCTCTGCCGGCAGCTGGGCCGAAATAATCTTCGTGTATTAAACGTGTATGTCAGCGAATATGCGCCTGTTGATGATTACAGTTCCTATATAAAAGAACCGCTGCAAGTCAATAAAGGCAGAGCGGCAGTACATACCATCCTTTTTGAAGGCGAACAGTTTACAGAAGGGTTGAAGCAGCTGAACAGTTTGATGAGCGGGGATCTTGAAATTGCACTTGCCAATCACTACACGGATGAAGATACGGCATTGTTAAAACGGACGGTACTAGAAGCGGCATTGCAGAAAAATAAACAGGAAAAACAATTGTTTAATGCAGGCACCCCGTTCTTTACGTATCTGTTTCTAGCCGTTCAAATTGCCGTGTTTGTGGTTATGACGTTTGCAGGCGGGACGCAAAACACGGTAAATTTGATCCGGTTCGGCGCCAAATATAATCCATTAATTATTGAAGGCGAATATTGGCGGTTGATTACGCCGGTTTTTATCCATATTGGTATCCTGCATCTGTTGATGAACTCGCTCTCTTTGTATTATATCGGGCCGCTTGTGGAAAGAATTTACGGACGGCTGCGTTTTGTCTGGATTTACTTGTTTGCCGGCTTTTGCGGCTGCCTGGCCAGTTTCTTGTTCAGCACCCATATTTCGGCCGGGGCAAGCGGCGCCATTTTTGGATTATTCGGCGCCTTGCTTTATATCGGAACGGCTTATCGCGATTTATTTTTCCGGACGATGGGTTCAAGTGTGATTATGCTTGTGATCGTCAACCTCGTTTTCGGCTTTGCGGCTGCGGGGATCGATAACTTTGGCCATATTGGCGGCCTTGCCGGCGGCTTCCTTGCTGCTGCGGTTGTCCATCTGCCAAAGCAGAAGCGGATTCCGGTACAAATTGGTGCATCAGCCGTCACCGTTTTGGCAGTAGCGTTTCTGCTTTACCTGGGTTTTTACGGAGCGTAGTGTTTACGAAATCTTTTGTTTCAGCAGCACAAATTGCAGATGGCGGTCCGGGATCAGTACATACAGCATCGCGGCTTGCCTGTTGATTAAAATCAGGGGAACATAACTGCCGATTGGCGTTTCCGGCGGGCTGTTCCCGTTTTTTATGCCGAGGACATAGTTTTTATACAGGCCCTCCCACAGCTGGCCGATCACTTTTTGCGTCCGGGCGCGGTCAAGGCCGGGCAGGCTTTTGGTTTGCCAGGCTGCAATTTCGGTAAGCGGAATTGCACTCAGCCCGGGAACGTCAAGTTTGTACTGCGCTTTTCCTTTTTGCCATACTGCCTGCAGCCTGTCATCCGTATAGGCCGTTAACGTGTTTTGCCATTCCTTTTCTGCCCGCGACTTTGGAACAGAAAAAGTAATGGGAGGGCTGAATTTGGACAGGACGGCATAACGTGTTGCAGCTGACATACTTTGTGCGCTTTTGAATGAACTGCCTTCATGCAATTCCCCGTAGTGGAAAGATACAGCCTGTAAAAGGGTGCTTTCCTGTACGGTAAGATCTTTCGCCTGAAAGAGGGAGCTGGTATCTTTTTTCCACGTTTTTTCGCCAATCGTACTGTACAGGCGGCCGTTTGCAAAAACCAGCCCGATATCCTGGCGAAGATGAGCATTTTTCTCCAATATCGATTGTACCGACCACCGCAGTATCATTCTGTTTGCGGAAACGGCGGCCTTTTTTTCCAGCGTTGTACTGGATAATGAAAATGTGGTCCCTTCATCAATTGGAAAATAAAGAATGCTTTCTTTTGCAGCATGCGGCCAAAAAAGATAAGCAGAAAACAAACAGATGATGCAGATGAGAAAAACAAATGAGCGCCTTTTGGCCATCGGATTCACCTCGGAACACAGGGCGGCTTGTCCTGCTGTTATGCGTACAAGCGCCGGCAATGTAATATCCTTATAAAACGATATGCGGTGTACGGGTTTTTATGAGGAATGGCTGACTTTTTTTCATGCTTGTTAAAAGCTGCACAATTGACTATACTTTTCTTGAAACGATTTTTTGAAATTGAAAGTTGGGTAAGAATGAGAACGCTTTATGATGTCCAGCAGTTATTAAAGAAATTTGGTATTATTGTTTATATCGGGAACCGCATGGCCGATCTCGAATTAATGGAACTGGAACTGAGGGGGTTGTACCAGTCCAAATTGGTCGAAACGCGGGATTTTGAAATGGCTTTACTGATCATCAGACAGGAAAAAAGAAAAGAAAAAGAGAAACGAAATCGAGGGTGAGACACATGGCGGAAAAATGGATGGTTGGTGTTGATTTAGGGGGCACGACAACAAAACTGGCTTTCGTAAACAGTGAGGGTGAATTCAGGCACAAATGGGAAATTCCGACTGACACATCTGAACAGGGAAAAGAAATCCTTCCCAATATTGCCAATTCAATCGCTGCGCAATTAACCGCACTGAAGCGGGATCAAAAAGATATTGAAGGCATTGGCATCGGTGTGCCCGGCCCTGTTGATATGGAGACAGGCATTATTTATGAGTCCGTAAATATCGGCTGGCCGCAAAACTATCCGGTTACAGCGACATTGCAGCAATTGTCCGGCTTAAAAGTGGTGATTGACAATGATGCGAATGTCGCCGCGCTTGGTGAAATGTGGAAAGGTGCCGGGGAAGGCGCAAAGGATTTGGTGCTTGTCACATTGGGGACAGGTGTCGGCGGCGGGGTCATCACAGGCGGAAACATCATTCACGGCGCAAAAGGAGCAGCAGGGGAGATCGGGCATATTACAGTTATCCCGGAAGGCGGCGAACAGTGTAACTGCGGAAAAACAGGCTGCCTTGAAACGGTTGCCTCTGCTACCGGGATTGTCAGAACGGTGAAAAGGCGGCTGCCTTTATTTGCCGGCAGTTCGCTGTTAAAAGACCATTATACAAACAGCGGCAATGTCACGGCGAAAGATGTTTTCGACTTTGCGGCTGGCGGCGACCGGCTTGCGCTGGAAGTCGTAGAGGAAACAGCAAAATATTTGGGGCTCGCGCTCGCAAACATTGCAAATACGTTAAATCCTGAAAAAATCGTCCTCGGCGGCGGGGTTGCAAAAGCGGGGGATACACTGTTAAAACCGCTGCAGGCGTCTTTTTCCCAATATGCCTTTAATACGGTTGCAAAATCGACGGTTCTTGAACTGGCGGCCCTTGGCAATGACGCCGGTGTGATCGGCGCTGCCTGGCTTGTAAAAAATATAGGATAGGCTTGGTATCCATACCGCGACTGCATACTGCTTTTTAAAAACCGTCCTGGCAGAGGCGCGGCCCGGACGCAATGGTTTTCCCGTACTTTTGACTGTAGGATCCTTGGAAAAAACCGGGGCAGCAAACAGGAAGAAAGCGCAAGCCGCTGCCTGCGCTTTCTTCCATTGCCGCATCTTTTAAGTCAGTGCCGGATAACCGGAGTGGACAACCGTCATCACGGTAAACCAGCCGAAAAGGGCAAACGTGATGAAGCCAAACATAAATCCGAGTCCGTTTTTCTTTTTCACAGCCGTTATCATGCCAATAAAAGCAAGAATCGTTACAAGCCCAAACAAAATGACAGTTCCCATAGGCGCCCCCTTTCCCGTATATATAACAAAACATGAAAAGGCATACAATTATTCTTATTTTATAATTTGGCAGAATATTTGTCGAGAGAAAAAAATCGGCTGTGCTGAAGATCCTGTGAAAAATCCATCTGTCACCCGGCAATGGAATCGTGGTAAAATAGGACGGAGGAGGGATATGAAATGCAGTGGAAAAAGCTGCCTTTAGGTCCGATCCAAACCAATTGTTACATATTATGGAATGATCAAAAAGAGTGCATCATTTTTGATCCGGGTGCTGAAGCGGAGAAAATTCAGGCTTTTATTGAAGAAAGCGGCTTGCGCCCATTGGCTGTTTTGCTTACCCATGCCCATTTTGACCATATCGGGGCGCTCGATGAAGTGAGAACGGCGAACGCGATTCCTGCCTGTGTCCATCAGAAGGAAGCAGACTGGCTGATGGATCCGCGTAAGAACGGCTCCCTTTTTTTTCGGATGGGAGAAATTCGCACAAATCCTGCAGATAGGATTTTGGAGAAGGAGGGAACACTTGAAATTGGTTCTTTTCGTTTTCAAATTTTTGAAACACCCGGCCATTCTCCGGGAAGTGTTTCTTTTTGGCTTCAGGAAATCAGCACCGTTTTTTCAGGGGATGCCTTATTTGCCGGCAGTATCGGCAGGACAGATCTTTACGGGGGAAAACATCAGCAGCTGCTCACCAGTATCCATGAAAAATTGCTTTCATTGCCCGGGGAAACAGTGGTGTGCCCGGGCCACGGTCCTGTGACAACCGTTTTAGAAGAAACCAGCCAAAATCCATTCATACAGGAATAAACAAAATCGGCGAACCGTTCGCCGATTTTGTTTATCAAAAAATGATTCGAAAATTTCACTTCATCCCCCGGCTCCCGGTGTCAGCATAAAAGTCGTGTAATAAGTGAAGCCCGCGAAGAAAATGGTCAAATAAGCTCCGAAAATGTACATATACATGCGTTCTGATAATTTTAAATAGCTGACGAGTACAAAAAAGCCGGTCTGTGCAAGGAATAATAAAGCGGTTTCATTCATGTCCCCCAAATAAAACATCACCGCCATGATTCCTGTCCAGAACCCTAATACCCTGTACATTCGATCCAAAAGCACCACCCCTTCTTTAAAGTCCATCAAAATTATTATAAGGGAAAAAAGAAGGGGTGTAAATAAAGCGGATCATTAATTCGCAACTTTTGCAACTTTCACATGATATACGCATTCACTGCACTCATGCAGCATTGTTTCGTGCTGTTTCAGGTCAAAGTCATCGAAGAGTGCTTCAAACAGCCCATGTATATAGGCAATATGCATTTCGCACACTTGAGGAGAATGATTGATCAGTTCTTTAAACGGGCAGTTGTAAACATGATAGTCCATTTCATTGGCATGGTCAGTTTGTGTTGTTTCGATGCAATAACCATCCATGCTGGAAACGCTGGCCAAAACAGATAGTTTTTCCTCATAACTCAGTTCTGCTTTGGTTTTATTCATGTTTTTCAGCATGTTTTCGATGATTTGTTTCCCGTACTGTTTTCCGATATCTTTTAAAAGATCACTGCTTGCCAGTTTCATTTTATTAAGGGTTTCCAGCAGGATATTGGAAAGCAGTTTATATTCGCGGTGCGGGAAGGAAAGCTCAACGACTTGTTCCGAGCTCCTGTAAAGCCTTGCGGGACGGCCGCCTTTGCCTGTTTTGTTTAATTCGGACTGGATGACTTTCACATCTTCCAATTTTGATAAATGTAGCCGTGCAACATTCGGGTGGATGTTAAATTCATTTGCCACTTCCTGTACGGAAACGTCTCCTCTTTTTTTCAGGACAAATTGGTAAATCGAGTAACGTGTCGGGTCTGAAAGTGCGTTGATCACTTTTAGTGTTGGTTCCATTTATAACACCTCTGCATTTTTAATAATATCCATATTATAAATGATAAATATGCCCCTATATGTGATAAATATCACAAATTTAAACTGTTTCAAAAAACGTTCACAAATGGTTGAACTTTTTGTAAAAATTTTTTTAAAAAAATTTGTTTTTATGCAGGATTTTGAGAAATGCCGTCGAATCAGGAATATAACCAAAAAGAAAGGTGGTAAGATATGAAGCATGTCAATAGAAAAAATAGTGGAATTGCTGCTCGGACAAGCCGTTAAAAACAAAGTAACGGATGTTCACATTGTTCCGAAGCAGCGCAGTTACCATGTCCAGTTCCGGCAGTACGGCAGGTTATACCCCCACCGTAACCTCGCGCCGAAAACCGGGGAAAGGCTGATTTCCCATTTGAAGTTCATGTCAAACATGGATATCAGCGAAAAACGCAAGCCACAGAGCGGTTCTTTCGAGCTAAACCTGCCGCAGCAGACCATCTCCTTAAGAATTTCGACTCTCCCTACCTCCCTTTTTAAAGAAAGCCTGGTCATCCGGATTCTCCCCCGGGAAGGAAGCGTACAAATTGACCAGATTTCCCTTTTTCCATCGAGCAGAAAAAAATTAATGGCGCTGATCAGGCATTCGCATGGCATGCTGATCTTCAGCGGACCAACCGGCAGCGGCAAATCGACAACGATGTACACGCTTGTCGAGCACTGTTCCAAACAATTGATGAGAAATGTGATTACGTTGGAAGATCCCGTTGAAAAGCAGACGGAAGCTTTCCTGCAGGTACAGGTCAATGAAAAAGCCGGGATGACTTACAGTACAGGATTAAAAGCAATTTTGCGCCACGACCCCGACATTATTCTGGTCGGTGAGATCAGGGATGCGGAGACAGCGAAAATTGCTGTCCGCGCCTCGCTGACGGGGCATTTGGTGCTGAGCACGATGCATACAAGGGATGCAAAGGGAGCCATCTACAGATTGATGGAGTTCGGGGTACCCCATCATGAAATTGAACAAACATTGCTTGCGGTCAGCTCGCAAAGGCTGATTACACTGCTTTGCCCTGTTTGCGGAGGGCGTTGTTCGCCTTTTTGTGTGCACCGCCGGCAAAACAAACAGGCGGCTGTATATGAATTGCTATATGGGCGTAACTTGCAAAAGGCGCTCCAGGAAGCGAAAGGGGAAGCTGTTTGTTATCATTATCCGACACTGAAAGAATGGTTGCGAAAGGGGATTGCGCTTGGCTACATTTCTCATGAAGAATATACCCGCTGGATTGCCGATGAGGAAGAAACGAAGGAGCATCAAGGCTCAGGGCCGCTTCTTAATCCGGATCAGTGACATGCTTGGCAATGGATTTGCGATCTCAGATGCCATCCAATTTCTTCAGTATGCAGATTCAAAAGAACAAACATCACAGATGAATAAGCAGCTGCAAAACGGCATGCCGCTCCACGAAGTCCTGTTAAAACACCATTTTGATGCGAATGCCTGCTCGCAAATCTATTTTGCGGAGAAACACGGGGAGATGATCCCTGCCTTAAAAGAAGCAGGCCAATATTTATTAAAAAAGCATGAGGATAGGCAAACGCTTTGGAAACTGATCCGGTATCCGCTTTTGTTAATGGTCATTTTAGTGCTGGTTGCCGGTTTGGTCAGAAATATTTTGCTGCCGCAGTTTGAAAGTATTTATCAAGCTTTAAACTATACGCCCCCAGGAAGCCTGAAGTTTTTTCTGAACGCCATTGAACAGGCTCCGATCATCCTTTTATCTCTGCTGCTTTTCTTATCCGCTGCAGCGTCATGCCTCTATGTTTATTTGAAGAAAAAACTTCCTGTTAAGCGGGCGGCATGGCTGTCCAAAATCCCTGTGTACCGTTTTTACTATAAAAACTATTACAGCCAGTTTTTAGCCAGGGAATGGAGTTTTCTCCTAAAAAGCGGATTTTCCATCTACGAAATCCTCCATATTATGGAATCGCAAAATTTCAGGCCGCTGTTGCGGGATACAGCGATTCTGCTCCGCGAAAAACTATTGGCAGGCCAGACTTTTTCAGCTGCCCTTTCATCTGTTGATTTTCTTGAAAACCAGTTTGTCGAACTGGTCCGCCACGGGGAAAAGAATGGCCGCCTTGACCGTGAACTGTATTACTTCAGCCGGATCAGCCTGAAAAAAATGGAAGAAAAAGCCCAGAATGCTTTTCAAATCATCCAGCCCGTTGTGTTTATGCTGATCGGTGTCTTTTTGGTCGCCATCTATCTGTCGATTCTGTTTCCAATGTTCCAAATGATCGATGCGGTATAGAAAATAGAATGCTGAAAGGAGAGGGATTTGATGTCCTTATTAAGAAATGAGAAAGGGTTCACATTGATTGAAATGTTAATTGTTCTGCTCGTCATCACCGTTTTGTTGTTTTTGATGATCCCGAATATTTCGCAGCATACGAGCACGATCAACAACAAAGGCTGCGATGCATTTGTGGCCATGGTGCAGGGACAGGTGCAGGCATATGAAATGGATCATAACGCATTTCCAACCAGCATCAGCCAATTGAAGGATGGGGGCTATGTATCGAAAACAAGCTGCCCGAACGGCAACAGTGTGTCCATTGATGCGAGCGGGAATGTGACAGAGGTCAGCAAGTGAACCGGGTAAAAGGAGAGGCGGGTTTTACACTGCCCGAAATGCTCGTGGTGCTGCTTGTCGTTTCTTGCGTCACCTCCCTGGCTGCTGCCAATTTCAAGCCGGTTCAGCATACTATGGAAAGGAAACTGTTTATGAACCAGCTGAAAAGCGATTTGTACTTGGGGCAGACAAGCGCCATGGCCAATCAAACCAATATTTATATCCAGTTTTATCAGAATTCGTATCAGATGTTTGATGTGAAAAAAAGGGTCTATATTGTGAAACGGCTGTTGCCGGAAAACGTACAATTGTTGAGCAGCGGCACCTTTTCCGCTTACAAAATCGGCCCCGACGGAACAGTCAATCAATTTGGAACGATTTATTTCCAGGCGGGCGGTAAAAAAATCAAACTGGTTACCCATATTGGGAGCGGCAGATTTTATGTACAGGAATGAAAAAGGATTCACATTGGTTGAAGTACTGGCGGCATTCACCATCTTCTGTATGATGGCGACGGCACTGTTCCCGGCGGTAATGGAGCTTATGGAAAGTTGGCAGGAATCAAAAAAAGAGATGACAGCGGCAAGAATATTGTATGAAAAAACAGAACAGTGGATCATGACTGGCAAGGCAGAAGAAACAGAGGAAGAAAGGGGCGGAACGCGATTTGTATTTCACATCGAAGACAAGGAAAAGAAAGCGTGCGTTTCCTACGAAACAAAGGAGGTCTGTGTTTCTGAAGAATAACCAAAAGGGTTTTACATTAATAGAAAGTCTGTTTGTGCTTATGGTAACGGCAACCGTTTTTGCCATGTTCCCGCTGGCGCTCAAAACATTTGGCCAGGTCAATGCGGTACTGATGCCGGAAGAAACGTACGAATGGAATATTTTTCTCATCCAGCTGCGGAAGGAAATCAGAATGAGCGAGGCGCTTAGCGTTGATAACAGTAATACTTTGCGCTTAAGGGTGGACGGCAGGAACGTCGAATATGGGCAGTACCGGCAGCTTTTGCGGCGTACGGTGGACAATGAAGGCCATGAAATTGTCCTTCAAAATATTAAATTCGTCCATGTCAAGGAAACCGGCTCAGGTGTTTTCATGCAGGTGCAGTTTCTCGACCGGTCAGAAGAAACAGCCAGCTTTACGTTTTCCCGCCCGTCCGGAGATTCGGGAGGAGATGCTTCATGAACCGGGAAAAAGGCTTTATATTCCCGATGGCAATCATCTTGTCATTGCTGGTGTGCACGGCCATTTTTGCAGCGGTTGAAATCTATTTGGACGAAAAGAAGTATGCTGTGCTGATAACGGAATATTATCAAAGAAATACAATGGAACTGCTTGCCCTGCGGGATATCAGAGGCATCATGGAAAGCGGTGGCGAAAACAGTAAAGGTACCCTGCAGTTTTCAAATGGTACGGTCACATACCAGACCGCTGAATCGGATGGAGATATAGCCATTTCCCTCTTCATCAAAAATGATACTGGTGAAGAATTTGAAAGTGAGATACGATATAACCAAACAGAAAAAAGAATAGTCCGGTGGGAGGAAAAATGAAAAATAATATTTACTTGATAGGCTTTATGGGAGCAGGAAAAACAACCGTCGGGAGGGCTTTGGCGAAGCAGCTGCAAATGGAAGCACTTGATCTGGACGCTTGGATTGAAGAAGAAGAGGGCATGACGGCCGCACAGATTTTTGCCAGCAAGGGGGAAATGTATTTTCGGGAAAAAGAATCGGAAATATTAAAGCGTTCGGCTGCATTCCGGGGCATCATTACAACCGGGGGCGGGATTATTTCACGTGCGGAAAACCGCGAATGTTTAAAAAAGTCCGGGTTTACCTGCTTTCTTGACTGTGACCCGGACATCCTGATTGCCCGCGTCCAGGATGACCCGGCCAGGCCGCTGGCGTTTAACCGTGCGCGCGAAGAAATGATCGCACTTTATCAGGAGCGCCTTCCTTTTTACAAAGCCTGCGCCGATATCATCATCGATACTTCAGATAAAACGGTGGAACAGGTTGTGCAACTGATTGCCGGAAGAATAAAATAAGGTTATTCCGGGCATAATGGCGCATATAAAGGAGTGGCCTTTATGTCGACAAACGACTACGTAAAATACATGACGCAAACTTTTATGCACCATATGAATACGCCAAAAACCGAACGCAAACAGAAAAAGGAACTGAAAAAACAGGAAATGACGCCGTTTATGACACGGTGGTTCGGCATTCTCCCTTTCTTTTTCCTGTTTTTTAAAAGAAAATAATAATCTTTTTAAAGCCGGCAGTACATGGGAAGCTGCCGGTTTCTTTGTTTGTGGAAAGGAAGTCTGAAATTTTGGACTTTGGAATTGTCCTGCGCCAAGCCCCTAAAGCTGCAAACCAAACCTTCCAACAGGCTATATAAAATGAACTTAAGTTTTTACATCATGACCTGGCATTTATTTGCATGATTACTCCGTCTTGCAGCAGGCAACAGAGCAGCAAAGTTTAGTTCATTTTATATAGAAAGCTTTTTTGGCCGGCCAACGCGCTTGCGCTATTCTCACAGTAAGGGATCTTTCAGGTAAAAAAGCCCGCCATTGGTTGTTTCAATCGTAATTTTCGGTTCATACTGTTCCTTGAGGGCCTGTTTCTCGATGGCATAGGCGTCCGGTTTCTCTTCCATATCTGCATAAAAGTGATCCAGCAGCGCAAGATCCTGATTCCAGCGTTCAACGGCTGCTTCCGCCCAGCCGTGCGATTGTGTTTCCAATTCTTGCCGCAAATAATTTTCAATCCGGTTGATACCGCTCCCGGGCAAAATCATAGGGGTTAAGGTAAAACAGTAATCCGGGATTTTCGGGACCAGCTGCCGCGCATCAAGTTTATCCTGAAAGTCTTCCACCATGCGGCCATTGATCAAATTTAATCCTATCGAACGAAAAACATCTTTTTTTAAATCACATTGATAAGAAACTTTCAGGTTCATCGCCAGCCACGGATACAACGGCGTTTTTTTTCCTTGCGCACCAACTTCTTCAAACAGCCTGATAAAGCGTGCAAGCTCCTTCGTTGTCCGGAAAATTTGGTTCAAGCGCGGCGCCCCGAAATGGATGGCTTCCCCTTTTAGATTGTCAGGTGCATGCTGCGGGTCTGTAATAAATGTCACGGACATCGGATTCGGCACGCCGCCCGTTTTCTCCAGATACGTCCAGTAAAACGGGCGGTTCATTAACGCCTTATCGAGATCAATGGTCAGCCGGACACTCAAATAGCCAGGCTGGTTCTCGATAAATTCACAATCATTGGCACGGAAAAAGTTTTCAAGATATTGATGTATTTCTTCCTGAAGCATGCCCGCTTTCCTCCTGTTTTCGGATAGACTCCGCAAATTCAATCATTTGTGTAAGATTCTCCATTTTGATTTTCATTTCCCCTTCTGAATGTGATTTTTGGAAAACATCGAGCAAATGGTCTTCCAAACTGCCAAAATCGAGGCGTGTCAAAATATCATCCAATGCCCCAATAACCCGCTCAAACAAATGGATTTTTTCGTAAAGTAATTTGAGAATATGGTCTTCTACCGTGTTTTTTGTCGCGAAATTATAAATATGGACATCACTTTCCTGACCGAGACGGTGGATACGGCCGATCCTTTGCTCGAGCCGCATCGGGTTCCATGGCAAATCAAAATTAATCATATGGTGGCAGAATTGGAGATTGATCCCTTCGCCGCCCGCTTCAGTCGCAATCAGGACCTGCGCATGTTTTTGAAACAAGTCACGCATCCAGTCTTTTTTTCCGCGCTTAAAGCCGCCGCGGAAAGGGACAGAGGATATGCCGTGCTGTTTTAAAAACCATTGCAGGTAAATTTGCGTTGCCCGGTATTCCGTAAAAATAATCACTTTATCATCGATCCGCTTGATAAGTTCGAGTGCTTTTTCCGCCTTTGAATTGGAATGGACCGCTTCGATTTTCCGGATCAGCGCTGCAACCGTTTCTTCCAGGGCGGGAGCAGGCTGCTCCGTTTTTTTCAATAGATTCTTTAATGTAACAAATACGGCTTCCCTGCTGGAACAGGCTTCCCTTTGCAAGGTTAAGAGCGAAAAACCAGCGGTGGTATAACCGCCGTCAAGATCTTTAAGCATCATCAGGGCATCATATAATTCCCGTTCCGCTTTGCTGAAATCGATCAGCACCGTTTCCACATGCCGCTTCGTCCATTCAATGCCGGTATTTGCCCGGCGGTTGCGGATCATAACTTTATTGACAAGCTGTTTTAAATGTTCATCTTCCCGGACTTGGCGGTCTCCTTTTTTATATTTTTTGCTGAAATTCGTTTCACTTCCTAAATGTCCCGGTTTTAATAATGAAACAAGGTGGAAGATTTCATCGATCCGGTTTTGAATCGGCGTCGCGGTAAGGAGAAGACAGAATTTTTTCTTTAAGCTTTGGACAAATTCATAGTTTTTCGTGTTCGGGTTTTTCAGTTTATGGGCTTCATCGATAATAATAAGATCATATTGCTGTTTGTAAATGATTTCCCGGTGCGGGCTTCTTTTGGCGGTATCGATAGAAGAAACAATGCAATCATACTGGTCCCACATATAGCTTTTGCGCTGGCCGACAGCGGGAATGTGAAATTTTTGGTTTAATTCGGCCACCCATTGCGAAACGAGCGATGCCGGCACCAGGATCAGCACTTTTTTAACGAGCCCCCTGATCATATATTCTTTTAAAATCAGCCCTGCTTCAATCGTTTTCCCAAGCCCGACTTCATCGGCCAAAATCGCTTTCCCGTTCATTTTCTCGACCACCTGGCGCGCCACTTCCAACTGATGGGGAAGCGGTTTGACATTGACAAGGTGTTTTGGTGCCTGCAAGCCTTCAAATTCCGGGATAATGAGCTGCTTTTCCATTTCCACTGCCAGTTTATAAAGCGCCCATTTCCCCCATGGCCCGTCATTTTGATAACGTTCCAGTAATCCGTCTTTCCATGAATGATCAAACTCTATTTTTACATCCATTCAAGCATCGGCTCCTTTCTTGCCCAGCATGTAAACTGGAGGCGGGTGAAGGCAAAAGACAAACTGTATCGCAAATTTGCCGCCGGTTTTGAAACGGGCGTTTGCCAGGTGAAAAAAGATCTGTTTTTCCTGTATTTGCACATTTTAAAAAATAAATTGATTTTACTATTGGTTTAATGATACGATGAAACTGAAAGTTGGGTTTATTGTATTTTGATCATGCAAATAGTTGGCACGTGCGGCACGGGCAGCACAATGTCCAGCTGCCCGGGGTGCCGGCTGGTGATGATTTATTCGTAGTATGCCCGTTTTTTAATTGAATATTGGCGGATGAGAATAAGGGGAGAGACTGCTATCGTGCAGCGCCGAAGGAGCAAACAGAAGTGTTGTGAATCTCTCAGGCAAAAAGACTCTTAATTTGACGCAGCTCTGGAGAGTGCTTGCAAAATCGTAAGCCACCCAAGGGGAAAACCATTCGGTAAACTTTCAGGTGCCAGGACAGAGAATATTTCGTTCAGTTAACGGAATATTCTCTGTTTTTTTGTTTTGAATAGCCGGGAGGGGCTGGCCGGACTGGTTTATTTATACGGGTATATCTGAGATAAAAATTGAACGGAGGAGAGAATGTGTCGGATTTAAAGCGGACACCATTGTTTAATGTTTACCAAACATACGGCGCAAAAACGACCGCATTTGGCGGCTGGGAGCTTCCTGTCCAATTTTCAGGAATTAAAGCAGAACATGAAGCCGTACGTACCAAAGCAGGATTATTTGATGTTTCGCACATGGGAGAAATCCTTGTGGAGGGAAAGGGCAGCCTTGCATTTTTGCAGAAAACGGCCACCAATGATGTGTCAAAATTAGAGCCGGGAAAGGCCCAGTACACAGTGATGTGTAATGAAAACGGCGGTACGGTGGATGACTTTTTGATTTACCAGTTGGATGAAGGACGCTATTTATTGGTCGTCAATGCCGCCAATATCACAAAGGATCTGGAATGGCTGCTGCGCCATCGCACAAAAGAGACGGCCATTTCAAATCTATCGGACTCAATCGCGCAATTGGCGGTACAAGGCCCGTTATCCGTAAAAATTGTGCAGAAATTGATGCCTGATTTTAATGCAGCTGCACTTCCGGCTTTTTCTTTTACGGTAGGCGCGGATCTCTCCGGATTTCAAGTGCTGCTCTCAAGAACCGGGTATACCGGTGAAGATGGTTTTGAAATTTATTGTAAAAGTGGAGAGGCTGCTTCTTTATGGGAAAAAATCTTGTCCGCCGGGAAAAAAGACGGGATTCTTCCATGCGGGCTTGGCGCACGCGACACGCTCCGGTTCGAAGCAGGGCTATGCCTTTACGGACAGGAATTAACAGATGCGATCACGCCGCTTGAAGCCGGCATCGGGTTTGCCGTAAAACTTCATAAACAAGCGGATTTTATTGGCAAATCCGCTCTGCAGAAACAGAAGGATGCGGGCTTGCAGCGCAAACTTGCCGGGATTGAAATGACAGAACGCGGCATTCCGCGGCACGGCTACCGGGTCTGGTCCGGGGACAGCTTGATTGGGGAAGTGACAACAGGGACACAGTCGCCGACTTTGAAAAAAAATATCGGCCTCGCGCTGATCAACACCGCATATTGTGAGCCTGGAACTGAAGTGGAAGTGGAAATCCGTTCTAAAAGAGTGAAAGCCAAAGTTGTTCAAACACCATTTTACAAGCGGAAAAAGAATGGGGGCGTATAAGCATGATACATCGTTATTTGCCAATGACGGAAGAAGATAAACAGGAAATGCTCAAGGATATTGGCGTGGCTTCCGCGGAAGAACTGTTTGCGGACATACCGGAAACCGTGCGATTTAAAGGCGATTACAAGATCAAAAAAGCAAAATCAGAAACCGCGCTCCTGAAAGAACTGGCTGCGCTTGCCGCAAAAAATGCGGATCTGAAACAATATGCATCATTTCTGGGAGCAGGTGTTTATGATCACTATATTCCTGCAGTAGTCGATCATGTGATTTCACGGTCTGAATTTTATACGGCATATACGCCGTACCAGGCGGAAATTTCGCAAGGGGAACTGCAGGCAATTTTTGAGTTTCAAACGATGATTTGCGAACTAACCGGAATGGATATGGCCAATTCATCGATGTATGACGGCGGCACTGCGCTGGCAGAAGCGGCAATGCTAAGTGCGTCACATACCCGCAGAAATAAAATTTTGGTTTCGGCGGCGGTCCACCCGCAGTCGCGGATGGTTTTACATACGTATGCGCGGGGGCAGGGCATCGATATTGAGGAAATCCCATTGCAAAACGGCCAAACCGGCCTCGAAGCGCTCAAAAATAAAATCGATGGAGAAACGGCAGCTGTGATTGTCCAGTATCCGAATTTTTTTGGTTCGCTTGAAGCCTTAAAAGAGATCGGGGAAATCGCACACGCCCATCAAGCATTGTTTGTTGTCTCGGCTAATCTGCTGGCACTTGGTGTTCTGGCGCCGCCTGGAGCATTCGGGGCAGATATTGTGATCGGCGATGCCCAAGTATTTGGGATACCTGCTGCTTTCGGCGGTCCGCATTGCGGCTACTTTGCGGCGACCACCAAGCTGATGCGCAAAGTGCCTGGGCGCCTAGTCGGTGAAACGGTTGATGAAAACGGGAAAAGGGGGTATGTGCTGACGTTGCAGGCGCGCGAACAACATATCCGCCGTGATAAAGCCACCTCAAATATTTGTTCCAACCAGGCATTGAATGCGCTGGCTGCTTCTGTTGCGATGGCAGCACTTGGGAAAACAGGCGTAAAAGAGATGGCGCTTGCCAATATTTCAAAAGCGCAGTATGCAAGAAAGAAATTGAAAGCACACGGTTTCCGACCTGCATTTGATGCCCCGTTTTTCAATGAATTTCTCGTCAAAATGCCAAAAAACATAAAAGAAATCAACCACTATTTATTAGAGAAGAAAATAATCGGCGGTTATGATGCCGGCCGCGATTACCCGGACTACCGCGGCCATATGCTTGTTGCTGTAACGGAAATGCGGACAAAAGAAGAGATCGATCAATTTGTGAAAGAATTGGGGGAATGCTGCCATGCCTAACCAGGAACTGCCCTTGATATTTGAACGCTCAAAGCGCGGAAGAATCGCCTACAGCCTGCCGGAGCTGGATGTACCGCAAGCCAATTTGGCGGATGTTTTTCCAAAGGAGTATATCAGACATGCGGATGCGGAACTGCCGGAAGTCTCTGAACTGGATTTAATCCGCCACTACACATTGTTATCCAAACATAACCATGGCGTGGATTCAGGCTTTTATCCGCTTGGTTCATGCACGATGAAATACAACCCGAAAGTTAATGAAACGGTTGCACGCTTCCCTGGTTTTGCAAATATTCACCCGTTCCAGGAAGAGGATTCTGTACAGGGGGCACTTGAACTCATGTATGACCTGCAGCAGCATCTTATCGAAATCACCGGCATGGATGAGGTTACCCTGCAGCCTGCAGCCGGCGCCCACGGCGAATGGACAGGGCTGATGCTGATCCGCGCCTTTCACGAAGCAAATGGCGACACGAAACGCACAAAAGTCATCATCCCCGATTCAGCCCACGGCACCAATCCGGCATCAGCTTCAGTTGCCGGGTTTGAAACGGTGACTGTGAAATCGAATGAGCACGGGCTTGTCGATCTGGACGACTTGCGGAGCCTGGCCGGGGAAGATACCGCGGCGCTGATGCTGACCAATCCGAATACACTCGGATTGTTTGAAGAGCAGATTCTAAAAATCGCGGAAATTATCCATGGGGCAGGCGGCAAGCTATATTACGACGGCGCCAATTTAAACGCCGTGCTTGCGAAAGCCCGCCCTGGCGATATGGGCTTTGACGTCGTTCATTTAAATCTCCACAAAACCTTTACCGGCCCGCATGGCGGCGGCGGCCCCGGTTCCGGCCCTGTCGGCGTGAAAAAGGATTTGGTTCCGTTTTTGCCAAAACCGCTGATTGCTAAAGAAGGCGGCCGCTATTTTCTCGATTATGACCGGCCCCAGTCGATTGGGCGGGTCAAACCGTTTTACGGGAATTTCGGCATTAATGTGCGTGCCTATACGTATATCCGGTCGATGGGTCCGGATGGTTTGCGGGCGGTAACCGAAAATGCTGTCATCAATGCCAATTATATGATGAGAAAACTTGCACCTTACTACGACCTGCCGTACGACCGGCACTGCAAACATGAATTTGTCATTAGCGGCAGGCGCCAGAAAAAGCTCGGGGTCAGGACTTTCGATATTGCCAAGCGGCTGCTGGACTTTGGCTTCCATCCGCCGACTGTCTACTTCCCGTTGAATGTTGAAGAAAGCATGATGATCGAGCCGACCGAAACAGAATCAAAAGAAACGCTGGACGCTTTTATTGATGCAATGATCCAAATTGCAAAAGAAGCGGAAGAAAATCCGGAAATCGTTCAGGAAGCGCCGCACACAACAATCGTCAAACGCCTTGATGAAACCAGGGCGGCGCGAAAACCGGTGCTGCGCTATAAAAAGTCAAGTAAATGAAAGCAAAGAAAATACCGCGGCTAAATAGCTGCGGTATTTTCCTGCCTTTATTTACTTGTTTTAATTTTTCCTGTCCAGTTTTTATAGCCGCCTTTTAATTGATACAGATCGCGGCAGCCGTTTTTGTAAAGCATCTGCGCCGCACGTCCGGTACGTGTGCCGTTTTGGCAATATAAGTAAACCGGTCTGTCGGGCCGGATTTCTTTTAATCTCATTTTTAATTGAGACAGCGGAATATTCCGGGCGCCTAAAATATGCCCGTTCGCAAACTCATTCGGTTCCCGGACATCTATTAACTGCGCTTTGCGGTAGCCTGCTTTAAATTCCTCTTCCGTCAGGCTTGTCAGGATTTTTTTCTGCCTGTAGTAACTGGCCAGTGTATAGGCGGCAACCGCAACGATGACGATGATGGCTGTGTACAATGTTTGTGACAATCTGCTTGCCCCCCTTCTACCTTCTTGCCCTATCTATTATTATATTCGTGATCGGGCGCTTAATCAAAATTTTTTTGAATCCGTACCTGTCCTTTGTTTTTTTGAAGCGATTTCTGCTAAACTGGTAAAGTAAATTTTTTAAAAAGAGGGGTACAAATGGGAAAAGAAATTTGGAATTTTATCGATTCCGGTTATTGCTCTCCATCTTTTAATATGGCACTGGATGAAGCGCTCCTGGACTGGCACAGCCAAGGGAAAATCGGGCCGGCCATCCGTTTTTACGGCTGGAATCCCGCAACGCTGTCGATCGGTTATTTTCAAAAAGCGGAAAAAGAGATTGACTTGGAAGCGGTGAAAGCTTCCGGGCTCGGGTTTGTACGCAGACCGACAGGGGGGAGGGCTGTTCTCCATGAACACGAACTTACATACAGTGTGATTGTTTCAGAATCGCATCCGGATATGCCGAAAACGGTAACGGAAGCCTACAGGGTAATTTCGGAAGGGCTGCTGAAAGGATTTCAAGCGCTCGGGCTTGATGCGTATTTTGCGGTGCCGGAAACAGAAGAAGAAAGAAGCGGGTTAAAAAAGCCGCATACCTCCGTCTGTTTTGATACGCCGAGCTGGTATGAACTGGTTGTAGAAGGCAGAAAGGTAGCCGGGAGCGCACAGACACGGCAGAAAGGCGTGATTTTGCAGCACGGCTCGATTTTGCTTGATGTGGAAGCGGACAAGCTGTTTCGTCTATTTAAGTTTCCAAATGAAAGAGTAAGAGAAAGAATGAAAGGAAGTTTTAAGGATAAAGCCGTCGCGATCAATGAAATCAGCCCGAAACGGATTACTTTCGATGAAGCGAAGGCAGCTTTTTACCGGGGGTTTCAGGAAGGGCTGGATATTGATTTGCGGCCGTACAGCCTGAATCATGCGCAACTCGCCTATGTGGAGCATCTGGCGAAAACACGCTATGAATCCGATGATTGGAATTTTAAGAGATAAGGGAAAACTTAATTTTTTTTTTTTTACAGAAAAAGCATGGTTTGATGCTTTTTCCTTTTGGTGCGCCGCGCATGACGATTCGCTAGGCGGCGAAAGTCCGCTATGGGGGTAGATAGCGACCAACCATTAGCCAAGAGCAAGGGTGTCCATTGTGAAGTGGAATCTGAAGGAAGCTGGAGGCAAAATTCTGACCCGAGGAACACGAATACCATCAGGCGTACTCTTACAGGGTAAGACTGCCAAACAAGTCAAAGCCCAAAAGCTATCCGGATGTGGAGGCGTAAATGGTACGGGTGCATGGAATGAAAGGGAATCGTCTTACCGCGGGAGGT
>NZ_KB893982.1 GCF_000374345.1 Heyndrickxia acidiproducens DSM 23148
CATTTACGCCTCCACATCCGGATAGCTTTTGGGCTTTGACTTGTTTGGCAGTCTTACCCTGTAAGAGTACGCCTGATGGTATTCGTGTTCCTCGGGTCAGAATTTTGCCTCCAGCTTCCTTCAGATTCCACTTCACAATGGACACCCTTGCTCTTGGCTAATGGTTGGTCGCTATCTACCCCCATAGCGGACTTTCGCCGCCTAGCGAATCGTCATGCGCGGCGCACCAAAAAGGGTTCCCCATCCTATGAAAGGACGGGGAACCCGCGGTGCCACCTTTATTAGCTACATCAGCCCAGCTTTAGCGGTATCAAAAACACTTCTTTAATACCCGCCTTTTGTAACGATAAGGCATTCGCCAAAGCCTACTTCATAATCGTTTCAGTTTGGAAGCTCGGAAGTCCATTCACCTGCACCTCATCACCGGTTTACACCCGCCACCGGCTCTCTTTGGAATCGATACAAGTTACTACTCTTCTTCATCGCCTGGAATGTTTAATTGATTAATAATTATATTAATGCTGAAAAATCGATTTGTCAACCTTATTTTTAAAATTTTTTTATTTTTTGCCGCCCGTTTTTGGCATCCGGCTAACGAAACGGGTACCAAAGACCGTTGACTGCTTTAATACACTTTTCCGGTGTGGAAAGGTACCGAAGCTTCCCTTTCCGTTGTATGCGCCAATTCCGCTTGCCCCGGACGCCGCCAAACGGAAGATACGGAGAGGTAAAATGGGTGCACCGTGTCATTGATGCTAAAACCAAAGATAAAGGCGTTCTGATTTTTTGGCTGCCAACGTTATTTCTAAAATTTATATTTCTTTACCAGGTCTTGCAAATATTCTGAGAGGTAGGATAGGGATCTTGCTGAGTCGGCCATGTCATCCATGGCGTTCCGGTGCTCGTCGATGGATCCTGCCATTTCTTCCGTTGCTGCGGCATTTTCTTCTGCAATATGGGCGAGTTCATTGGCTGTTGATGTGACTTCCTGTACGGATGCCGAAATTTCTTCGGAAACAGCCGCCATTTCTTCAATTTGCGGCGCGATTTCTTCCATGCCGTCCATAATCGTTTTGAATTTCCCGATTGTATCTTCCGAGCGGGACACACCGTCTTTGACGTCTTTTGAAACCTGCTCCATTTCCTGGACGGAGTCTTCCGTGTCGTTTTGGATCTTTTGAATCAGTTTTTCAATTTCCTTTGTGGAAACTTGCGACTGGTCTGCAAGTTTTCTGATTTCCTCCGCGACAACTGCAAAACCTTTCCCGTGTTCCCCCGCCCGTGCAGCTTCTATGGCAGCGTTCAGGGCAAGCAAATTAGTTTGCGCTGCAATTCCCTTAATGACCTCGGTAATTTGGCTGATCTGCTTGGAATTTTCAGAGAGTGCCTGAATTTTATTGTTTGAAAGCGCAACGGACTCGGAAATGGAATTCATTTGCTCAACGGTTTCCCGAACCGATTCGCCGCCGATTTTCGCATGCTCCATCGTTTGCTTCGTCAGATTTGAAATGGTCATCGTGCTGTCGGTCACTTTTTCCATCGCTTTTGCAATTTCGCTCATCGCTACAGCACTGTTTTCTGTCCCGTTTGTTTGCGTCTCAGCACCGCTGGCAATCTGTTTGACGGCTTCGTTGATTTCACGGCTTGCCGCTGTTGTATTCTCCACATTCGTTTTTAGTTTTTCAGAGGAGGATACGACCATATCGGCACTTTTATCAACTTGATCCAACAAATCCCGTAAACTGTCCTGCATCTTCTTAAAGCTTTGCGCCAGTTCCCCCACTTCATCATTTCGCCGGATATCAATTTCCTCAGTTAAGTCTCCGTTGCTGATATTCAGTGCGGAATGTTTCAGGCGGTTAAGCGGCTTCGTCAATGACCGGATCACAACATATGTTAACGCCATGCCTAAAACAAGGAAAATGATGACCATTGTCATCGTTTTGTTCACAATCGGCCGGGCTGCATCATCAATTTCCCTGGCATACATCGTTCCGGCAATTTTCCATCCAGTCAGCTTTTCTGTCGTAAACACCATTTCCTTCTTTTCACCTTGGTAAGCGTAAGTGATTTTTCCGGCCTGCTTGCCGTAAACATCATCGTACACTTTTTCAGTCGCATAGGCGCCCGCTTTTTTCCCTGGCATCCTGATAAAATGCCGATCAGCATCTAACAGGACGGCATAGCCTTTCTCGCCAATTTTAATATTTTTGGCAAGGTTTTGGATTGTAGTGATTTTGAGATCGACCGCAACTACGCCTGTTCCGTCTGCCGTTGTTTTTGCAATCGTGATGACGGTATCCCCTGTCGATGCCGCTTGGTAAGGAGCGGTAATCACGACCTTTCCCGGTGTTTTCATCGCCTGCTTGTACCACGGTCGCTGCCTCGGGTCATAATCTGCAGCCTGGTTCAACTTCGGTTCCTGAATCATGATACCATCATTTGTCCCCACATAAATGCTTATAGTATCCTCGTTTAAATCTTTATATTGGCTGAACTTTTCACGGATGGCAGGGCTTTTCTCCCCTTTGTATTGTTTTGAGGTAATTTGCTTTGAGTAGTAATCCACATCCTGCATTTTTGGCTGCAACGTATCATCCACTACGTTTTTTAAAACTTTTACATTTTCACTAGCATCTTCCAGCATCCGGCTCCGGACTTCTTTTTTTGCCGACTGTGTCGAGCTGTATCCGATCAGCACGGAAGGAATCAGCAAAACGGCCAATAAGGAGACAAGTAATTTGGCTTTCATATTCCAGCGTGCATGGCTTCTTATCGTTTTTTTCATATAGAACTGCAACTCCTTTGATAGCTTACTTTCTAACCTATTTATCGTATCCCGCTGTTCCTTCCTGTATAGTACTTTAGACCTGTATACTTCTTTTAGCCAGATGAAAGCGATTCAAGTTTTTTGCAAAATAGGCGAAAAGTCCTTGACATACCGTCGATCCGGCCAAAATATGACTAATTTGTGAATCATGAGAATGAAGATGGGTAACCCAACTATCAATGCCTAAATAATTTAGCATATAAAAAGATTTTAAAATTGTTCCATTTTTCCCTTTACAAGAGTGAAAACTACTGTTAGAATATTCAACAAAGAGCAAGTGAAATCGACAGACACAAGTCATGATGAAGAGGGCGCCTTGCAAAAAGCCTCAGAGAGTCGGTGGTTGCTGCGAACCGATGCTTTTGCAAATGCAATGCCTAGCGCTTCTGAACTGGCCGGCTGAAATAACAGTAGGCTGTCCCGGCATACAACCGTTATCTGCTTACGAGGCTGCAGATATTTTGCAGTAAAAGAGGGTGGCACCGCGTCTTCACGCCCCTCATAACAAGAATCCGTCTTGTTATGGGGGGCGTTTTATTTTTACACATTAGAATTGGAGGATGACATACATGCTTTTTTGCAAGGAATCTTTATTTACACCCGGCCCGACACCTGTTCCGGATCGGGTAAAACAGGCAATGAACCAACCCATGGTGGCGCACCGCAGCCAGGTGTTCTCCAAGAGTCTGCAACAAGTTGCAACCAGATTAATGCCGGTATTCGGAAGTAAAGAACCGGTCATTGTCATTGCCGGCAGCGGGACATCCGCACTGGAGAGCGCCGTTTGCAATACGGTTCATGATGGGGACCATGTTGTTGTCGTCGTAACCGGCGTATTCGGGGAACGTTTTGCCTCCATCTGCGAGACATACGGGTCCATTGTACACCGCCTTGACATCGAATGGGGCAAAGCGTGCCGGCCTGAACAGCTTGAAACCTTTTTAAAAGAGCTGGATCATCCGGTGCAGGCTGTTTTTGCCACGTACTGTGAAACATCAACATCTGTTTTAAATCCGGTCAAAGAACTTGGCGCCGTTGTAAAAAGGTTGACAGACGCACTCTATATTGTCGATGGTGTCAGCTGCATCGGCGGTGTCCCGGTTGATATGGAAGATTACAAGATTGATATTTTGGTTTCCGGTTCGCAAAAAGCGCTGATGCTGCCACCTGGGCTTGCGTTCGTAGCGGTTAATAAGCACGCGAAAGATGCAATCAAAAGCGGCCCTGCCAAACGCTTTTATCTCGATTTAAACCGCTACATCCAATCGTACGAAGAAGGGACGACAACACCGTTTACCCCGCCTGTTTCACTCGTTTACGGCGCAAACGAAGTCTGCCAGATGATTGAAGAAGAAGGTTTTGATCAAGTCATTAAACGGCATGAAGTCCTGAAAAACATGGCCAGGGCCGGCATTAAAGCTTTGGAACTCCCGTTATTAGTGGAAAAAGACGAAGATGCTTCGCCAACTGTAACGGCTGTAAAACCGGCGGAAGGCAAAGCCGATTCATACAAAAAATACATGCAGGAGCATTTTGCGATGACGCTTGCGAGCGGCCAGAAACGCTTAAAAGGCGAGATCTTCCGCGTCGGGCATATGGGTTACAGCACCCCGTTTGATGTCCTGAACTTTCTAAGCGCCCTTGAAATTGCCGCTCATGATCTGGAAGGGAAAGACACATTTGGCAAAGCCGTTAAAAAAGCCGAGGAGGTATGGAAAGCATATGTATAAAATTTTGGTAACAGATAAAGTCAGTGATCAGGGACTTGCAAAATTATATGAACATCAAAATTTCACTGTGGAACATCAAACCAACCTGACACCTGCAGACCTCAAAACAGTCATTGGCGGGTATGACGGGCTTATTGTCCGCAACCAGACAAAAGTCACAAAGGAAATCATCCAGGCAGCCGGAAACCTCCGCGTCATCGCGCGCGCCGGCGTCGGTGTTGACAATATTGACATCGATGCTGCGACAAGAAAAGGCATCATTGTCGTGAATTCCCCCGGGGGCAATACGATTTCCGCCACTGAGCATACAATGGCGATGATGCTTTCGCTCTCCCGCAATATCCCGCAGGCCCATCATTCCGCATCGCAGGGCAAATGGGAACGGGAAAAATTCAAAGGCGTCGAGCTGTTTAAAAAAACTTTGGGCATTATTGGCATGGGGAAAATCGGCACAGAGGTCGCAAAACGGGCAAAAGCTTTTGAAATGAGCATTATTGGCTATGATCCTTACTTAACGGAAGAACGGGCAAGCAAATTGGGCGTAACAAAGGGGTCACTTGATGAAATTGCCGAACAGGCTGATTTTATCACCCTCCATACGCCGCTTATTAAAGAAACACGCCACATCATTGATGAAGCATTTTTAGCCAAAACAAAAAAAGGCGTCCGCATTATCAATTGCGCGCGCGGCGGCCTTGTCAATGAACAGGCGCTCCTTCAGGCCATCGAGGACGGGCATGTCGCCGGCGCTGCTTTGGATGTATTCGAAAAAGAACCGGTGATTACAGAAGGGCTGCTTAAGCTGCCAAACGTCATCGTTACGCCGCACCTGGGTGCATCTACCCAAGAAGCACAGATCAGGGTGGCCGAAGACGTAAGCGAAGAGATCATCAATATTTTTGAATCACAGTCGATCCGCCATGCGATCAATATGCCGCAAACTTCCGGGAAAAACCAGGAACGCATGGAACCGTATCTGTTACTTGGCGAACAGGTCGCCCAGCTCGGCATCCAGCTGCTGCATGAAGCACCGGAAAAAATTGACATTACTTATGGCGGGGAACTGCTCGATGAAGATACGAAACTGATAACGAGAACGATTATGAAAGGGATACTTAGCCACCATCTTGGCAGCACGGTCAATTTGGTCAATGCCCTTCATCTGTTGAAAGAACAGGGGCTTACCTACAATATCCAAAGGAATGCTTCATACAAAGGCTTCTCAAATTATATGGAAGTCACCCTTTATAAAGAAGGAAAACAGGTCAATATCGGGGCTGCAATCATCAACGGCTTCGGCGCCCGGATTGTAAAATTAAATGATTACCGCATCGATGTCCGCCCTGAACAGCATTTGCTTTATATTAAACATTTGGATATTCCGGGCATGATCGGCCAGGTCGGCTCCATTTTGGGTGATAACGATACGAATATTGGAACGATGCAAGTGGGCCGGAGAGAGATTGGCGGTGAAGCGGTGATGGTACTCACGCTTGATAAAACCGTCAGCCAGCCTGTTTTAGACCAAATCAAAGGCTTGATCGGCATGAAGGATGCGCAAATACTCGAGCTGACAACCGGCTATACGTTTCAGGAAGAACCATTTGTAGAAGTATAATTTGCAAAAGTATAGAAGAAAGCGAAAAAAACCGGGCCGCCCAGCCCGGTTTTTCGTTTGGTCTTATTGAACTTCCATCCGCAGATCCCCGGCCTTTGCCCAGCCGAACATTTTCATAAGGTGATACATGCCAAGCGTTGTGAAAAGAGGAAGAATAACGCCGGCTCCGACATAAGCCATAAATACCACGGCACCCTGGTTTGCCAAAATATTGAGTGGTGCAATCATTGAATTTAAGCCAAGCCCGCCCAGTTCATATGGTACTTTCAAATGAAAGGCCATTGTAGCGACCGGCGCGCAGATCATCGACGAGATAAACGGCGGGATTACAAGCCGCGGATTCTTTACCAAATTCGGGAATTGAACTTTTGGTGTAATCAGAGACTGGGCAATATTTCCGCCCCAGTCGTTTTGTTTCAAAGACATGGCCGTAAATCCTACAAACTGGACTGTACAACCGATTAATGCCGCAGCACTTGAAACCGGATCAAGCTGTAACGCAATTGCAAGCGCTGCTGAAGATGCAGGCGACATCAGCAAGATGCTCCAAACAAGTGAAACAATCATTGAACCAAGCAACGGTGAACCTTGTACAGAAGTCGTAATTTCTCCGCTCAGCCATTGAAGAAATGGGGTCGTAACAGCAGCAAGTCCGACTCCGGCGACACCGCCGACCAGAACCGCTGCAAATGGGATCGCCATCATATCCAATTTTGTTTTACCGGCAATCCGTTTTCCCACCCAGGTAGCAATTACGGCAGCCAATACCGCACTGACAGGCTGCCCGGTGACAATTGTAATTAAACCGTCCGGTGTCGTGCTGATTGCATTTCCACCAATCGCCGCACAAGCCATTGTGCTGAAAATGACCAGTGTATTTCCGCCGAGCTGATAGGCAATCCCCGCACCAATTGCCGGAGCCAATACGGATTTCGTTGCTGTGCCAATTGTCAAAAATCCGTCCCAGCCCAGAAATTTGCCGAATGTTTCAAACAGAAGGCCGATCCCTAAAGTCACAAGCACCGCATTTGCAGTACCTACTGAAGCTTTATACATTCGATCGATCAAATAGTCTTTTGTTGCCTGTTTCATCTTCCCCACTCCTTGGTAGTTATAAAATATTCTCTTATAAGTGCGTAAATAAATTATAGTTGTTTCAATTTTCTGTTAAAGGCAAGTAAATAAAAACGCGCTCGATTTCGATGGGCGCTGTTAAAATTCCCGCTTGAGCGCCGCCACTTTGAACACGAAGCGGACTCAAACAAATTCAAATAAATGAATGGTTTAGTCCGGCTTCAGCATAATAAAATAATGAGTAAAATATCTTGATCCATAATTCGTATCATGTGGATGAACCCCTTTTTTAATTTGATGTTGCAATATTACATCAATTTTAAAAATAAGTCAATCTTTAATTTTATTTAAAAATATTATTTTCAAACATTTTTTTGACATTTTTATCGTGTTGTCGCTGGTAAAATTGAACGGTATGTTATGCCAGAAAAATATTTATATTAGACTTTCTTACAACTTTTCCGCACAATGCATACGATATTCTCCAATAGATCTATTGCCGCCGGGAAAATCACATCCATTCTAATTTTATGTAACAATACCTCACACATCATGTAGGATGATGTGGAAAGGCGGCAATGAGAAGTTTGCCGCCTTTTCAATACCATTTAAAATATATTTTTCAATTCTGTCACATTTTCAAAAATATAATCCGCACCATGCGCTTCAAATTCGGCTCTTGCTTCTTTTCCGGATAAGCCGGTTAAAATCCCGGCAAATACGCATCCCATTTTTCTGGCAGCCAATAGATCTGCCAGCGAATCCCCGACAATCAGGATTTCATCGCCGTCAGAGAGCGGCAACTCGGCAGTAGTACAGGTACGGACATTTGCCTGTTTCCCTTTTAATGCCAGCAAATACGTAAACGGATTTGGCTTTGCAAGCGGGACGCCCGCTCCCAGTTCCTGTTCCGCCTTCAGAACTTCATCCGCGGTCACGATATGGTTTTCATCAAACAACTCCAGCCACCCTAAAGCCTTAAACGGCCCGAACGTCTCAAGCTGCGGCCTGCCCGTTCCTACGCCGAGCTGGATTCCTTTTTCTGACAGATGCTGAAATAAGGCGCCGATTTCTTCCGGAGCAGCAAGCGGGATTTCTTCCTCCAAAAAGCCTTTTTTCCCGGTTTGCACGCTCGGCCTGCCAGTTGATGATAAAATATGCTGATCCCCCACATACCATTCCTGGGAAGCGTGTTCGCATATGGACCAGAGCGTACCCTTCCTGCCAAGCACCGTACCCTCAATGCCAAATTTTTCAAAAGCGAGCTCATCCAATACCTTCAAAAGTGCCTGCTTCGTCTCCGTTCTTCCTTTAAAATCAGCCAGAAATGCTGAAAAATCCAGAGCAAGCGGATATTTCGAAAGCACCTGCCTGATTTCGGCAAGCACGTCTAAATCCATTTCATGGGTCAGCCATTCCTTGATGTGCGCCGCTTCCGGTTCCTTTATTTGCGCAAGCAGGTGCAAAAGCTGGTAACTGAAGGTTAAATAAATCATATCCCAGTTTGCGTTCAACCCGCGGGATTTTAAAAACCGCAGGACCTCATCATGATTGAAAACTTCAGCCCTGATCCTATTGATTTCCTCATCTGTAAGATTTGTTTTGAATTGATCCGGTTCAAGCCCTAAATAATGGCTGCTATGTATCATTTCCCAAACGGTTAAGCCGGACGCATCAAAATAGCGCTCTTCACTTAATAAAACGCCATCTACATCAAATAGTACCGTTCGAATCATTTCTTCACCTCTTTCCTACTTTAGTGTAACAAAATTTTCAATCATTTTCATCGTTTTTTTAGAATAACCGCATCATTTCCAGGACTGCAAAAAAGCGCCGTACCGCACAAAAGGATTCCCGGATTTTGCACCTTCATTCCTGATGCGGCACGGTGCCGTTTTTTACAAAGCAACAATCCTACGTTTTTTTTTGCCTGACATGGCCAAATGTTTAAAATGCGATATTTTATCCAGGTCCGCATTCCCGCCGCTGACAACGATGCCGATATGTTTGCCCAGTACACCCGGCTTCCCGCTCAGCACAGCAGCAAAGGCAGCAGCCCCGGCACCTTCAACGAACATTTTCTCGCGTTCAAGCATATAAATAATCGCCGTGGCGATCTCTTCATCACTGACTGTCACCACATCATCAACATACTGATTGATGAGCGGAAAAGTCAGCTGCCCCGTTTCTTTCACAAGGATGCCGTCTGCAATCCCGGATACATGTGCAAGCCGCCCGCTGCTGATGCCTTTATACCGGTTATAAACAACAGGCGCCCCTTCAGACTGCACCCCGACCACTTTTATTTTCGGGTCGAAATGTTTAATCAAACAGGCCATGCCGGCAATTAAGCCGCCCCCGCCGACTGGAACTACAACCGTGTCCAAATCGGAACACTGCTGGATCATTTCGAGTGCAATGGTACCCTGGCCCGCCATTACTTCATAATCGTCAAAAGGGTGAATAAATGCTGCCCCGCTGATTTGCTGGTCAAGCACTGCAGCCTCATACGATTCCTGAAAAGATTCTCCTGTCAGTACGACTTCCGCACCGTATGCTTTTGTAGCCAGCACTTTGGCAAGCGGCGTTTTTTTCGGCATATAGATCTTGGCTTTGATCCCGAGCTTCGTAGCCGAGAACGCCACCCCTTGTGCATGATTGCCTGCAGAGGCTGCGATGACGCCGTTTTTCCTGGCTGCATTTGGCAGGTTGGTCAGCTTATTCAGCGCCCCTCTGATTTTAAAAGACCCGGTCCGCTGCAGATTTTCCATTTTAAAATAAAGCTTTGCCCCTGCCATTTCATTAAATGTCTTCGATTCGTTTAAAGGCGTCCGGTGGATCACCGGCAGTAAATTTTCAAATGCTTCTATAACATCCTTTGTTCGCAAGGAATCCCCATTTTTCGTCACACTCCTCATTGGACAGACTGTTCATATTTTGAAATTTCTTCTTCGAGCATTAAAGTCAGGCCGATTTCATCCAGCCCGTTTAGCAGCATATGTTTTGGATACGGATCAATGTCAAATGAAAATTCAGCATTTCCGTTTGAAACGGTCTGTTTTTCTAAATCAACCGTTACATAAAGGGAGTCCGCTTCTGCCTCTTTCAACAGTGCTGCAACATTTTCTTCAGGCAGTTCAATCGTTAAAATCCCGTTTTTCAAACAGTTATTGTGAAAAATATCGGCAAAGCTGGGAGCGATAATCACTTTAAACCCGTAATCCTGCAAAGCCCAGGGCGCATGTTCGCGCGAAGAACCGCAGCCGAAATTTTCTCCGGCGACAAGAATCGAAGCGCCTGCGTATTTCGGGTCATTTAAAGGAAAATCAGCCCGCTTCTGCCCGTTATTGTCGAAGCGCCAGTGATAAAACAGGCATTCCCCAAAACCCTGTCTTTCAATTCTTTTTAAAAATTGCTTTGGGATGATCTGGTCAGTATCCACATTCTTTCTGTTTAAAGGAAAAACAAGTCCTGTCAAAGTTTTAAATGGCTCCATCCTATCTATCGCCTCCTTCAAAAGCGGAACTTTTTTATCCGGCTGATACGGTTTGATCCAGTTTTCTTACATCAACAAATTTGCCGTAAACGGCGGCGGCTGCAGCCATGACCGGGCTGACAAGATGGGTTCTGGCGCCGTTGCCCTGCCTGCCTTCAAAATTGCGGTTTGAAGTGGAGGCGCATCTTTCCCCTGCCGGCACTACATCGTCATTCATGGCAAGGCACATGCTGCAGCCGGATTCCCGCCATTCAAAACCGGCTTCCGTAAAGATTTTATCCAAGCCTTCTTCTTCCGCCTGGGCTTTGACGCTTTGCGAACCGGGCACAACCAGGGCGCGCACCCTTTCACGGACATGCCTGCCTTTCACCACTTCAGCTGCTGCCCTCAAGTCTGCAATCCGCGAGTTCGTGCAGGAACCGATAAAGACATGCTGAACAGGAATGTCGGTAATTTTCATCCCGGGTTCCAGCCCCATATAGCGCAAAGCTTTCTCAACTGCCTGGCGTTCGCCCGCATCTGCAATCAGAGCCGGATCAGGCAATGTTTCATTCACCGGCAGGCACATGGATGGGTTGGTCCCCCATGTAACTTGCGGCTCAATTTCACTTGCATCCATTTCAAGCGTACGGTCATACACCGCCCCTTCATCCGAAGCAAGCGAAAGCCATTCCGCAGCTTTTGCTTCAAAATCTTCTTTCGGCGCATATTTTCTGCCTTTTAAAAATGATATCGTGGTTTCATCCGGGCTGATCAGGCCTGCCCTTGCGCCCGCTTCAATCGACATATTGCAGACGGTCATCCTTTCTTCCATCGACAGGCCGCGGATAGCATCTCCCGTGTATTCGACAATATAGCCGGTACCGACGCCAATCCCGAATTTTGCAATCACTGCCAGGATTAAATCTTTTGCCGTGACCCCGGCGCCAAGTTTTCCGTTTATCTTGATTTGCATTGATTTCGGCCGCTTTTGCCACAGCGTCTGCGTTGCTAAGACATGTTCGACTTCACTCGTGCCAATGCCGAATGCCAGTGCCCCGAATGCCCCGTGTGTTGAGGTGTGGCTGTCGCCGCAGACAATCGTTTTCCCGGGCTGGGTTAAGCCGAGTTCAGGGCCGATGACATGGACAATGCCTTGGTCGGGATGGCGGATGCCTGCAAGCGGAACTCCGAATTCTTTACAGTTTTTTTCCAATGTTGACATCTGTTTTTTAGATATCGGATCTTTTGAGATTCTCTGCTTTGTCGTGGCGACATTATGGTCAACTGTCGCAAACGTTAAATCCGGCCTTCTCACTTTCCGGCCGTTCATCCGCAACCCTTCAAACGCCTGCGGAGAAGTCACTTCATGTACAAGATGAAGGTCAATATACAGCAAATCGGGTTTTCCCGCTTCCCGGTGGACTAAATGGCGGTTCCAAATTTTATCAATGATCGTTTGTGGTGCCATCGTATCACTCCCATCCACATTCTTTGATTACACTTTATGCAAAAATACCATTCTATTTGGTTCGCATTAAACATGCAGGCTTTTGGCATGGTTTTCTTTCAAATGATCAATAATTTTATCCGCGAGTTCATTTGTGCTGACAATTTTTCCATCCGGCACTTTTAGATCCCCTGTGCAATATCCGGCAGCAAGCACAGCATCCACCGCTTTTTCAACTGCTGCCGCTTCTTTTTCAAGCCCGAAAGAATAACGCAGCATCATTGCGGTTGACAGGATCATGCCGAGCGGGTTGGCTTTGCCCTGGCCTGCAATATCAGGGGCGGATCCGTGCACCGGTTCATACATGCCGAACCGGTCCGCGCGCAAACTGGCTGAAGGAAGCATGCCGAGGCTGCCCGTAATCATAGAGGCCTCATCGCTCAAAATATCCCCAAAAAGATTTTCCGTGACGATCACATCAAATTGCCCCGGCCTCGCGATCAGCTGCATCGCCGTTGCGTCAACCAGCATATGTTCCACTTCCACATCAGGATAACGGGATGCGGTTTTATCAACTATCTCGCGCCACATCCTGCTTGATTCGAGGACATTGGCTTTATCGACAGAAGTTAACTTTCCTCTGCGGATCTGTGCAAGCTGAAAGGCTTTCTCTACAATCCTTTCGATTTCAGTTTTGGAGTATTGCAGGGTGTCCACAACCGATTCTTTTTCCGGCCCGCGCCGTTCACTCGGTTGCCCGAAATATAAGCCGCCGGTCAATTCCCTTACAATCAGCAAATCAACTTTATCGATCACTTCAGGTTTTAATGGTGCTGCTGGCAACAATGGGCGATATGCCTTTACCGGCCTCAAGTTTGCAAACAATCCCATTGCTTTGCGGAGCCCGAGCAGCCCTTTTTCCGGCCGGAGCCGGGCGGGGTTATGGTCCCATTTCGGGCCGCCCACTGCACCGAGAAGGATCGCGTCACTTTCGCGGCACAGTTTGAGTGTTTCCTCTGGAAGCGGCGAGCCCGTTTCGTCAATCGCCGCGCCGCCGAGCAGCCCCTTTGTAAATCCTGCTTCATGGTTAAAACAAGCGCATACTGTTTTCAATACGCGGACGGATGCATCCATTACTTCCGGCCCGATGCCGTCTCCCGGCAGAACAGCAAGCTTCATCTTCATTCGGATCCCTCCTCCTGTTGCTCAGACATTTACTTTGTTTCTGGCTGGCTGTTTGGAAACCATCGACCGGTTAATCGCATTTAGGAAGGCCTTTGCTGAAGCCTCCAAAACATCCTGCGCCGAACCGCGCCCGCCTGATTCGGACGCCTCATAATTGATTTTCACATATGCATCCGCAAGCGCGTCCTTCCCTGAACCGACAGACTGCAATTTGTAATCCATTAGCCTAACCGTACCCTCAACCATTTTGCTAATCGTATGGTAAATGGCTTCCACACTTCCGGATCCGGTACCGGCTTCTTCCAAAATACTTCCCTCAGGGGTTTTAATCCGGACCGTTGCCGTCGGGGTGTTCAGTGTCCCGTACTGGACTTGCACACTTTCAAGTTCGTATTGTTTTTCATCAGGCTGATTTGTCTGTTTATCTGCTAATATTGCAAATATATCATCATCAGTTACATGTTTTTTCCGGTCTGTTAATGCTTTAAATGCTGTGAAAGCTTCGTTTAATTTGTCCTGATCCAATTCAAAGCCGAGTTCCAGCGCCCGGTCTTTAAATGCATGGCGTCCGGAGTGTTTGCCAAGCACAAGGCGGTTGCTCGCAAACCCAACCAGTTCCGGTGTAATAATTTCATAGGTGGATGCTTCTTTTAAGACGCCGTCCTGGTGGATCCCTGCTTCATGGGCAAACGCATTCGCGCCGACAACGGCTTTGTTGCCGGGCACGACCATCCCTGTCAATTTGCTGACAAGCTGACTTGTGCGTTTGATTTCATCAAGTTTGAGCCCGGTTGCAGCCTGGTAAAAGTCTTTTCTGATGTGAAGTGCAACCGCGATTTCTTCCAGTGCCACATTGCCTGCCCGTTCACCGATGCCGTTGATGGTCCCTTCCACCTGCAGCGCACCATGTTCGATCGCAGCAAGCGTATTGGCCGTCGCCATGCCAAGGTCATCATGGCAATGGGTAGATAGAATGACATTTTCTATGTTCGGTACATGTGTCAATATATAATCATAGAGTTCACCATATTCTTTTGGTGTCGTATAGCCGACTGTATCCGGCAAATTAATGACATCTGCACCGGCTTTAATGACTTCTGTAATAATCTTGACGAGATAATCTTTATCAGAACGGGTTGCATCTTCCGCAGACCACTGGACCACAGAAAATTTTTGTTTTGCGTATTGGACTGCTTCTACTGAATATTGCAATACTTCTTCAGGGCCTTTTTTCAGTTTGTATTTCATATGGATGGGCGATGTTGCTAAAAAAACATGGATTCTTGGATCTTCAGAGGATTTTAAAGCATCCCAGGCCGCATCAATATCACGCTTGTTCGCTCTTGCCAAACCGGTGACAGAACTATTTTTTATTGTTTTTGCAATCGCTTCAACCGCTTGGAAGTCCCCTTTGGAAGAGGCAGGAAATCCTGCCTCAATGATATCCACTCCAAGCCTTTCCAACTGCTTCGCGATTTCGACTTTTTCTGCCATATTCAGGTTGACGCCTGCGGACTGTTCTCCATCCCTCAAGGTCGTGTCAAAGATATTAACCTTTCGCATTGGCAGCCACTTCCTTTTGTTTAATCGGATTTTTCACAAAAGGCATGAGCTCCCTTAATTCCTCTCCAACGACCTCGAGCGGATGTTTTTGTTCACGGGCATTGATCGCATTATACATCGGACGGTTCGCTTGATTTTCCAAGAGCCAGCCTTTTGCAAAGACGCCTTGCTGGATGTCATTCAATACCTCGCGCATCCGCTGTTTGGTTTCCTCATTCACAACGCGCGGGCCTGATACAAAGTCTCCCCATTGGGCAGTGTCGGAGATTGAATAACGCATGTTTTTCAATCCTCCTTCATAGATCAAATCAACGATCAGCTTCATTTCATGGCAACATTCAAAATAGGCAAGTTCCGGCTGGTATCCTGCTTCTGTCAGCGTTTCAAACCCGGCTTTGATGAGGGAAGTTAATCCGCCGCACAGGACTGCTTGCTCACCGAACAGATCTGTTTCGGTTTCTTCTTTAAATGTGGTTTCAAGCACACCTGCACGGGCAGCCCCGATTGCTTTTGAATAGGCAAAAGCCAGATCTTTTGCTTCCCCGGTAACATCTTGATAGACAGCCACAAGCGCCGGTACACCCGCTCCTTCAACGAAAGTACGCCTTACCAAATGTCCCGGGCCTTTTGGTGCGACCATGAAGACATCGACATTTTCAGGAGGCACGATTTGCGTAAAATGGATGTTAAATCCGTGGGCGAATGCCAATGCATTTCCAGGATACAAGCCAGCTTCAACTTCTTCCTTATATACCTTTGTCTGCTGCTCATCCGGCAAAAGCATCATGACAACGTCTGCTTCTTCTGCAGCTTCTTTCACAGATTTAACGGCAAATCCGTCTTGAGCGGCTCTGTCAAATGATCTCCCTTTCCTAACGCCCACAACTACATCATATCCGTTGTCACGAAGGTTCTGTGCGTGTGCATGGCCTTGGGAGCCATATCCAACGACTGCGACTTTCTTACCTCTTAATACGTCTTCCTGTACATCTTTGTCATAATAAACTTTTGCCATTTTGATTCGCTCCTTTTCAGCTGTTTATTTATTTTAGTAAAGAATATGATGTCAGGTCGGTCACTTGTTTTTGAGAGCCCCGTAAGAAGGCAGTCAGACCGGTCCTCACCATTTCTTTAATCCCATAAGGTTTTAACAGATCCACCAATGCTTCGACTTTATCACTGTCGCCGGTGACCTGGATGGTGACACTTTCACGGCTGACATCAATAATTGATGCCCGGAAAGGTTCGACCAATCCGCCAATTTCGCTCCTTGTCTGCGCGGTGCTTAATACTTTAATTAATGCCAGCTCCCGCGAAACAATTGCCTGGTCGGTCACATCCTGGACTTTTATGACATCAATCAATTTATTCAGCTGCTTGGTTAACTGCTCGGCTTGGCGGTCGTCTTCCACATTGACGACAATGGTCATTCTTGAGATGCCTTCCGTTTCTGTGCGCCCGACCGTAATACTGTCGATATTAAACTGGCGCTTTGCCAAAACACCTGTAATCTTGTTCAAGACGCCGCTTTGGTTCAAAACAGTAGCTACGACAATTCTTTTCATGGCTTCACCCCTATCATTTCGTGCAGCCCCTTGCCCGGCGCGACCATCGGATTCACTTTTTCCAGCCTTTTCACCCGGCAGTCGATCAAGACCGGCTCATCATCCTGCACCACGGTTTGCAGCGTTTGTTCAAGCTCTTCGTTATTCAGCACGCGGATGCCTCTGATGCCGTAACTTTCGGCTAATTTTACAAAGTCAGGCTGGACGGTAATCGTTGAAGAAGAATACCTTTCATTGTAAAAAGACTCCTGCCATTGGCGCACCATGCCGAGATACTGGTTGTTGACAATGATAATTTTCAACGGCAGATTCAGTTCTTTCACAACGGCAAGTTCCTGTAAGGTCATTTGAAAACCGCCGTCGCCGACAATCGCTACGACTTGCCGCCCGGGACAGGCAATCTGTGCGCCGATCGCTGCCGGGAACCCGAAGCCCATCGTGCCAAGGCCGCCTGATGTGATCCAGCTGTTTGGTTTTTCAAAACCGTAAAATTGTGCCGCCCACATTTGATGCTGCCCGACATCTGTCGCAACAATGGCTTCCCCGTTTGTATAATGGTGGATTCTTTTGATCACATGCTGCGGGGAAAGTTCTTCCCCCTCTTGTTCATACCAAAGCGGATAAGCTTCTGCGTTGGCTTTTACATGTTTGACCCATTCATCGGTTCCATTGTTTTTCAGATCTTCAGCGCAGATTTTTAGCAGCGCTTCTTTTGCATCGGACACAATCGGAATATCTGTTTTCACATTTTTTCCGATTTCGGCCGGATCAATATCAATATGGACCACCTTTGCCTGCGGGGCGAAATATTCCAGGTTGCCGGTAAGCCGGTCATCAAACCTTGCCCCGATATTAATCAGCAGATCGCTTTCGCAAATCGCCATATTTGCCGCATAGGATCCATGCATGCCGCCCATACCGAGGAATAACGGATGGCTGCATGGAAAACTGCCCAGCCCGAGTAAAGTATTGACGACCGGAATTTGGCACTTTTCTGCAAACTCCCGCAATAAATCAGAAGCATTGGCATGCAGGATGCCCGCCCCTGCCAGAATCACCGGTTTACGAGCGTAAGAGACTGCCTCTAACAGCTTCTTGATTTGCAGCGGATTCGGTTTAAAATTCGGCTGATATCCGGGCAGGTGCACCTCGGCATCTGTTGGAATTTCAATGGTTGCCCTCTGGATATCTTTTGGAATATCGATCACAACCGGACCCGGCCTGCCGGAGACTGCAATATGGAAAGCTTCTTTCACGATGCGCGGCAAATCCTTTAAGTCCCGCACCTGATAGTTATGTTTCGTAATCGGCGCCGTCATCCCGATCACATCCGCTTCCTGGAAAGCGTCAGAACCAATGACAGAACTGGCTACCTGGCCGGTGAAGATAACAAGCGGCAGGGAATCCATCATCGCATCTGCAATTCCCGTGATTAAATTGGTCGCACCCGGTCCTGATGTGGCAATAACCACACCCGGTTTCCCTGTTACCCGTGCATAACCTTCCGCCGCATGGATAGCACCCTGTTCATGGCGGGTCAGGACATGCCGGACCGATTTGTCATATAATGCATCATAAATGGGGAGAACTGCACCGCCCGGATAACCGAACAAGACTTTTACCCCTTCATTGGCAATTAACCGGACAAGTGCGTCTGCCCCGCTGCATGCAGCTGTTTTCACATTCCCATCCATCCTTGCTTTCGCGCACACAATCTAACCTCCTCGTCGACATGTGCAGGCGCCGGCGTCTTGGCACCTGCCAAAATTAGAAATGACCAATCAATGATCATGCTGGGGCCGCCCCTATCTTTACCAGGGGGAGCACCACTGGCTGATTCCTGTATTCCAATAAAAAATGCCTTTTATCCTTGAAAACGGCAAATGAAAGTTTACCGGTTTTGCAGGGATGAAAAGGCATCTTTTCACGGTACCACCCAACTTCGCGGCGTTTTCACAAACACCGCCTCATGCAGCTTCCAAACTTGGATGCTGCTTTTTTGTAACGAGTCAGCTGCAACAAGCTGCTGACTCGGCAGACCCTAGTTGGCAACAACGCCGTTCAGGCCCGCACTCGGGGGAGATGTCGTGATTAGGGGTATTATCGGTTTTCCAGCATCCCCGACTCTCTATCAATACCGGTTCTAATCACTTTGTCCCCGTCAACGTTTTTTTCGCTGATCCAATTTTCATAACTCCGCCTGTATTGGCAGAGGTCACCAATGCGGCATATCTTGCTAAATAACCACTTGTAATTTTCGGTTCCGGCTCCTGCCAATTTTCTTTTCTGCGCCTGAGCACGTCATCCGGTACAAGCAATTCAATCCTGCGGTTTACTAAATCAATGGAGATCCGGTCGCCGTTTTCTATAAAAGCAATCGGCCCGCCTTCTGCTGCTTCCGGTGAAATATGGCCGACACATATCCCCCGGGTCGCACCGGAAAATCTGCCATCTGTAATCAAGGCAACTGTTTTGCCTAAGCCGCGCCCCATAATGGATGAGGTCGGCGCGAGCATCTCCGGCATGCCCGGTCCTCCCTTCGGCCCCTCGTAACGAATGACAACGACATGGCCTTCATGGACCAGCCCGCTGTCAATCCCGGCCTGCGCCTCTTCCTGCGACTCAAAAACAATGGCTTCGCCGGTAAAGGTTTTGATGGAAGGATCTACTGCCCCGACCTTGATCACCCCGCCATTTGGAGCCAAATTGCCATTTAAAATCGACAGGCCGCCAACCGGGCTGTATGGTTGATCTTTCGGGCGAATGACTTGCGGATTTTTAATCTCAGCATGTTTTATATTTTCATAGACGGTTTTGCCGGTAATTGTCAGGCGCTCCGGATGTACAGCCCCCCTTACCTTGCATAATTCATGGATGATCGCGCTGATGCCGCCAGCCAGGTGGACATCATGCATCGAATAATCCGATGCCGGCATGATCTTTGCCAAATAGGGAACGCGTTTTGCCACTTCATTGATGCGGCCTAAATCATACTCAATACCGGCTTCATGTGCGATTGCCAATGTATGTAACACCGTATTTGTCGACCCGCCCATTGCCATATCGAGCGCAAAGGCGTCATCGATTGCATCTCTTGTCACAATATCACGCGGGCGGATGTCCTTTTTAATACAGTTCATTAAGTATTGGACGGCCTCACGGATAATGCGGTGCCGGTCTTCTGATGTGGCCACGATGGTTGCATTCCCAGGCGGAGTAAGTCCGAGCATTTCCATTAATGAGTTCATGGAATTTGCTGTGAACATTCCGGAGCACGATCCGCAAGTAGGACAGGCACTCGTTTCCAGCATTTTCAATTCTTCGTAGCTCATCTTTCCTGATTTATGGGCGCCGACACCTTCAAAAACTGATGTCAGGGAAAGCTGTTTGCCATCCGGCGCTTTTCCCGCTTCCATTGGGCCGCCTGAGACAAACACAGCCGGAACATTTGTCCTGACTGCCGCCATCAACATGCCGGGCGTGATCTTATCACAGTTTGGAATATAAAATACCCCGTCAAACCAGTGTGCATTGATGACCGTCTCTGCACTGTCCGCAATGAGTTCACGGCTCGGCAGCGAATAGCGCATCCCGATATGGCCCATCGCAATGCCATCATCCACGCCGATTGTGTTAAATTCAAAAGGTACACCGCCTGCTTCCCTGATCGCCTCTTTTACAACTTCAGCAAACTTATTTAAGTGTTTATGGCCTGGAATAATATCAATATAAGAATTGCAGACACCAATAAACGGTTTGTCAAAGTCTTCAGTTTTCAGTCCGGCAGCATACAATAAACTGCGGTGCGGGGCGCGGTCAATCCCTTTTTTGATCATGTCACTTCGCATTCCACCACTCCCATTCAATCATTTCCTGGTGTTCATCCTTCACGTTTGGCACCAAATATTTTCTTATTTGCCTTGCGTGAATTTTTTATATTCTTTAATTGTTGTCAATCATACGACTTATAGGGTTTCAGGTCAACCCTTTTTTGTCAATTTTTTTGACAGTTTTGATTTGAGCGTCTACTTGGAAACGCTTCCATTACTGTTATAAACGGATTTTCATCGTTTTGAATTTTTTTATGCGCAATATATGTTGTTAGCCTTTCGCAGTACGATCTTCTGTTAAACGGATGTTGGCTTTTCGCAGCACGATCTTCTATAAAACGGAGCCGGGATTAAATTTGGCATCTATAGAAGAAAATGAAGCAGCCTTCCATCAGCGGGGACTTCTTTTATCATTCTTGCTAAAAAGTTTAAAAATGATATTGACACAAAAAATATTCAGTGATAAGCTTATTTTCAAATAATACGAACCAATACTTTTCAAAATCAATGACGAGAAGAGTAGGCCAGGGAACTTGTCCCCCAGAGAGTTGGTGTTTTGCTGAAAGCCAATGTTCAAGCCCTTTCCGAAGATCACCTCTGAGATGCAAAGCTGAAACGATAGTAGGCTTTGACGGATTGTCCACCGTTAGAAGGAACACGTATGATGGTACGTTGACTGGAGTGCTGCAGTTTTTATCTGCAGAATTAGGGTGGTAACGCGAGCAAACTCGTCCCTTTATTTGGGGGCGGGTTTTTTATTTTTCTATTATTTTATTTTTCATCATAAAGGAGCAGACAGATATGAAAAGAAATGAGACTTTATTTATCGGCTTTATGCTTTTTTCCATGTTTTTCGGTGCCGGGAATTTAATTTTTCCTCCACTGCTCGGTGTCCAGTCCGGAACATCCTATTGGCTTGCGATGGCTGGATTTATTGTTACCGGGGTTGGGCTGCCTGTTTTGGTAATTGCAGCGGTTTCAGTAGTTGACGGCGGCATCCAGGCGATCGGCAACCGGGTCCATCCGCTTTTCAGTACGATTTTTACCGTGATCGTTTATTTATGTATCGGGCCGTTTCTCGCAATCCCGCGGAATGCAAATGTCGCCTACGAGATGGGCGTGCGGCCGTTCCTTTCCGGCTCTGCCCGGCATTCATCTTTATCCTTACTGCTTTTTAGTTTCGTATTTTTCCTGCTGGTTTACCTCGTCAGCTTAAATCCGGATAAAATGTCAAAATACCTCGGCCGTTGGATCACGCCGGTGCTGCTGGCCGCGATGGTAATTTTATGCGCAGTCGGTTTCTTCAGGCTGATGGGCCGCCCATTCCAGGCTCCGTCGGCAGGTTATCAATCCGTTCCGTTCTTTAAAGGGTTTATTAATGGCTATTCAACAATGGACGCACTTGCATCATTGGCGTTTGGAATCGTGATTTTAACGGCAGTGAAACACCGCGGTGTACATGATAAGAAACAATTAACCGCCTATACATTAAAAGCGGGGCTGATTGCCGGCTTGATTCTCGCGCTGGTATATCTGGCACTTGGATTTATCGGTGCAAAAATGGCATCTGCCGGCACTTTCCAAAACGGCACCGATATTCTGACAGCAATGTCGGCACTTCTTTTCGGAGAGGCCGGTAAAGCATTGCTCGGATTCATCTTTATGCTGGCATGTTTTACAACTGTTGTTGGTTTAACCACTGCATGCGGGCAATATTTTTCAGAATTAATGCCGCGTTTCAGCTACCATCAGATTGTCATTGCAGTATCATTGGTTGGTTTTACACTTTCCAATCTTGGGTTAAACTTTATTTTAAAGTTCTCTGTACCATTTTTAGAGATGGCCTATCCGGTAACGATCGTCCTGGTCGTTCTGACGTTTTTCCATCATCTTTTCAACGGTTCCAAAAAAGTGTATGCCTGCACATTGTTATTTGCCGGTGTATTTGCAGTCATTGAAGGGCTTGAAGGCTTTGGCGTCCCACTAGGCTACGTTCAAACCTTCGCGCAAAGTTTGCCGCTTGCTTCAGCAGGCCTTGAATGGGTTGTACCTGCACTTTTCGGCGCTGCTGTAGGCATCGCGTTAAGCAAATGGGGCCCGCACACCGAACCACAGCCGGCTGTGAATCCCAAAGTAACCAACGATAGCCTGTAACTTTTCATAATCCGTCTTGCCCATATATCAAAAAATCCCGGCTAATGCCGGGATTTTTTCATTTTGACGGGTTTCTTCTATAATATTGTACCGGGATACAGGTTTTGAACTTCAAGCTTCCTTTTGGCCGGATTCGTACTTTAACAGAGATGGGGGTCCTGTTTATTTTCATCCATTTTAATATAATCCCTTAACGCCTGCTGCAATGTACCTTTTGTTTCGGCCTTGTTTTCAAAAGACAAGCCCTTTAAGACCAGTTCCCGGACAATTTGCGGACGCAGCCCTGTAATCACGACACGGCAGCCCATCATCGCGTTTCCGTCAATGATTTTAAAAATATGTTCAATCACATCCATATCCATCTCTGCAATTCCTGAAAAGTCCATGATTAAGGTTTGGATATGCATTCTTCCTACTCCAAGCAGTACTTTTTCTTCAATTATATTAGACCGGAAAGAATCGATAGACCCGATCAAAGGTAAGATAGAGACAGACGGTGTAATCGGAATAATCGGTACCGAAAGATTTTCCACCAGCCGCTTTTGCGTATCAATCAATTTATCCTTATAGGTGGAATAGCAAATAAAAAATTGGTTTAAAAACTGGTCAATTTTATCGTTGACCCTTTTCTCCATGTCGAAGAAATAATCCTGATCAACTTCTGTCTGCGTTTGTTTACCATAGTCTTTTAAGTATACCCATAATGTCCTGCGGATAGCCTGGACCCACTCCAATTTAAACGCCAGCGTCAAAGAATGGGTTGCCCAGGCAATTCCCTCCTGATTTGCAAAATCAATGAGTTCTTTTTCCCGCTGTTCCACGACATATAAGACCAGCTTATGGGCATTATTCAACAGATCAATATTGCCGATCTTCAGAATTTCATCAATCTTATCCCGTACATTTACCGCTTCATTCAATAATTTCTCTTCAAACTCATCCCGATGTTCCAATAAAAATGCCTTAATTTCTTCCTTTTCATCTGTGATTGATCTCATTTCTGCGCACCTCATCCATCTAATTTATAAAGAGGCCTGTTCTCCCCCAGGCTGATAGTAAAGTTCCTTATTCCTTTAGCGTACAATTCTGCATCCCTTTTTGTCAGCAAAGCTGCCTATAACCGCTCTCTATTTTAAAAGAATACCATTCTTATACCCAGCCGGCCATCCCCGTAAACGTATATTTTGGATCTAATTTCCTATGCCATTTGGGATTTTCCACCAATTTTCGCAGGTAAAATTCTCTATACCCGGCAATGATATAAAAAATAATGTTCCTTGCAGCGGCTCTGTTTTCCAGATAAAATACATGAAGAAGTTTTTTATGAAACTTTCGCCTTTACTTCCCGTATAATGGTAAGGACCGCAGAAGCTGCAGGAAAAAACAGAAAAAAAACAGATAATGGATCTACAGGGCAAGCCTGCCGATCAACAAAAATCCTTATGGCTTAAAGCGCAGGGGTTATGCGATATTGACAAAAAAACGGTATAAAGGAGCATATGAACATGGCGTCACTAACACGAATATACAAAATACTGTTAGGCTTAACAGAATTATTTTTTGGCATTCCATTTTTGGGCGGAATCATTATCTTTTCAAATCTTTGGGCTCCTTTAGGCGGATTATTTCTGCTCCACCTTGTCGGGCTGGTGCTCGCCATTGTGGGCGGAAAAGCGAAGTGGGGGCATGTATTCGGGATGGCCGGCAATGTACTGGCGATCATCCCGGGTGTCGGTATGATTCTGCACATTTTAATCGGGATCGTTATTTTTGCCCAAGGGCTGCGAAACACGTAAAAAGTAAAGAGGCCGCATATCGAAGCGGCCTCCTTACTTTTTACAAAAATCTCCCCGATGTCTATGGAAATCCTTGATCATTTTTCATCCTTGGAAATTCATTCCAAAAGGCCTGCTTCAACCTTATTGTTCTATTTCAGCCGATTGAGGAAAACTTGCGCAGATCTTTTTCCACGCTCTTTTTGTATCCAAAAATTCCCGATAATGTTTTTCAACTTGCTTATGATACTGTTCAAATGCGGCAAGTACGTTCATGAAATCGTCCCGCCCAAAATAATGGCAAACTTTTGGCAGCGCATCAGCCAGCTGCCGCCGGGTTTCCCTGATCTTCGTTTCGTATTGCTCATGCTGTGTAATATACAAATAAAGCGGCTTATAGCGGATCCATCCCATGCATGCTTTGTAAAAACGTTCGATCACTTTTTTTGTATCCGCTTTAATATAGTTTAAATTTGTCGGCAGTACACCTGACAGAAGATGCTGGTAAATCCCGAATCCGTCGTGAAATGTATATACGGGAACACGAAGCACTCTGCGGCCGCTGAGGCATGTGCCTAAAAAAGTATCCTCACCGCGCGCATTCGGCGGATTGTAAAACGGAAATACACGGCTTGGGTCTGTTAAGTTCAATGTTAAATTCGATCCGGTAATAAATTTCGCCCTGTTTTCTTCTTTTATTTCCTCAACCTGTTCACTGACCAGCACGCCCGTATCTGCATAGGTCACCCCGCCATTTGCCATGACTGCCTTTATCGTCTCCCAGTTCACAATATCATTGCTGAGCGCTTGAATCAATTCTTTAAAATCGGCTTCCTTTAGCGTCTCATTAAAAGCAATATAAGGAATTGGGGAGATGTAGCCGCAATGAAAGCCATTGGTGATATCCGCTTCCCTGATATGCCTCAAGTGGGCACGCAACACCTGCTGGCCGCCCCAGATGGCATACGACCGCGTTTTCGTAACCGCAACCGGATACTCATCATCATCGAGAAACATTAAATAATCGATCCCCTTTTTCATCGCCTTATACATGATGATGTTCCGTTTCGCCGCGTATCCGTTTCCAAACAACAGCTGCGCCTCCTGTTCATCAATGATGCCGCGTGCCGTCATTGAACTGATTTCCTGATCTGTCTCCTTTTCCCCTATAAAGCAAGTACTGTCAAGATCCTCCATTAACTCCGGATCAATACGCAGGAAATCTTCCGGTTCAGCATCCTCATAACTTAGATCGTAGGCAACAAAAAGATGCAAGCGGATACGCTCGCTATCCGTTAATTCGGATTCCTTTAAATTATACATATAGGTTTTCAGGACCGCTTTAAAACTTTTTCTTCCAGTCACAAAACCAATTCCAACATTGATTTCATTTTTCATTACCCTATTCCACTCCAGTTTCGTAAGCTTCCCCTTTTTTTTTACCCTGAAGAAGCAAATGTAAACAAAAATGACATTTTCGGAAAACAGCTCATATTTATTTCATTCCCCGGGAAAAATTGAGCTAGTACAAACCCGTTCAAAATCCCCGGCGTTTAAGCAGCTCAAAAAAGGTGAAAAGGAAATAAAAAGGAGAATCATACAATGGATAACCAAATCCCTAACGAACGAACAATTGACGATACCGCGGATTTATTAAAGGAAGGCTATCTTTACATCAAAAACCGCACGGATGAGTACCAAACAAATATATTCGAAACACGCGTTCTGGGGCAAAAAGCCATCTGCATCAGCGGCAAAGAAGCCGGGAAATTATTTTATGACCGGGAAAAATTCAAACGCAGCAGCGCTGTCCCCAAACGCATCCAAAAATCGCTATTCGGTGAAAATGCCATTCAAACGATCGACGGCGAGGAGCACAGCCGCCGCAAACTGCTGTTTATGTCACTCATGACACCTGAACACCAAAAACAGCTCGCCGATTTGGCATTAGCCGAATGGGAAGCTTTGATTCCAAGATGGGAAAAAAGTGAAAAAGTTGTTTTATTTGATGAAGCAAAATTACTGTTGTGCCGTGTTGCGTGCAGCTGGACCGGTGTACCGCTGGAGGAACAGGAAGCAGAAAAACGGGCGGAAGATTTTATTGACATGGTTTATGCTTTTGGCGCTGTCGGACCCCGCCACTGGAAAGGCAGATTGGCAAGACAAAACACGGAAGATTGGATAGAAGGCATCATAAAAGACACAAGAGCGGGCAAACTGCAGGTGAAAGAAGGATCCGCTTTAAGCAGAATGGCACATTACCGTGACAGTGAAGGCCGCGAATGGGAACCGCGCATGGCAGCCATTGAACTCATTAATGTTTTGCGCCCGATTACAGCGATTGCCACTTTTATTACTTTCGCAGCGTTGGCCCTGCATGAGCATCCCGGCTATAAAGAAAAACTGCGGACACAGGATGAACAACAGCTCGATTGGTTTGCCCGTGAAGTCAGGCGGTATTATCCGTTTGGCCCATTCCTCGGTGCAAAAGTACGTAAAGATTTCGAATGGAACGCGTACAAGTTTAAAGAAGGCACGCTTGTTTTATTGGATATTTATGGCACCAACCACGACCCGGAAATTTGGGACCATCCCGATGCTTTCCGCCCTGAACGTTTTGAAGATTGGAACAGCAGCTTATTTGAATTGATTCCACAGGGCGGTTCCGACCCGGCAAAAGGCCACCGCTGCCCTGGAGAAGGCATCACACAGGAAGTCATAAAAGCTTCTCTCGATTTTCTCTGCAACAAAATTGACTATCGCGTGCCGGCCCAGGACCTGAGCTTCCACATGAATAAAATGCCAACATTGCCGGAAAGCGGCTTTATCCTAACAGATATAAAAAGGAAACCTTTATAAAAAAGTTGAGATGGAAAACTTACGGCCCGTTAAGTGGGATGAAAAGCCCCTTGCGACCGGTTACGGCGTGTGAAAAAGACACTGTCATAAAAAGGAAACCTTAACGAAAAACTCCTGCCGGTTCAGGCAGGAGTTTTTCATATCCGCCACAGGCTCATCCCATTCAAACAATGGAGATCCGGACGGTGCAAGTTTGGGGTCTGTGCTGAATTAATCGTCGCTTCCCCAGATACCGAGGATTTGCAAAATATACGTAAACAGATTAAGAAAATCAAGATACAGGCTAAGTGCCAAAAGCGGGATGATCTCTTCTGAAATGCCGTGATGTTTCATCATATTAAAGTCATACATCGTATACAATGAAAAAACGATGGCCCCAATGAAAGAGAATGCAAGCAGGCCTGTTGAAGTCAGCGGGCTGAAAATGCTAAATATCCCGATAAAAATCAGCGCCAGCAGCGCAACCAATAAGGCGGTGCTTAAAAATGATAAGTCTTTTTTTGTTACGGCACCAATCGTTCCCATGACGGCAAAAATGCCAAAGGTTGAACCGAATGCCAGCAGGACTACTTCCGCCCCGGCTGCCGATGCATAATAAGAAACGATCGGGTAAGTTGTAATTCCGGAAATAAACGTAAACGCATAAACAAATAAGTAGCCGACGCTTTTACGCCTTCTCAGCCAGAATGCTGCGATAATCATGACCACTTCCGCCACCATCAGCGGCATCATCAAAGCTGGCGGCACAAGCCTTCCCGTATACAGGCCTGCCGTAGCAAACAAAAGCGAAACGGCGAATACCGCAAGCACTTTTTGAAACATCGACCTTTGCCTGGATTGTATAGCCTCCATAAAAAGAATCCCTCCTCGTATTGTTAATATTATTATATTTGTAATCAGTTGTTTATTTCAATGTTTTGTACTTATTTTTTGTTTCCAGGCTGTAAAAATTTATTTGTAAAAATCTGGATCATCCATTTATTAGGGATAAAGCGGGGGGCATGAACATGGAAAACCCGCCCGTGGAGAATGCTTTCGGGCGGGTTTTCTGCTCCATGCCATGCATTAATTTGAATGGGCTCCGATACGCCGGACAGTTTTGCGATATGTTGCGTTTTCCGGCTGCACCGCTTTATCAGCCGGAGATTTGATGATAAGTGTGAGCAGAAAGGAGATCAGGCATAATATCATGATGGCGTTGAATGTTGGCATAAATCCACCTAAAACAGAGGCAATGACGGATCCTGATAATGCGCCGATACCAAAGCCCTGGTAGATGACCGCGTAGTTTCTGCTTTGGTTTTTTAATCCAAAGTAGTCTGCGACAATTGCCGGAAACACGGTGACATTTCCGCCAAAGCAGAAGGCAATCGCTGCGACACAGATGAAGAATAAAGCATAGTTCAGTTGAACATAACTTAATATGGAAACAGCTATTGCAGTTACGAGCAAGGTGCCGGATACAACCCGCATCCGCCCGACATGGTCAGACAAACTGCCAAGGATAATCCTTCCGATTGTATTGAAGATCGCAATTAATGCCACTGCATTGCCTGCGGTCGCCATATCCAGGCCAACAAGATGTGTCCCAATATCTTTTGCCAGGCCAATTAAATATAAACCGCTCATGCAGGCTGTAAAGAAAATCACGAATAAGAGCCAGGATTGCCGTGTTTTCAGCATTTCTTTCACAGAGAAATCTTTTCCCTTCCCCATTTCAGCGTTTCGCGAACCGGCTTCTGTTTCGATTGCGGCTTCTTTTACAAGGAAAGCCCCTCCCGCAATCATCACAATTGCGATTAATCCCCAGCAGATAAAGGCTTGTGTAACCCCTAAATTTTCGAGAACCGCACTGTTAACAAACTTGAAAACCAGGCTTCCTGTACCATATGCACCAACAGAAATTCCTGACATCAACCCTTTTTTCTCCGGAAACCATTTCATGATATTGGACAATGAAGTGATATATGCCGTCCCGTCCGCATAACCGACAACCAACCCGGCGAGAAGGTACAACATCCATAATGACGGGGCCATTGAACTCAGGATTAACCCGCCGCCCAGCAGCAGCCCTGAAAAAACAATTAAACGGCGCAGCCCCCATTTTTCCTGAAGCTTTGCAGCGAATAAAGTGGAAACCGCAAGCGCCAAGCTTAAAATCGAAAACGTAGTGGATACCGCGCTCAATTGCCAGCCAAACTTATCCACAAGCGGCTGATTAAATAAGCTCCATGTATAAACCGTTCCAAGACCCATCTGCACAATGATTGTACCCAGGACGATCAAACTGCGGTTTGCTTTTCTTTCCTTCATGCCCTCTCCTCCTTTTTCTCACGTTCCTTTTCTACAGTGAAAAGTATAGTACGAAAATAAAGAGAGAAACCATTTCAGGAATGAAATCGCTTTAAATAGGCATAAGCGGTTAAGAGAAACGCATAGATGACCCATTTGGAAGGGGCATAAAGCAGGCGGTGGAAAGGAAACAGCGGAAGCCTGGACAATCCATCCCATTCAGGCTTTCGTTTACAAATGCATCAGCTGTTTAAATGCCTTCATGTTTCTTCTGCTTACTGGAACTTCCGCGTTCAAACCGCTCAACCGCAGCAAATAAGTTTGATTGAACCAGGGCACAATTTCACGGATCTTTGTCAGGTTTACAATATAGGACCGATGGCAGCGATAAAACAAATCCGGCGGCAGATGCGTCTGGAATTCAGAAATGTTCATCGGCATCACATATGTTTCCTCGCGCGTGTAGACGATCGTGGTTTTTTCCCGTGCCTCGCAATAAAAAATATCATTGGCATCGGTCACAATAATCTTTTCGTCTTTCCGTAAATTGACCCGTTTTGTCCCGGGTGAATTTTCTTTTTCTAACGGAGAAGCGGTCTCTTCACGGCTATTCCTATCTCTTTGATAAGCGGCCTCCAATCTTTTTAGTGTAGCGGCCAGCCTTTTTTCATCGTAAGGTTTCAAAATATAATCGAAAGCTTCCAGTTCAAATGCCTGGACAGCATGCTCCTTATAAGCCGTTGTAAAGATGATATAAGGTTTATGTGCAAACTTGCTGATATTGCCCGCCAAAAGCATACCGTCAAGAGAAGGAATATTAATATCGAGAAATATGACATCTGTTTCATTTTCCTGCAAAAATTTTAATACGTCCAAGCCATCTTCAAAGCAGTCTGTAACCTCAATATTGCTGTAAGTTTCGATCAAATATTCCAGTTCCTCACGTGCCGGTATTTCGTCCTCTACTATAATTGCCTTCATGTTCACTCACCTTTGGAATCTCAAAATATACTTCCGTCCCGGGCTCAAGCCTTTTAATTACCAAGCCTTTTCCATAAATCAGCTTGACACGCCGGTAAACATTGTACAGGCCAATCTGCGTGACCGGCGCATTATCCTGGTACACATGCTCAATCACTTCTTCCGGAATGCCTGCTCCTGTATCTTTTACACTGATACGGACCCTGTCCCCGATATCTTTGACAGCAATCGTCACGACTCCGGGCCCCTTTATTTTCAGAACGCCATGATTAATGGCATTTTCGACAAGCGGCTGGATCATCAGGCTTGGAATACGGACGGCTACTTCGTCAATCTCATATTCTACCTGAAGGCGGCTGCCGAATCTTGCTTTTTCAATTTCAATATAATCACGAACTTGCTGCAACTCTTTATGGATATCGATAAATTCATCGTTCAGTTCAAGATTATAGCGCATGAATCCGGATAAATTCATGATCAGCTGCCTTGCTTTCCCTGGATTCCTGCGCGTTGTGGAGGCAATCGCATTCAGAGAGTTAAACAAAAAATGCGGATTGATCTTCGTCTGCAGGGCTTTCCATTCCGCCTTATTTGCCTCTTCCTTAATTTCTTCGATATGCGACACTTCCATTAAAGTTGAGATAATTTGAGCAAGCCCGATTGCCATTGTCTGCAAAGAATACGTAATCTTATTGGCTTTCCGGTAATAGATTTTCAGCGCGCCTGTTACCTCATCCCGTTCTTTCAGGGGAATAATCAACAAGCATTGGATTTGCGGGGTCTGTTGGTCCTGAATATGATTGCGGATTGTAATTTCCCCGCTTCTGATTGCAGACTTTGTCAAATCACTGATAATCTCATGGCCGATTTGGTACCGTTCTTCCCCAAAACCGACATAGGCAAGGATTTTTTTTGTATCGGTGATCGCGACCGCATCGGCTTTTATATCCTCTTTGATAATCGTACAGATTGTTTTCAGCGATTCGGTCGTGATCGAGCGAAAATAGGGCAATGTTTTGTTGGCAATATCAAGTGCCAGTTTTGCCTGCTTAGCTGCAACAAACTCCTTCTCATTCTCAACACTTTTAATGAGAAGAACAATGAAGCCAATATTGACTTCTCCAAGAATCATTGGAAAAGCAATCTTTGAGACAATTTCCTGGCCGATTGAAAACGGATGGGAAAAAGCCAGAATCAATAGCATCGTCAATACTTCACAAAACATTCCGGCGCCAATACCGACAAACCAACGCCAAGAGTCCTTTACTTTCCTGCTGATCAGGCCCGAAATAATCCCGGCGACAACACTGCTGATCAGGCACGGAAAGGATGTAATACCGCCAATATCAATGAGGTAACGGTGCAGGCCCGAGATCACTCCCGTCGTAATGCCAACCCAGGGGCCAAACAAAATCCCGCCCGAAACAATTGCAATGATCCGAACGTTGACAATCGAGCCGTCTACTTTTATCCCGGAATAAGTGCCAAAAATGGCAAAGCTGCAAAAAACGGTTGTGATAAAACATAATTCAAATACAGACGGCCGTTCTTTCTGAAAAATTTCCTTGAAGCGCGGAATTCTTGTGATGAAAAATAAACAGGTAAATAGCAGTGCAGCCCTTTCAAACAATTGGAGCAATATTTGAAGTGATGTTTCCACATCCGGGACCCCCATTTTTTACGAGTCTGGTTCAGTATCGCCTTTCATTTCTAATTTTATCATAATCTATCAGCTGAAAATTACAATCCAGAGCCCCGAAAATTATGCTTTTATGCAAGTTTTACCATTTAAGGGCTGATATGCCTTTCCAACCCGCCATTCCAATCATATTTTATCGTAAAGATTGGAAAAGGGGTGCAGTTAGATGTACAAGGTACCGAAGCATAATAAACATTTTTCTCACTGCATATTTCCGGGATACCGCTGGTGCGGGCCGGGATGCAGCGGGCCGGGGGCTCCTACTAATGATGTGGATGCCTGCTGTATGCGCCATGATCTTTGCCTCAAGCGGGGGCGGTCCGTCTGTGAATGCGACAGCGCAATGGTTGAATGCCTGCGTACCAAGATGAATCCGTATACCAGGAAAGGCAGGCAAGCTGCGGTCATTTACCGGGCGATGCGGCTAAAAAGACTGTTCAGCTGCGGCGGGGGCAGGTTTGGTTAAAGCCAAAAAATGCTTAAATATTGGATGACGGGCACAATTATTTATGGAACGAGATGAACGCTGTCTCCTGCTGAGGTTGATCCTTGGAATGGCGTTCATCAGCCGTATGAACGCTATCTTTACTGGGGTTGATCCTTGAAATGGCGTTCATCAGCCGCATGAACGCTATCTCTACTAGGTTTGATCCTTGAAATGGCGTTCATCAGCCGTATGAAAGCTATCTCTACCGGGGTTGATGACTGAAATGGCGTTCATCAGCCGTATGAACGCTATCTCTACTAGGTTTGATCCTTGAAATGGCGTTCATCAGCCGTATGAACGCTATCTCTACCGGGGTTGATCCTTGGAATGGCGTTCATCAGCCGTATGAACGCTATCTCTACCGGGGTTGATGACTGAAATGGCGTTCATCAGCCGTATGAACGCTATCTCTACTGGGTTTGATCCTTGAAATGGCGTTCATCGCCCGCATGAACGCTATCTCTACCGGGGTTGATCCTTGAAATGGCGTTCATCGGCCCCATAAACAAATTTGATCTTTATCGATTTCCTCTGATTCATTATCAAAGAAAACATTGCGAACATTTGATATACTTTTATTATCATGAATCAAGGGAGGATCATCATGAAACAGAAAGTTATTGTTTACAGTGAAATGCCGGAAGATCTGGTAGAAAATTTAAAACAACAGTTTGACGTAAAATATTACAAAAACTGCAACGCCTATACGGACTTATTGCCTGACTTGGAAGAAGCAGAGGGACTGATCGGATCCGGGCTGGCAGTGGACCGTAACCTGCTCGACCACGCGCCTGCCTTGAAGATCGTCTGTAACATCGCTGTCGGCTATAACAACCTGGATATCGGTGAGCTGACAAAACGTGGGGTAATGGCTGCGAATACGCCGGGCGTTTTAGATGATACAACCGCTGATACTATTTTTGGTCTTCTGCTGGCCGCAGCACGAAGATTCACAGAACTGGATCGTTATGTAAAAGAAGGAAAATGGAAAGAACCGGTCTCTGAAGCCCAATATGGCATCGATGTCCATCATAAAACGCTAGGCATTATCGGAATGGGGAGAATCGGAAGTGCAATCGCAAAACGGGCCCATCGCGGTTTTGATATGAAAATTCTATACCATAACCGCTCACGGCACAAGGAAGCAGAAAATGCTTTTGACGCTACATACTGTTCACTCGATGAACTTTTACAAAAAAGCGATTTTATTTGTTTAATGACGCCGCTCACACCTGAAACCCGCCATCTAATCGGAGACCGCGAATTCCGGCTGATGAAAAAAACAGCTGTTTTTGTAAACGGCTCAAGAGGGCAGACTGTCGATGAAGCGGCTTTGATCAGAGCACTGGAAAACAAGTCGATTCTTGCTGCCGGGCTGGATGTTTTTGATGAGGAACCAGTCGCAGCCGACAACCCGCTTTTGAAAATGGAAAATGTCGTTACCCTGCCTCATATCGGCTCTGCCACATCTGAAACCCGCTATGCCATGGCGAAACTGGCAGCCGAGAACTTAACAAAGGGGCTGCTGGGAGAATGCCCGCCGAGTTTGATTAACAGGGAAGTCTTACAGAAATAATCCTGAATGTTTTTATCGATAAAAAAACATATCCACTGAAATGAGCCGTGAATGTATTCTTTACACGGTTCATTTGCTATTTGCAGCGAAAAGCCATTCACTCAGCTATTTTAGCGGAATGAATGGCTTTTTTCATTTTATGCTAATTTTGAAACCGAGCTGATTGAATTATGCTGTTTCCCATCTGAAGTTTTCTTTGCCAATGTCAGCATTGCCAGGCAGGAGATACAGTAGAGTGCTGCAAGATAACCCATCGCCATTGACATTTGATAATGCTGGAGAATGAAGCCGACAAGCATCGGTGAAAAACCGCCTGCTGCACGCCCAAAGTTAAAAATCGTATTGGTAGCCGTACTGCGGACTTCAACCGGGAAATATCTGCTGATTAATGCCCCATATCCGGCAAACATCCCGTTTGAAAAGAACCCGACAATCGCACCGCCAATCAATACCCCGGCACTGCCGCTCGCATAAGCGTACAGAAAGACTGCCGTGGCCGATGCTAGAAGGAAAATGCCGTAAGCCAGTTTGATTCCAATCCGGTCAATCAATTGCCCGAATGCAAGCATACCGGCAATCATACCGACAGCTGTGCTGATCGTCCACAGCGCCGAGCTTGAGACAGACAGCCCCTGCGATTGCTGCAGCATAGATGGCAGCCAGATCATGAGCCCATTGTATCCCGCGATCTGTACGGTTGCCATAATCGCCAATGCTGCTGTGGTTGCCGCTGTGCGCGGTGTTGCAAACAGTTGAATTAACTTGCTTTTTTCCGCTTTTTTGGCTGTCCGTTTTTGTTTCTGGGCAGCCAGCCATTCCGGGGATTCATCTAAATTTTTACGTACGAGATAAGCAAATATAACCGGAATGATGCCGACGAAGAATAATCCTCTCCAACCCCATGCCGGCAGGACAACCGCGCTGATAAGTGCCGCAATGATGACGCCAAACTGTGCGCCGATGCTGACATAAGAAGATGCCCTGCCCTGTTTGTTTTTCGGCCACGCCTCCGCAACCAGCGCCATCCCAATGCCGTACTCCCCGCCGGCACCAAGGCCCGCAATGAAACGAAATACGTAAACCTGCTCAATACTGGTTGCCAATCCGGTTAGTGCAGTGCCGATTGCGAAAAGGAAAATGGTATACGTAAAAACTCTGACTCTGCCAAATTTATCTGCCATGATTCCGAAAACCATGCCGCCAACAAGCATGCCGAGGTTGGTAATGGAAGAGATAAAGCCGCCCTTTGTCATATCAATGTGGAAATTGGCAATGATCATTGACATGGCAAAGGAAATGAACATGATATCCATGCCTTCCAATGTCAAGCCTATAACAGATGCTGCAACTGTTTTACTGCGATAATTCATTTTATCGTGCTCCTTCCAAGCCTCACATGGACTTTGTTTTAAAAGAGTTTCCTGGAATCCGGGCAAAAATAAATGCCCTTTCCGTCCGAACCGGAAAAGGGCATGGTATATACAAACGTCCTATATTACCGCCTTTTCAGCCTCTCTGGACCGGATTAAAGGAAATACATTTGTATTCATAATAGCATGTATAGCAAGAATGGGCAATATTAATTTGTAAAATCATGTCGCTTTTACAAATAAGTATGAATGAACCCCACTCTGTTCTAATTTTTTGTGTAGGATAGCGTCATTTGAAGGATGAAAGACATTTCGATTCAAATTTTTACCTGTAATGTCTTTCATCAGGCCAATGAAAGACATCTTTAACCGAATTTTTACCTGCGATGGCGTTCATCAAGCCAATGAAAGACATTTCGATCCGAATTTTCACCCGCAATGGCGTTCATCAGGCCGATGAAAGACATTTCGATCCGAATTTTCACCCGCAATGGCGTTCATCAGGCCACATTTTGAATCATTCCTATCCTTCTTTTAATCTGCTGTTCCCCAGTCTACCGACAAATCATAAGCAACCGGCGTTTCAATCAGCGCCTTTACTTTTTCAAAATCCGTTGTTTTGCCGAGGGCCCACATCAGTTTTGGCACGATGGCCTCCGTATTCATATCGCCTGAAACGATGACAGGATATTGTGCCACTTTTCTCCCTACCTCGTAAAGGTATAAGTCATGGCCTTCCTCCAGGCACTGGGTCGTAATCATAACGGCAATGCCGGCTTCTGTCAATTCTTTCATTTTCGGCAGCAGGTTTCGTGCTTCAAACGGGACACCGCCATTTCCAAAGCTCTCTATAATAATCCCCTTGTAATGGGTTTTTAAAAAATCAAAGATTTCGGGCTTGGTGCCGGGATGCAGTTTTAAAAGAAACACATCAGGGCAAAGGCTTGTATCAGCAGTGAACTCATGATCGGCAGGAGCCGGTTTCCAAATATATTCCACTTTATCCGCAGCAATACGGGCGACATATGGATAATTGATGCTTTCAAAAGCGTCATAGCTTTTCGTCCGCATTTTCACGGCTCTTGTTCCGATTATCACGCGGCCGTCAAAGACAACAAACACGCCGCCAATATCCTCGCTTGCAAAAAGAAGGGCATCCGATAAGTTTTTCTTCGCATCTGTTTTTTTAAAACTGATCGGCACCTGCGAACCTGTAATCACAACCGGTTTCTGCAATCCCTGCAGCATATATGACAAAGCTGCTGCCGTATATCCCAATGTGTCTGTCCCGTGTGTGATCACAAAACCGTCATATTGATCATAATTTTTGGCAACTGCCCCGGCTATTTCAACCCAATGTTCCGGCTGCATATTCGTACTGTCACGGTTCATTAAAATTTCAGCCGTGACATTCGCAGCGAACGCAGTATGTTCAACATACCGGAGCAATTCTTCAGCGGACAGCCCCGGTACCAGGCCTTCTTTCCTTTTTACAGAAGCGATTGTTCCGCCTGTTGCCAGCAATAGTAATTTTTTCATCGATGCCACCTTCATTTTCGTCATAACTTTAAAATGCGAACCAATATAGGCTATTATATGTTTTTTGGACGTGCCGTTCAATTTTATTTTTTCGTGAAAAAATGAAGGACAGGCGAACCTTGCCATATACTTACATAAGCTGGGGGCAGGCTGGTTATACATGTTCACCAAATAAACTTTTCTCTGTGTTCCCCTTCTTGTTACATCTGCCCCTTTCCAACGCTTCCATTGTTTCATAGTCTATTGTAAATGAATAAAATGACCATCAATGGGAGTTGAGGATTTTGAGTCCAAATCTGGAAAAGTTTGTTGACCGCCTTCCGATGCTGGATACGATCAAGCCGGTGGGGACGGAAGATGGATATGCCTACTATGAAGTCAGGATGGAAGAATTTTGGCAGAAGCTGCACAGGGATTTAAGGCCGACAAGATTGTGGGGATATAACCGCAGTTTTCCGGGTCCGGTGTTTGAAACCGGCCGCGGGGAAAAGGTTCGGGTCAAATGGATGAACCAACTGCCGCAAAGACATTTTCTGCCGGTTGATACCACCATACTTGATGAAATGGGAATGGAACTGCCGGAAGTAAGAACCGTTGTGCACCTGCATGGCGGCGAAACCGAGCCGGCAAGCGATGGCTACCCTGAAGCCTGGTTTACCCGCAATTTTAACGAAACAGGCCCGCATTTTAAAAAAGAAGTGTATGAATACATGAATACACAGCGTGCCACAACATTATGGTATCATGACCACGCAATCGGCATCACACGTTTAAACGTTTACGCCGGCCTTATGGGAATGTATATCATTCGCGATCAAGAAGAAAAAGGTTTGAATCTGCCGGCAGGTGACTATGAAATCCCGCTGATGATAACGGACCGGACCTTCAATAACGATGGTTCCTTATTTTACCCGAGCCAGCCGGCCAATCCTTCCGAAGATTTGCCCAATCCTTCCGTGATCCCGTTCTTTTTGGGAGATACAATTCTTGTTAACGGAAAAATATGGCCGTATTTAGAAGTTGAACCGAGAAAATACCGGTTTAGGGTCATTGACGTCTCCAATTCACGGCCATACCAGTTATATCTCGATTCAGGCCAACCGCTTTACCAAATCGGTACGGACGGCGGCCTGCTCAGAAGACCGGTTAAATTGGAAAGATTATCGCTGGAACCGGCAGAAAGAGCAGATATCATCATCGATTTTTCCAAGTATGCCGGCCGGACCATGACATTAAAAAATGACCTTGGCCCAAATGCTGATCCCGAAGACCAAACCGGCGATATCATGCAGTTCAGGGTCTCTCTGCCGCTTTCAAACGAAGATACCAGTAAAATTCCGCAATCTTTATCATCCATTCCGTCGCTTTCGAAAAACAATATTACAGCCCTCCGGAATTTGAAACTTTCCGGTGCGACCGATAAATACGGGCGCCCGTTGCTGCTTTTGGATAACAAAAAATGGATGGATCCGGTTACAGAAACACCGAAGCTGGGCGCGACTGAAATCTGGTCACTGATGAATATAACGGCCTTTACTCATCCGATTCATATTCATTTGATCCAATTTCAAATTTTGGATCGCCGCCCGTTTGATCTCAATCTTTATAATCAAAATGGCCAGATCGTTTACACAGGACCGGCTGTACCGCCTGCGCCGAACGAACGGGGCTGGAAAGATACGGTTGCGGCACCGGCAGCACAAATCACGCGGGTAATGATGCGATTTGCGCCTTATAGCGGTGATTATGTCTGGCACTGTCATATTTTAGAGCATGAAGACTATGACATGATGCGCCCGTTAAAAGTGATTGGCCCTGAAAATCAATAATGATCTGCTGCATATCCCGGGCAAGGTATCCGTCCTTGCCTTTTTTTGTAAACGGGAGGATTTTTTTCTATGCATTTTTCCCAATTTGTGTTATCATGCTTGGGTGGTGAAAATAAAAGCCACTTTTATTTTTTACTTTTGCAGCACTAAATGACTGTTTTATTCATTTGGTCAAGAAGGGAGGGATTGTCATGGCAGACCGGAAAATGCAGATTGTCAGCGCTGCGGAAAAGTCTTTTTCAGCTTTCGGCTACAAAGCCACGACTATGGATCAGGTGGCAAAGCTTGCGGGCGTCGGCAAAGGCACCATTTATACTTTTTTCAAAAATAAAGAAGAACTGCTAAATTATATTATGGAAAATCTGATTGCAGACATGAAACAGGCTGCTGAACAGGCGATCGATGAACATCTTTCTTTTATAGAAAACGTCCACCGTGCCCTTTACGACATGCTGGAGTTCCGCCTCAAACATAAACTGGCGATCAAACTTTACGAGGAAGTCCAACTTGGCACGCCGGAAGTGGTGGATGCACTGCATGTAATGGAAGATACCATTATTCATTACATCAGCCAGTATATTGAAAAAGCGGTCGGCAAGCAGGAGATTGTTCCATGCGACCCGAATCTGACTGCTTTTATTATGTTGAAAATGTATATCGCACTGATTTTCGACTGGGAGAAAAAACATCCCCCGCTTTCAAAAAAAGAGATTGCCAAGTTATTTGAACTATACATTTTCAAGGGGTTATCCTTAGACCATCCAGAGAGCTGTCGTTAATCGTGCAAGCTCTTTTTTACCCAAAAATGACCGTTTGAATATTCTAGTCAAGAAGTTTGGAGGTTTTAAAGTGAATGGTTTTACACTGATTCATAAAGAGTTTATGCAAGTCATCAAAAGCCCAAAATTCCTGATACCGGTCATTGCGGTTATTTTAGCTCCAGTTCTATATGCAGGAATGTTTATCTGGGCTTTTAAGGACCCATATGCCAGAATGGACAAAGTGCCTGTTGCAGTTATTAATCAGGACACGGGCGCCAAAATGAACGGAGAGACTTTTACCATTGGGAAAGATTTGGAAAAAAATTTAAAGAAAAGCGACGGCTTTGAATTCCACTTTGTTTCTGAGCAGGAAGCAATGGACGGTCTTGACAACCAAAAATATTATATGGTTGTAAAAATCCCGGAAAACTTTTCCGAGAATGCGACCACACTGCTGGATAAAAAACCTAAAAAACTCCAGCTGCAATATATCCCGAACGACAGCACAAACTTCCTTGCCAGCCAGGTTGGCGGATCGGGCATGTTAAAAGTGAAAGACAAACTGTCCGCAGAAGTTTCAAAAACATACGCTGAGACAATTTTCGAAAAAGCAACAGAAATGGCGAACGGTTTTAAAACCGCAAGCAATGGTGCCAAAAAATTAAATAACGGTACTGTACAGCTTGGCGACGGCGTCAGCGTCCTCCGGAAAGGCGCAAACAAATTGTACGACGGCCAGATTGCCTTGAACACAGGGATCACGAAAGTCGATAAAGGCGCGAAAGATTTGCATAAGGGCACCCTTACACTTCATAATGGCACCCTTACCCTGAACAACGGAATCGTTCAGGCAAATAATGGGGCAGGCAAACTGAATAACGGCGCAGGCCAATTATACACAGGTGCCGTTTCGTTAAATTCCGGTGCAGGCCAAGTGAACAGCGGCGCACAGGCTTTGAAAGCAAATTTGGAAAAACTGGCTAGAAGTTCTATAACATTTTCAAACGGACTGTCGGACGCAAAATCGGGAGCAGATCAGTTAGCTTCCGGAACAACGGTTCTGTCGAAAGGGATCAACACTCTTGCCACAACCGGCAGCCAGCAACTGTTGGACAACGCTACGAAACTGCAAAAAGGCGCAAAGACAGTTGCCGATGGCAGTGCAGACCTGCAGGAGGGATTAAACACTGCAAAGAATAAAATTCCAACACAGCTGCTTGGCGGGACCCAGAAATTGCAAACTGGTGTTAATGAAATGAAATCCAAGTTGCCGATTGCCATTGCCAGCCAAGTTTCCCAGCAGTTAGAAAACGACACCATTCCGCAACTTGTTGAGAAAATTGCGGATCAAATGGCCCGTCAAATCGTAGCGAACCAACAAAAACAAGCTGAAGATTTATCGAATAGCTTAAAAAAAGCCGGTTTGTCAGACAGTAAAATTCAAACAGTATTGGCAGAAAATGCGACTGATAAAGACAAATTAAAAAAGGAAATAGCGGATACAATTAATCAAAACTTATCTCAAAATAAAAGTGAACTCCTGAAACCAGGAGAAATTGCAAGGGAAATTGCAAACGGAACAGACAGCCAACCCGGGACGGACGCAGCGTTTGATCAGCTTTCGGCAAGAATCAACCAATTAAATGCTGGTATCCGGGGCATTTCCGAAACGGATCAAATGAAACAATTATTCGCCGGTACTGATAAATTGGCAAAAGGTGCGGCCGCACTCAGCCAAGGTGAAGATGCTTATGTGACAGCATTACAGACTAATCTGATTCCAAAATTGAATCAGTTGAATCAAGGTGCAAAAACGGTTCAATCCGGTTCATCACAACTTGCAAGCGGACTGGAAACCTTGAATAGTGGCGGTTCTCAAATGACACAGGGTGCTGACCAACTGGCAGACGGCTCCGCGAAGTTGGCGGATGGTACCAGCCAATTGCAGTCCGGATCTGCGAAACTGGCGGACGGCTCCAAAGACTTGAAAAATGGCGCAGGCCAGCTTTCAAACGGTACAGCCAAGCTTGCGAATGGTTCCGGCCAGCTTGTAAATGGTTCTTCTAAACTGGCAGATGGAACAAACACGCTTACAAGCGGCACCGGACAACTGGCGAACGGTTCTAACCAGCTTGTTTCCGGTACACAGCAATTGTCCAAAGGATCCGGGGATTTGTCTGACGGAACGAATAAATTGAAAAACGGCACAAATGAGCTAAAAAATAAATTAGGAGATGCCGCAAAAACGGCAGGTGCTGTCCAAGCGAATAATAACACGTACAACATGATGGCGGATCCTGTATCACTAAAAACAAATCATTACCACAGAGTGCCAAACTACGGAACAGGGTTTACCCCTTACTTCCTGTCACTGGGCCTTTTTGTCGGAGCACTTTTGATTACAATTGTGTACCCGCTCGTTGAGTCTGCCGGCGTTCCAAAAAGCGGTCTGGTCTGGTTTACAAGTAAGATCAGCATTTTAGCCGGAGTAGGCATTTTACAGGCGCTCGTTGCAGATGTCATTATTTTGAATGTTGTCGGCATTCATGTAAAGAGTGTTCCATTATTCGTCCTATTCTCTGTCATCACAAGCTTGACCTTTATTACGCTGATCCAGTTCCTTGTAACGACGATGCAAAATCCCGGACGGTTCCTTGCGATTGTCATTTTGATTTTGCAGTTGACAAGCAGCGCCGGTACATTCCCATTGGAAACCGTACCGGAATTTATCCAAGCATTTAACCCGCTGCTGCCAATGACGTACACCGTAAAAGGGTTCAAAGCAGTGATTTCCAGTGGAGAATACGGAGTGATGTGGCAAAATGCCGGCATTTTGCTGATCTACATTCTTGCTGCATCCTTGCTGACCCTGCTGTATTTCGTCACACATTATCACCGCCAATACAAACAAATGTATGAACATGGCGTAACGGAATAAGCAAAAACAGCCGGACCTATTTCGGGTCCGGCTGTTTTTTTGTCATTTTTTTGTACCTTTCCGGCGCTGGTCTTCTGTTTCAATTCCGGTATTTGAGGTATAGCCGACTTGAAAATCTGATCGCTCGCTTTTCCGGACAGCTTCCGGCATCCGGTATTGTTCTTTATGGCTTTGATTTTGGCCAATGTTTGACATGTTCATGTCTCCTTTGCTTTTACAGTGAGTGGAAACAGCCCTTCATTATATTGTGCATGCAGACATACAGCCATGACCGGGAATCTTTTCCTGAATGCTCCAATCGTTTCGCGGCGGCCCATTCATTTTAGTATTCACACTTCCCACAAGCTCCTATACTCATTTCCTGCTTTAACGGAATCCCGGAATAGTCTTTCTTTTTTTAAACTGCATTTTTACAATAGGCCATCACTGCACCCGGGAATCCGGCAGCTGCTCATTCCGTCAAAATCTTGATGCAGATCAAATGCATATTTTCACAATTGATATAGAATAAAAAGAGAGGGAATTTAAAACGATCGGAGTGTAGAAGATGAAGACGGTCATTGTATACTCGAGCATGACAGGCACAACGGAATTTATGGCAGATGAAATCGCAGCGGCATTATCAGAAGCAGGGCATGCCGTTGATATAAAAGAAGCAACAAATACATCCCCACAGGAAATTGCAGATTACGATCTGATATTGATCGGCGCCAGCACCTGGGACGACGGCGATCTCTGGGATGAAATGATTGATTTTTACGAAGAACTGCCGGATGTGGACTTATCCGGCAAAAAAGGCGCGGTGTTTGGCGCAGGCGACTCCTTTTATGAACACTTTGCCGGGGCCGTGGATACGATGGAAGAAGCATTGAAACAACAAGGCTGTGAACTCTTGCTTGACGGTTTAAAAGTGGATGTCGTCCCGGATGATGAAATTAAAGCTGCCTGTAAAACTTTTGCACAACAGCTTGATCGCCGCTGCCGTGAAATGGGGCTAATACGGCAATGAACCCCGTCATCCAGCACAAGCTTTCCCTTCTGCCCGGCCAGCCGGGGTGCTATCTGATGAAAAACCGGGCGGGAAAAGTCATTTACGTTGGGAAAGCCAAAAAACTGAAAAACCGTGTACGCTCCTACTTTACCGGGTCACATGATGAGAAAACAGCGCAGCTTGTCCGGGAGATTTTCGATTTGGAGTGGATTGTGACGGACACAAACACGGAAGCATTGGTACTGGAAATGAACCTGATCAAAAAATACCGGCCGAAATATAACATCATGCTTAAAGATGACAAAAGCTATCCTTATATTAAAATTACGGCGGAACGGCATCCACAGCTGATCCTGACACGCGAATCGGTCCGGGATAAAGGAAAATATTTCGGCCCGTTTCCGAATGTCCGGGCGGCAGCAGAGACAAAAAAATTGCTGGACAGGCTTTATCCGCTCAGGCGCTGCCCGGAATCAAGCACGCACGCCTGCCTTTATTACCAGCTTGGCCTTTGCATCGGAACTTGTGCAAGGGAAGTAAGTGAGGAAGAATACAAAGAACAGATCCGCAAAATCGTCCACTTCTTCCATGGCGGCTACCGGAAAGTGTTAAAGGATATGAAAAAAGAAATGCAGGATGCGGCGGAACAGCTTGATTTTGAAAAAGCAGAAAACCTGAAAGAACAAATGGCACAGCTTGAACTGACAATGGAACAGCAAAACGTTGCGCTGAATGATCATATAAGCCGGGATATATTCGGTTACGCCGCGGGCAACGGATGGATGTGTGTCCAAACCTTTTATTTGCGGCAAGGCAAAATCATGGAACGGGAAATATCTTTTAAACAGACCGGCAGCAAAGATCCGGATGCAGCATTCCTTGAATTCTTGCAGTATTATTATGGCAGCAGCCAAACTGCGCTGCCAAAGGAAATCCTGATTCCGGATACGGTCGGAAAAGAAACAGCAAAACAGCTTCTTTACATCCGTGTCGTGCAGCCGAAACGCGGGCAGAAAAAAGAAATGGTGCATTTGGCAAATAAAAATGCGCAAATCGCCCTGGAAGAAAAATTTTCGCTGCTGGAGCTGAAAACTTGTTAAATTCCTCAATTGCAGCGGCGGGAACTTAGATCCCGCCGCTTTTCCTTTTTACTCTGCTACTTTGCTGTTTAAATTTTCATACCCGCTTTCCATTTCCTGAATCCGCTGGTACAGTGCTTCGTTTACGGGAACCGGAACATTGTGTTTTTTTCCCAACTCTATAACGGTTCCCGAAAACAAGCCTACTTCACTGTACCTTTTTGCTTCGACATCCTGTGCCATCGATGGTTTTCCGTCCGGGCTTAACGCGCCGACAACTTTGAGCCAGTACTGCAGATCAGCTTCTGTCAGCGGAAAGCCTTCTTTTTCCGACAAGGCCATGACTTCACGCATTGCGGCAATCATCATTTCCCTTGCCGGCCCTTCTTTTTGGATCTCGCCAAAATTACTCTTGAACACGGCAACCGTTTGATTAACACCAACATTCAGCATGAATTTCCCCCACAGTCTTTTCATCATATGCTTGTCCAATTCATATGGAAAATCCGTTTTTTCAAAGAAACGGGCAACCCGCTCTGCTTTTTCCGAAACATATCCCGGTTCTTTTTCGCCAAAACATAGCATGCCGATATGGTCGTAAGTCAATTGATTTCCAGTTTTTACAGCATCCATGCCCTGGGCAACACAGTATAAAATTTTATCCATCCCGTATGTACGGCTAATGATCTCCTCACTGGAAATGCCATTGAGCGCCGACAAAATAATCGTATTGGGTCCCACATGTTTTTTTACCGCCTGAACTGCATCTGCCAGCCCGTTAAATTTCACGGCAAATATGAGCAGATCAGCCGGCCCGCATTCTTCTTCAGGCGTTACATAATGGAAAGAACAACGGTCACCGTTACAATATACGCCATCCCGTTCATACCTTTCAATCCGCTTCCGGTCCGCAATGACCCGAAGATCCCCCTCCGGCATTTTTTTCGCTAACTGGCGGCCAAAGAGTACCCCGAGCGCCCCAAGCCCGATAATTGATACCGTTTTAATTTCCAAATTTCCTCATCCCCTTTTTTCTTCCATTTTATCATAAAATTTTAAAATATTTATCTCCTTACTTTTAAATATTCCTCCAGTCCCCTTTTCCTCAGTTTGCATGCCGGGCATTCCCCGCAGCCGTCCGCGATGATGCCATTGTAGCAGGTTAACGTTTTTTCCCGGACGAAATCGAAGGCATTCAGCTCATCCGCAAGTTTCCATGTTTCAGCCTTATTCAACCACATTAAAGGCGTATGAATGACAAACTGCTGATCCATGGAAAGATTTAACGTCACATTCAGTGATTTCACAAAAATATCACGGCAGTCGGGATAGCCGCTGAAATCTGTTTCGCAAACACCGGTTACAATATGTCTGGCACCGATTTGACTTGCCAGCACACCGGCAAAAGACAGAAACAGCAAATTGCGGCCTGGCACAAAAGTAGACGGCAGCCCGCCATCTTCCCCCTCTTTTACCGCAATTCCATCTCTTGTCAACGCGTTTGGAGCCAGTTGATTTAATAGGCTCATATCCAATATATAATGTTTAACCCCAAGTTCTTCTGCAATATTTCTTGCACAATCGATTTCCAAACGGTGGCGCTGGTGGTAATCAAACGTGACTGCCGCTACTTCTTCAAATCTTTCCCGGGCCCAAAACAAGCATGTGGTGCTGTCTTGTCCCCCGCTAAAAACAACCAGTGCTTTTTCTTTTTTCAATTTTTACGCTTCCCTTCCACAAAAAAACAGCACTAAGAAACAAGTGCTGTTTTCTTAGTTTTTTAAAGAGGGTGCTAATACCTCTACCGCAGTGCGGAATTTTATATAGCCCCATTATAACACGAAAACTGTGGCCCATTTTACTACCAAATGAATCGGAATTACTTTTTATGAAAGTATTGGAAAGCGGTACCGGCAAAGCCCAAAAACTATCGCAAATCAAAGGCCGGTTTAAATTCAATCCGTGCCTGCTGTTTCATTTTTTCAACATTCTATTGTAAGGCAGATAGCAGCACGGCTTTAAAGGGAAAAACAGACGCAGCATTTCACAATTCTGCCATATTTATTTTGTTTTATATGATTTGGATCATAGTATTTTGGTAGAATGTTTTTTATCCTACATAATAGTAATGATCGTTTAGTAGATTTTACTGAAGCGTTCAGTCATCATCTGGCATCACCTTTAGAAAATGGCACGAAAAGCCATGAATCTGCCGGATTTATGAGGGAGGAATTGTTTTGAAACGATATATACAGCTTTTCTTTATGTTTGCTGTTACCGTGCTGATTGTGATGGGAATTCAAAGATGGTTGAGCAGTCTCAATCTTATCGATCTTACCCATTTCTGGACAAATTATTTTGTATTTCTCATTTTTTCCTACTTGATTTTATCCTTGTTCCTGCATTATTTTTCAAAGCGTAAACATAAAAAGCAATAGGATGTTCAGACATTAATATTTTTATCTTTTACATTTGAAAAATATGCAAAAAAAGCTTTGGCATTTTGCTGTTAAGACAGAATGCGCCAAAGCTTTTACTTATTGTATTAGAACTTTTTCGAAAATCTCATGCTTCCGCTTTTTTAGCCAAAGAAGTGATGTAATCAAAAAATGCATCCCTGTTAACATCATAAACGAGATTTACAGTACGCCCGTCTGTACTCTCCATCATCCTTCCCTGGCTTGGCCCGTCTGTGACGACGATCCCCGACACTTTTTTTGTCCGGACAAGCGTTTCGTTTCCCATAAAAGCGGTCGTGAGTACATCCCACAAATAATAGGTGGAATTTGTTGCAAAGTGGACAAGCGGTGGCACCATGGCATAACATTGCCCGATGAAATCCACGCCGGAAAATTTGCGTTCTGTAGCCCAGCGGTTCCGAACTTCTGTAGTCAGTGGTACCTGATTCGTGCTTTCGAGTGCTACCAAATCAATTTTAATCCCACTTTCCCAAACACGCGCAACCGCTTCCGGGTCCCAAAATGCATTCCATTCTGCTGTCCCATCGTGTTCAGGCTCAGCAACATTTCCTGCTTCCCGAAAAGTGCCGCCCATCCAAACGAGGCGCTCAATTTTATCTTCTATCTGTGGTGCAGCATCCAAAGCGCGCGCCAGATCGGTCAAAGGCCCGGTAAAAAGCAATGTTGTTTTCCCTTCAGCTTCAAGCAGCTTATCAATCAAATGCATATGCGCTGGCTGCTCTGCTACCGGTGTATTGATCTTCCCTTTTTCGTTTAAAATCGGTAGCGCATCGACTTGAAAAGCGCGCATGCGCCATTCTTTCGGGAAAGGGTTTTTTCCGCGCGAGTTCGATGCCGCTACTTGCAATTTCCCGTCTCCGAACCGGTCAATGATCTTCCTGCTTGCAGACACTGCCGGTTCCAAATAACAATCAGCAGGGATAACAGATACACCGGTTAACTCAACATTATCCATCTTTAATAATAAAAACAGTGAAACTAAGTCATCAACATCGCCATCATGGTTGAAATACACTTTTTTCTTCACCTGAATCAGCCCTTTGAACATTTTTTTATGATTCCATCATAAAATAGGCTGCGTTTCTTTTCAATCAGTTCCTGCAGTTTCCGGTCTATGCAGCAAGAAAGAAAGCTCATGTACGGCAAAAGCAAGCCGGTGGTTCCGTATGCAGCTCATCAACGGTTTCTTCCTTACTAATCGTGTTGCTTTTTCTGCTGAATTTTTTATTTTTTTCAAGGACATTGCGGCAAATCAGCAATTTCCCATATGCAGTGCCTCAATTTCTAATTACAGTTTCGCGGTCTTTACGAGCACCCTTTCCCCGAATATTCGAAATCTGCTCGTTCAATGCATATTCCTCCAATTCGTGGAAAATTCAACTATTCATGTCCCTCTTGATATCTTCAATATCTTCTACAGTACATCCGGAAATTTCAGCAATCGTTTCAGAATCCATTCCTCTGTTTAACATGTTCCGGATCATCGCTTCACGAACTTCCCTTTTTCCTTCTTCTCGTCCAGCACGCCTTTCACCCATGATGTTCGAGAGCTGGTCACGCAAATATTTCAACCTTGCTTCGTACAATACCTTGTTTTCCTGGTTGGCACTTAAGCTTTCCCATTCCTTGATCGCTTCACGCACTTCCTGTTCATTCATCGCAAATTCCTCCAGTTCGTGGAAAAATCACTTGCCATTCTCTATTTCCCGCTGAATTTTTTTGATTTCTTCAAGCGGATAGTCCAACATATTTGCAATCGTGTCGGGTGCGGTTCCATTGCTCAGCATTTTTCTAATTACAGCTTCCCGTTCTTTTTGAATACCTTCTTTTATGCCTTTATTTACGCCTTTTTTAACGCCTTCTTTTATACCTTCTTTTATACCTTCTTTTATGCCTTCTTCTCTGCCTTCTTCTCGTCCAGCACGCCTTTCACCCATGATATTTGAGAGCTGGTCACGCAAATACTTTAACCGCGCTTCGTACAATACCTTATTCTCCTGGTTGGCACTTAAGCTTTCCCATTCCTTGATCGCTTCACGCACTTCTTGTTCATTCATCGCAAATCCCTCCAGTTCATGGAAAATATTTGTGTCAATCGTCTTTTTGCGGTAATCCGCAGCGGAAAGCATCATCAGCCATGGGTATTCGGCAGATGGCTTCGCTTTCATCTCACGTCTGTATTTTTTCCATTTTACCATAAACTGCGATAAATCAAATGTGTGGAATTCCAGATGCGGGCTCCAAATGAAGTGCTCGTTATCCTCGTAAAGATGAAAAACGTTGTGGAAGCTGTCGGTTTCGTGGGGAAAAAGCGGGTAGTTTAAGATGGAGATCATGATGGCAGGGACGAGTTCGGAGTAATTTTGTCCGGACTGTAATGATGATGAAAAAAGTTTTGACCAGTAATACAGCACCCGTTCCGGCATATCGTGCTGGTCTACCATTTGAATTTCCACATTAATCCTTTCATCGTTGGAAGTGTAAACCAATACATCAAGCCGGCTTGTCTTGCCAACCTGCTCTGCCTTAATGAGTTCGGTGTTTTCGTATTGAACATCAGTAATCCGGTCGCGGCCTTGCCGATGCAGTAAATCGTTCAAAAAGGCAATCGTGATTTTCTTTCTGCTTGGGTGGCCGAATAGCTGTTTGAACATAAAGTCCATTTTGAGGTCGAGGTATTCTGTTGTCATGGGGATCGGTCCTTTCAGGGGTTAGTATTATTTGAGATTGTATTGTATGAGGAATTGTATCGATTTATTCTATATTATCTAAAAACCAGAGCAGTGTCAATGAAATGGATGCCTTTTCATATTAGACAAAATTCGAGTGGTGACAGTACTCGAATTCTATTCGCCAACCCAATTAAAGGAATTACAAATGGGGTTGGAAAGAAAAAAGCCCTGAAGCCGGATATGTTTAAGTTCCGGATTTCAGAGCTCCTTTATTTTTACAATTGTCCTTCATCGTTCAAAACAAGCAGCGCACAACACTCCACATGCACCGTATGAGGAAATAAATCCACCGGCTGCACGGCAGTCAACTGGTACCCGAATGGTTCCAGTTCCTTAATATCCGTGGCAAATGTATCGGGATTGCAGGAAACATAAACGATCCGCTGTGGTTTTGCGCGGCCAATTTTGCGCATGACTTTGCCGCCGGCACCCGAGCGCGGCGGATCAAGAAGCAGCAAATCCGGATTACCGAAGCTTTCCAGCACTTCATCGATCCCTTTGCGGGCATCTTTGGCGAGAAAATACGTGTTGGAGATCCCGTTGTCCTTCGCATTCCGTTTTGCCGATGCAATTGACGTTTCGACAATTTCAATCCCGACAAGTTTTCCGACACGGTCAGCAAACGGCAACGAGAAAGTGCCGACACCGCAGAAAAGATCGATCATTTTCTCTGCTTTTTTCGGCTGCCCCATTTCAATTGCAAGATCCACAAGTTTTTGCGCCTGTACCGGATTCGTTTGGAAGAATGTATCGAACCAGATTCGGTAACGGTAGCCGCCCATTTCATCGTAAATAAAATCGCGGCCGGACAGGACATGTGTCTTTTCAGCCTGCGTACGGTCGGCCCATTGCGTATTTTCAAGCCAGATTAAACTTTTTACGTAAGGAAATTTATGCTCAATCCGATCCGTTAAATCGCGGGCTGCTTGTACCAAGTCTCCGGCTGGTGCTTCCGTAGCGAAAAGAGCCAGCATCATTTCTCCGGTTGCAAACGACTGGCGCACCATCAAATGCCGGAACAATCCTTCGTGCAGGTCCTTATCGTAACCTTTTAAGCCATGTTCTTTCACCCAGGCGGCTACTTCCATTGCTGCTTCCACCATTTCTGTGCCGGCAATCAGGCAGGTTTCAAGCGAAATGATTTTCCGGAAATTTCCCTGCTCATGAAGGCCCATTGAACCATCCGGCGCAAACGTAAATTCCATTTTATTGCGGTAATGCCAGGGCTCGTCCATGCCGATCGTATAGCGGACAAGTTCAGGATCAAACCCTTGGGATGCAATCGCTTCTTTAACATGGGCCGTTTTTTGGTTCAGCTGCCCCTGATACTGCCAATGCTGCCACACACAGCCGCCGCAGCGGTCAAAATGCGGGCACGCGGGCGCAATTCTTTCCGGGTGGGCTTCGAGAATTTCTTCCGGAATCGCCTTTATCCGCCTTTTTTCTGGCCGGTCCGCCACAACGCGCACTTTTTCACCCGGAAGCGTCTGCGGAATCGTCAGCTTTAATTTTTTCGGGTTGCCGAACACATTTTCGCGCCAAACGACAGCCTGCCCGGAACCCTTTTTATCTAATTGGCGGATTTCAGTCACCAATGTTTCACCTTGTGTAATCTCCAATCCTGACTGCTCCTTTCAAAACTTAATTTATATCTTCATATGCCTGCGCATGATTAATCTTCAGGAACACACTTCAATAGTATAAAGGAACATTACGTATTTTGGAATGAGATAGACATAGAAGTTTGCAAGAAGGTTCTCCTTTTGGTGATTGAGATTATAATAAGGATAATTTTTACATTTTCATTCACTACGGACGGTAAGTTAGCAACAATTTGTTTGATTATACATTTTGTTATGGTTGCGGCAGACAACGACAAATCGCCTTTTGTAGTAATGATCCGCTAAACGTGTCCAGTATGAATTGTATAACATTTTTTCTAACGGAAAGGTTAATACCAAATGATTTGAAAGGGTGATTAAATATGGGTGACGGCCAGGAAAAACTAATTAAAACCATGCAAGGAATTCAAACCCATTTATTAAATACAGGAACAGACTATTGGGAGAAGTATTCAAGTTTTAATACATGGCAATTTTGGCTTACCATAGCCTTCTTACTTCTCCCATTAATCGCTCTATATTTTTTTATTGATAGAAAGAGGGCTCTTCCTTTAGGCTTTTCGGATTTAACATTCATGTATGGTTTTCTTACATCGACTCACTTGGCGGGATTAATAATTATTGGTTTTACCCTTACAAAGTATTTCCTTTTTTCGTAACAAGTTTTGCACTTGATGTATCACTGATTCCGGTGTTGTACATGTTTGTTTATCAATGGACACTGAATCATAAGAAAAATTATTATTCATTTATGATCCTGTTAAGTGCCTTTTTAGCATTTGTATTTAAGCCAGTATTGTCTATGTTGAATCTTTTTAAATTATACAACGGAGCAAACTATTTTCACCTTTTTATCGGTTACCTGTTAATTGCTTTCGTTTCAAAAATTATTACCAACCTTTTTATTTACTTTGAAAAGAATGGTGCTTACAAATCACAAAACTAAAACGGCTTATCTGCTTAGTGAATGCCTTCTTTTTTATACGCTTCAGCGAGCTTTCTGAATGCCGCAAGCGACCGTTCAACTTTTTCCGTCGGGATGCAGTAAGCCATCCGGAAATATCCCGGACAGCCAAAACTATCTGCCGGCACGAGCAGCAAATCGTACTCAAGCGCTTTTTTGCAAAAGGCGACGGCGTCTTCTTCCAAAGCTTTCGGGAACATATAAAAAGTCCCGCCCGGCTTCACGCACGAAAATCCCAGATCGGTCAGCGCATCATATAAAATATTCATATTGGTTTCGTACACAGACAAGTCCGCTGTCATGTCCGCCACCTCGGCTACAGCCAGCTGTATAATCGACGGCGGGCAGTTATGGCCAATCCCTCTTGAAATCTGGCCGCACATATTTACAATCAGCTCCGCATCCGGGCATGCCGGGTTGACGGCAACATAACCGATTCGTTCGCCCGGAAGCGACAGCGATTTGCTGAAAGAGTAGCAAGTAATCGAGTTCGGGTGATATTTAGCAATGTATGGAGCCTCGACACCTTTAAAAACAATTTCCCGATATGGCTCATCTGAAATTAAATAGATTTCATGTCCGAATTCCCGTTCTTTTTCCTGCAGCAGTTGGGCGAGTTTTTGAATCGTTTCCGGTGAATAGACGACACCGGAAGGATTATTCGGTGAATTGATCAATACCGCTGTGACTTTTGCCGTCAGCATTTTTTCAAATGCTTCAAAGTTAATCTGAAAGTCGTCTGTATTGGGCGGGACCACTTTTAACACGGCGCCGGTTTGATTGACATATGGCGTGTATTCCGGGAAAAAGGGCGCAAATGTCAGCACTTCATCCCCTGCTGTCGTAACTGCCCGCAGCGCATGGGCAATCGCGCCGGCAGCCCCTGTCGTCATAAAAATATGTTCTTTACGGTAGCCCATATGAAAACGCCTGTTTAACGACTCGGCAATTTTTTCCCGAACCGATGTAATTCCGAGACTCGGGCTGTAGCCATGGACAGTGGAAGGTTCAGGGCTTTGGGCCAGTTCAACCAGTTTATTGGTAAATGCCTGCGGAACCGGCACAAACGGATTGCCAAGGCTGTAGTCAAAAACATTTTCAGAACCGATTTCTTTTGCCCGCTCAGCACCATACTCAGCTATTTCCCGAATCACGGATTTCTGCCCGAGCATTTGTTTATATTTTTCAGCAATCATTTAACTTCAGCTCCCCTTATATAAAAGTCAGCGACTTCTTTTTTATGTTAACTATACCATATTTCATGCGTTTCTTAATATAAAATATTCGAAATTTATTTCACTTTTATAGCAGGCCATAAAAGTTCAAATGGGCAGGCTTGCATGATGCAGGTCACAATGGCGTTGCAACAAGACACCTGAGATTTTAGCCTTTGTTAGGATTTTCATCAGTGGAGGATGAAGGAAAACCCCACTGATGGAAGTTTCACTTTACCGTCGAAAGGAATGGCTGCAGCTTTTTATTTCTTTTTGTTTACAACGTAACAGTGTTATGTTATATTTAAGGCATCATAAGGGGTGAGTAAAAAATGGATGAGGATTTAATCTCCAAAAAAGATTTACTTGAAGAAACCGGAATTTCCTACGGCCAGCTGTACCGCTGGAAAAGGAAAAATCTGATTCCGGAGAACTGGTTTATCCGCAAATCAACGTTCACCGGCCAGGAAACCTTTTTCCCGCGCGCACGCATCCTTGAACGCATAGCAAGGATTCAGTCGATGAAAGAGAACCTTTCACTCGATGAGCTGGCGAAGATGTTCTCCCCCGGCGGCGGCAAACTGGCCGGTAGAGAAGAAATCATCAAACGCGGGATTGCTTCGGAATATGTCATGAATTTTTATTTGGAGCAAACGAATACAGCGGAACATTCATTTTCCTTTGAAGAAATTTTAATGGTCTACATTCTTGAAAAACTATTGCACGCTGGAGAAATTAATATTGAAGAAGGAAAAATGATCCTCCGGTTATTGCAAGCTACAAATGGGAAAGCAATTTATACTGACGAAACACAGTTATGGATCATCCGTAAGCTGGGCATCTCCTCCTGCTTCCTGGCAAATAAAGCTGAAGAGATTGTGTTTGAAAAAGATACGAAAGTCGTTGCAAAAATCGACTTTATGCATGTATCAGAAGAATTAAAGATCAATTTTTTATAACAGGCGGTGGGTAAAAGATGAACAAAGTGAATAAAGGAAATCTTATCATAAACGGAGTCGGATCTTCGAATGGCGGGACTTTTCAAACTGTGGCGGTGAGTGGAAAAAGCACCGTAAATAGCGATATTGAATGCGAAGTTTTGGAATCGAATGGGGTTGCTTCTTTCAAGGGTAACATTGTTTCACAAACGGTTCGGATCAATGGGACGACAACCATTGCAGGCAGCCTTGACACTGAAAAGATAAGCATTGAAGGTGTCGCAAAAATAAAGAAAGATGTAACAGCTGCTGCTTTGCAAATTTCAGGAAGCGGCTCCTTTGGCGGAACAGTCCGTTGTGATTCTATCAAAATCGAAGGACGCGCGGCGATTGCGGAAAACTGTGAAGCGGAAACCGTTTATATACGGGGGCCTGTTAAAATCGGCGGGGAACTGAATGCCGACCACATTTTGCTGGAACCTTTCGGGCGCTGTACGATTCAGGAAATCGGCGGGCAAAGTATCACAGTAAAAAAGGATGCTTCTTTTTCAAGCTGGCTCAAACCGTTCTTCCCAACCACCCTATCGGTCAATAGTATCGAGGGTGACGAAATTGATTTGGAAGTAACCGCCGCAAAAGTGGTCCGCGGGCGGAATGTGAAGATCGGCAAAAAATGTGAAGTTGATCTTGTCGAGTACACAGGCACTTTTCAAAAAGATGATGGTGCAACAGTGAAGAAATCCAGAAAAATATAAAGGAAGGCTGTGTGGAAAATATGCAAAGAAACAATTTGACCGTGAACGGCTCTGGAAGCTTTGGCGGCGGAATGTACGGGAAAGTAAAAGTGAACGGCGAAGCAGAAATTGTGGATCATCTTGACTGCCTGCACTTCACCATTAACGGCACAAGCAAAGTGGCTGGTGATATCAAAGCGGAATGTCTGTCCGTACACGGGGAGGCAGGATTTGACGGGACTTTACAGGCAGATAAAGCGAGCGTATTAGGAACATGCAAAATTGGAAAAAATGCGCATATCCAAGATTGTGTGGTGCGCGGTTCGCTTGAAATTGACGGAAACTATAATGGAGATAAAGCAGAGATCAAGGGGCTGCTTGTGGTAAAAAACGACCTCGAAGCGGAAACCTTTATCTCAAAGGGTCAGTTTCAAGTTGGCGGCTTGTTAAATGCAGATGAAATTGAGATTTCGCTGAGATATAAACATAGCCATGCAGGTGAAATCGGCGGTAAGAAAATCAATGTCAAGGTACAGAACGGATTGGCCAATATGTTTCATGCCAGTAAGAAACGGCTGCTGTTGCAGGCCTCTGCTATTGAAGGCGATGATATATATCTGGAGAATACGGAAGCAGATACCGTCCGCGGGCAAAATATCGAGATCGGGCCGGGCTGCCGGATTCGTTTGGTTGAATACGAAGAAAAACTCAAAGTTTTAGAGGATGCTGTTGTGCAGGAGAAACAAAAACTTTAACCTGTACTGTTTGTTTAAATGACATAATTCATATCCTTTTTTATTGTCATATATGTTTTTTCGTCCTTCATATCCCCGGTGAACGACCGTTGCTCCGGGCACTTGCCTGGTCCGGGCTTTCATAGCCCAGATGAACGACCGTTTCCCCGGGCACTTGCCTGATTCGGGCTTTCATATCCCCAATGAACGACCGTTGCTCCAGGCACTTGCCTGATTCGGGCTTTCATATCCCCAATGAACGACCGTTTCCCCGGGCATTTGCCTGGTCCGGGCTTTCATTAACCCGATGAGCGACCGTTGCTACGGGCATTTGCCTGGTCCGGGCTTTCATATCCCCAATGAACGACCGTTTCCCCGGGCACTTGCCTGGTTCGGGCTTTCATAACCCTAATGAACGACCGTTTCTGTCGTACTTCACCCATTTCGGGCTTTCATCGGATAAACGTAAAAAGCAGTGCGATAAATGTTTATCGCACTGCTTTTTGTTTGGCATCGCAGGGGACCCAACCATTCCGCATCCTAATGAAATTGTTCAACCTTTTCAGGTAACATTTCAACCTCAGATGGGGTTTTCGACACTCCTCAATCATTAACTTTTTTTGAGTTTGCAGCTGTGCAAGCCGCCAAATGGAAGTGTCTGCGTTAGGATGTCTGTCGTCAGCTCCGAGACTGATTCAAATCTTTCATAAGATTTGTTCATCCTAAGACTCAAGTTTCGAATGATTCGGTTCTGAAAAGTTTGGGATGAGCCTGGCTGCCTCCAATATCCTCTTTGCTGTAAAGTTTATTGAATTTGCATCTTCACTTTTAAGGAATCCTTTCCAATGAAAGCCTGCCATTTACCGATCCGTCCTATTTTGAAAATGTTCTTCCCGGCAATCTTCTCCGCGCAGCGGTTTGAATGACGGTTTTCTGATTTTCTTTCATAGAACCGCGATTCGCCCTTGGCCCTTTTTCATTTTACTCAGATTCTTAAAGTTTGAATGGGCTTTCAAATCACTTCTTAAGCAACGGTTTATTTTCGGAAGACGCTCCTTTTCAGTTTACATTGAGCAGATTAGAAAGTTTGTGGTGGATTCACCGGCTTTCATCCTTTCAAGTAACCCGATAATCGCTACCTCGTTTTCTTTCGGAACTAACCAGGATGGTTGAGTCTCCTGCAACGCCAACTTGTAAGAAGCTTTTAAATGTTTTTTGTTTATCTCTTCCTTACAGTTACAGTATAACACGGCCGCCCGGAAAAAGCTGTGACAGAATTGTTAACGCTTTCATTATTTTAAAAAAGTAAAGCTGGACACTAAAGATCCAGCCCTGTTTTACACGAGCTTGTGTGTATACCATTTGCTGCCTTTAAAGCGCTCGGTGAAGATCCAGCCGCGCGCACACCATTCGACAATCATGGCAACCCAGACACCGATAATCCCAAAACCGAATGTGATGCCCAACAAATAGCCGAGCACTACCCGCAAAAGCCACATCGACAATAATGATGCCAGCGAAGTGAAGTTTGAATCACCTGCCGCCCGCAAAGCGGATGGCATGATAAAACTTTGCGGCCATAAAAGCGGCTGGGCAATCGCCGTCATGATAACAATCGTAAAGATCGTCGGGACAATCTCATCAGGCGGATTAAACAGATTGGACACCACCGGGAATAATGGCAAAAGAATGCCGGATGTGACCACATAAAGAATGGAAGAAAGAACGATCAAAGATTTCGTGAATTTCTTCGCATCCTTAATGTTCCGGCGCCCCATGCACTGCCCGACAATGGTTACAACGGCAATGCTCAAGGCAGTCGGCCCCATTTGAAACAAGGTCGTAATCGAGTTGCTGATCGCATTCGTTGTGATTGCGAGCGTTCCCAGCTGGACAATAAAGGTCTGCGTCAGAAGCTTGCCGCCATTGAAAAAGATCTGTTCAGCCGCAAACGGAATGCCAATAAAGAGTACTTTCTTTAATATCGCAAAATCCAAGTGTAAGGCGTTTTTCATTTTAAAACGGATCGTCTCATTATACTTACTGACATATATAATGGAAGCAATCATCCCTAATAATCTCGCAAAAATAATCGAGCTCACGAGTCCGATTACACCCATATGAAAAACCGTAATCAGGATGACATTCAGCACGGTGTTCGTCAAGTTCATGAATAGGGATAAACCTAAACATGGCTTTGTCTCACCCACGCCTCTTAAGCCGCCGAGTACTGCCTGAAAAATGGCAATGAACGGATACGAGATACAGCTGCCAATCAGGTAGAGTTTAGCATTGTGAAAAACATCCGCATCCGCCTTGCCAAACAGCAGATTCAAAGTTGGCGTGTTAAAAATAATCACAAAAGCACTGAGCAGGACAGAGAAAATGGTAACGGCGGATATCGCCTGTGTGGCCGTTTTCGATACCATTTCCTTGTTGCCGATGCCTTTATACTGGGCAACGATAACGGTACCCCCTGTTGCCACCGCAATGAACACATTGACAAGGAAAATGTTGAGTGAATCGACCATGCTGACGGCACTCACAGCCGCAACCCCCGCCGAACTGATCATCGCTGTGTTTAAAAAGCTCATCAAAATCAGGAAAGCCTGGTCTACAAATATCGGAATAATAATGGCAATAATTTCTTTATAATCGATTGAATCCCCGGTCAAATATTTATTTAATAGAAAATTAGATTTCTCTTTTAGTTTAATGGCTACAGTACCCACGGCTAACACTTCCTTATATGGGCTTAATTTTTAATGCAAAGAGTATTATACCACCGATACATATCGTGTAAAGTTTTTCGTACGACGAAGTTTTGTAGAATTTGTGAATACAGATATGCAGGTACAAACAGCCCATTTACGCTAAAAAACGAACAGTGCATACTGTTCGTTTTTTTAACAGATTCCGGAGATTTTTTTACCCACTTGAGGGATTCATCCAGCCCGCTTCTCATTTAATCCCACCGTTTATTCCCGGGATTAACCGATGACATCCGCATGTTCTTCTTCCACGGATCGGCTGGTTTTCATCTTGCGAAACACAAAGAAGACAACGGCTGCCCATGCCAATAGAATGATTCCGTAAACGAGAGGGGTATAATTGGAATGGACCGCCCATGTGTTTAAAACTGTTCTGGCATTCACTAAAATGATAAATCCCCCTACTAAAACCCCCATTAACTGGGCAGGGACTTTGCGCACAAGCCATGCAGCAATCGGAGCTGCGACCACGCCGCCGAGCACAAGGGCGGTTACCCAGAGGAAATTAACGGTGTCCCATCCTAATGAAAGAATAAAGCCGATTGTAGCAGAAACTGCGATCGCGAACTCGCTTGTATCCACGGTTCCGACAACTTTACGGGCTGTCATGCCTTTTTTGGACAAAAGGACCGGTGTCGCAATCGGCCCCCAGCCCCCGCCGCCTGTTGCATCGGCAAAGCCCGCAATGAACCCGAGGGGAATCGACTGCTTAATGGGCAAGGCCTTGTATACTTTTGTCTCGCTGTGCTGAAATTTAAATAAGAACCGGTAAATAACATATAATCCGAGCAATAAAAGAAAAAGTGAAATATACGGCTTGACAATGTCACCCGGAATATTGCTTAAAAAGCAGGCTCCGATAAAAGCGCCAATTGCCCCCGGGATCGTCAGGCGGAGCACCATTTTTTTATCAACATTCCCAAATTTAAGATGGGAAATCCCTGAAGCAGCAGTCGTTACAACCTCGGATAGGTGTACAGATGCAGAAGCAGCTGCCGGCGCGATGCCGAAAGCCAGTAACAGGGATGTGGAAGTAACCCCGTATGCCATCCCCAGGGCACCATCTATCAGCTGCGCAAAGAAACCAACAATCGCCAACACAATGAGCTTTTCCATTCCTCTCCTCCTCGATACAGATGAACCGTTTTAATTACGCCAAACAAGGGGTTTTAAATGTCTACTTAACAGCCCCGCAAACTTGGTTTTTAACGGGCATGCCGCACTCCTGCCAGCCTGCCCGGCCGTTTTCATCATACTAAAAGTGATTCAGTAAGATATCCCTTTTCTTTCAAATAGGCTGTGATGGTTTTGATCGACTCTTCCAGGCTTTGATTTTCGGTATCAATCGTTAATTCCGGATCAGACGGTTCTTCATAAGGCGCGTCAATTCCGGTGAATGCTTTGATTTCTCCTGCGCGCGCCTTCTTGTACAGGCCTTTTGGATCCCGTTTTTCGCATGCCTCCAGGCTGCATTTGACATAGACTTCAATAAACTCATTTTCTTCCAGTATATTTCGCACCTGCTCACGGTCTTTTTGGTACGGCGAAATAAACGCGGTCAAGGTCATCAGCCCGGCATCCACCATCAGCTTGGCGACTTCACCGATGCGGCGGATATTTTCTGCCCGGTCTTCGGGACTGAACCCCAAATTTTGATTCAGGCCATGGCGGATATTATCGCCATCCAACCGGTACGTGTGCACCCCTAATTGAAACAGTTCTTTTTCCAGTGCTGCCGATAACGTCGATTTCCCTGAACCGGACAGCCCGGTAAACCAAAGCACAGCGCTCTTATGCCGGTTCCGCTGCTGTCTTTCTTGTTTTGTTACTTTTGATGCGTGCCAAACAATATTTGCTGCATTACCCATTTGTCTGCCTCTCCCCTTTTACTTCACCAGCTCCCTGGCCTTATTTTTGCTTAAGCCCTTTGATCAATACTGCTGCAACTTCCGGACGGGAGAATTCCTTTGGCAATGCTTCCCCGTTCCGAAGTTTTTCCCGCACTTTTGTCCCGCTTAAATGGACATGGAACGACTTGTCATGCGGGCAGGTTTTCGACGTCGCCATATTTTCGCATTTCGTGCAGTAAAAAGCATGCTCGAATTTAAAAATTTGGATCCCGAGTTCATCTTCAAACCTGGAAATAAACGCCTGCGCTTCGTATGTGCCATAATAATCGCCGACACCTGCATGATCACGGCCGACAATAAAGTGGGTGCAGCCGTAATTTTTGCGGACAATCGCATGCAAAATGGCTTCACGCGGCCCCGCATAGCGCATCGCAGCCGGATAAATGACCAGCCTGGCCCGGTTTTCAGGAAAATAGTTTTTAAGGATAACCTGATAGCTTTCCATCCGGATATCTGCCGGAATATCATCCGATTTGGTTTCTCCCACCAAGGGATTTAGCAACAAGCCATCAACCGATTCCAATGCGCTCTTTTGAATATATTCATGGGCGCGGTGGACAGGGTTGCGGGTCTGGAAGCCGACAATGGTTTTCCAACCCAGATCAGCAAATAGTTGCCTTGTTTCTTTTGGATCAAGATAAAAATCTTTAAAATCGTCATGATTCGGCCGGTTTAACAAATAGACCGGGCCCGCCAAATACACATCCCCCTTTTCGTACAGCTTCTTCACACCGGGATGGGCGCGGTCTGTCGTTCCGTAAACAAGCCTTGCTTCTTTTTCTTTGTCATAAGTGTATTTTTCCTGTAATTCAAGTACGCCGTAAATCACGCCGTCTTCCCCGGTCAGCGCAATCTCGGAGCCAACCTCATATTCTGCCGCTGCTGCTTTCGCGGCAGGAAGGGTGATCGGGATGCTCCAAAGCGTTCCATCGGCCAGATGCACGTTTTCCAGCACATTGGTATAATCTTCTTTTCCCATGAATCCGGTCAGGGGACTGAATCCGCCGATTGCAATCAGTTCCAGATCCGATAAACTCCAGGCATCAAGCCTTAATGATTTCAATCCCGCTGCTTTTTTTAAATCATTCTCTCTTTCTGCCCCGTATTTTTCCCTTTGCACCAATTTTCCGCCATGGGGCAGAATTCCTATTTCATCCTTTTGTAAGGTAAGTGACAATGGTATAACCTCCCCGTATTGTAGTGAAACCAACTTCCGGTTCCTTTCTTAATTAAAATTCCTCTTTGGTTAAACGCCGCAGCCAGTTTTCCAGCTGTAGTTGCTGTTCTTTATCCTGATAATGATCAGACAGCAGTTCTTTTAATAAACCATTTTTTGATTTTTCATCCAAGGGGGACTGCTTTATGCGTTGCCGGCTTTCATATAAAAAGTCCAGGTAATCCCCGTATTGGCCGCCAAACATCGTTTGCAGCTGTTCTTTTATTTTTACTGCCAGCAGCGGGCTTGCCCCACCGCTTGAGATTGCGATTGATAATCTTCCTTGCTTGAAGTGTGCGGGGAAATGGACATTTCCCGCTGAAGCATCAGAAGCTATATTGACAAGCGCATTGGGAGGCGCTGACTGTTTAACCATCTGGTTGACTTCAGGTTGGCTGGTGGCAGCAATAATCAGAAAAGCCCCCGCCAAATCCTCAGGCTGAAACGTTTTTGCCCGCCAATGGATCTGTCCTTTTTCCACAAGCATATAGATTTCCGGTATTATTTCCGGGCTGACCACCGTGATATTTGCCCCGCTATCTAAAAGCGATTCGATTCTCCTGTTCGCAATCTGCCCTCCGCCGACCACCACGGCATGCTGTTGACTCAAATCAACCATCAGCGGGATAAATGCCATAATGGCACCTCTTCTACTAAAGTTTCATTCACGCGGTCTGCCAACGCCTGTTTCATGGAAGGATGATCCCCCATATGCCGGCATAAAATGATGGTTGGATCATGCAAAGCGGCAATTTTCTTTTTCAAATCCCGCATCAGGAATCCCGTAAACCATAAATATGGGACAATGAAAATATGCGTGAATTTTTTTTGTAAAGCTGACGCCAGCACCTCTTCAAATGAAGGTTCACAGGCAGCCAGAAAACAAGGTTCTACCGATTGGGCATTGATTCTTTTCTCCAGCATGCTTGCTATCTTTTCGATATCCCTTTTTGTTTGGGGACTTCTGCTGCCCCGGCCGGCCAATATAATTCCGGTACTGCGTGTAACGGGGGCCTGTATTTCATGAATGCGGTCTGCCAGTACATCCACCAACCGTTCTTGAACGCCAAGCGGCTTGCCATAGGTAAAATGTACATGCGGATATTGCTGCTGCACCTGCCTTACCGTTTTCGGTATATCATTGTAATAATGGCCGGCGCCGAGCAGCAGTACAGGAATAATCGCGATTCGGGTCGCCCCTTTATCTGCTAAACTTGCAATCCCTTGTTGTATATCGGGGGCTGCAATTTCCAAAAAACAAACTTCCTGCAGCGGTACATCGATTTTATCCCGGACAGATCGGATCAATCCGGCCGACTCCCGGAGAGCCCCCGGCACACGGCTGCCATGGCAAATATAAAGCACACCCTGCATGATGCCTTCCCCCCTAGCCAAACACGACTTGCGATGGCTGTTCTTTTTCAAGCTCCAGCCATTCATACCATTGGATTTTTTCCCTTAAGCGGACTACATCCCCGATAATAATCATGGCCGGATTTCGAATCATTTTCGCCTTTGTTGTAATATTTTCGAGATTTCCCGTTACCGTTTGCTGTTCATCTGTTGTCCCGCAATAGACTAGTGCAACCGGCGTTTTTGGATGGCGGCCGTGCCGGAGCAGCTGCTCACAAATATCCGGCAAATGTTTCACTCCCATATAGATGCAAAGCGTATCTGCGCCTTTAGCCAGATGCTCCCAGTTTTGCCCGGAATCTTCGCCGTTTTTCCCGGCTCCCGAAACAAAAGCAACCGATGAGCTGTACTCCCGGTGTGTAAGCGGGATCCCGGCATAGGCGGGGGCGGCGGAACCGGATGTAATGCCCGGAACAACTTCAAAAGAGATGCCATTTTTACGCAGGTATTCTGCCTCTTCCCCGCCCCTTCCAAAGATAAAAGGGTCGCCGCCTTTGAGCCTTGTTACCACATTGCCTTGTTTGGCGTATTTCACAAGCAGGCTGTTGATCGTTTCCTGCGAGAGGGAATGCCGGTCCGGGCTTTTGCCGCAATAGACCAGTTTTGCCCCTTCATGCGCTTCGTCAAGCAAGAGGCGGTTCACCAGGCGGTCATATAAAATGACATCCGCCTGTTGAACAGCTTTCAGTCCTTTTACTGTAATGAGCTCCGGATCACCAGGGCCTGCACCGACCAAATAAACCTTTCCCATCTTTTCACCTCATCCTTTTCTGCTGTTATGATTAAACGGCACTTCCTGATTCTTATCCCAACATAACGGGCAGTAAGACGAACCATCAGTGGGGAATGAAGGAAAACCCCCACTGATTTAAGTTTCGCTTTATCTTGCCGGGGTATTGGTTTGGTGAAAATCAAGCCCTGAATGTACCTCTTCCACATAACCGGCACGAATTACAAAGTCGCCGAAATGCTCACCGGCCTGTTTTTCTTTTGCATAGTGGAATAGAATCGGGCGAAGGGTGCTTAAAATTTCAGTTTCCCCAATATTTTCACGGTACAGCCTGCTCAAACGATCGCCTGTAAACCCGCCGCCTAAATACAAATTGTATTTTCCGGGCCCTTTCCCGATAAAACCGATTTCTGCCAATGCCGGGCGTGAACAGCCATTCGGGCATCCCGACATGCGAATCACAATCTCTTCTTCACGCAGCCCGGCTTCATCTAAAATGGCTTCAATTTCTCCCAAAAGGGATGGTAAATACCGTTCTGACTCTGCCATTGCCAGCCCGCAGGTAGGGAATGCCACACACGCCATCGAATTACGCCTTAATGCGGAGTAATGCTTCCCGTCAGTTAACCGGTACTTCTTCACCAGTTCATCAATTTTCCCCTTTAATTCCTCCGTTACATTTGCAATGATCAGATTTTGGTTCGGGGTAAGGCGGAAATCCCCTGTATGGATTTTGGCAATTTCTCTTAGGCCGGTCATCAATGGATAATCTTCAACATCCTTCACCCTGCCGTTTTGAATGAATAAAGTGAAGTGCCATTTTCCGTTACCTTCCACCCAGCCATAACGGTCACCATTATGATCAAAATGGAATGGCGCCGGTTCTTGAAGCTCCCACCCCAATCTTTCATTCAGTTCCTGCTTGAGCCAGTCGAGCCCTCTGGCATCGATGGTATATTTAAAGCGGGCATTTTTCCGATTTGTGCGATTCCCATAATCGCGCTGAATCGTTACGACTTTTTCGGCCACTTCAACAGCCTTTTCAGCCGGGCAAAAACCAATAACACGGGCGATTTGCGGGTATGTTTTCGGGTCGCCGTGTGTCATGCCCATCCCGCCGCCGACTGCAACATTGAATCCTTTTAATTTTCCTTCTTCCAAAATCGCAATGAAGCCAAGATCCTGGGAAAAAATATCCACATCATTCGATGGCGGAACGGCGATACCGATTTTAAATTTCCGCGGCAAGTACGCAGAGCCGTATATTGGTTCTTTGTCTTCGGTCTCACGGCTGTCCGCGACTTTCTCGCCATCCAGCCAAATTTCATGATAAGCAGACGTTCTTGGCAGTAAATGATCGCTGATGATTTTTGCCCATTCGAATACCTCGGCATGAACTGCTGATTGATACGGATTCGGATTGCACATGACATTGCGGGTCACATCCCCGCATGCAGCCAATGTTGTCATCAGTGCCTCGTTCATTTCCTGCATGGCCTTTTTTAAATTCCATTTTAAAATGCCGTGCATTTGGAAAGCCTGGCGTGTCGTCAGCTTCAATGTCCCATTCCCGTATTTTTGGGCAAGATCGTCCATGACAAGCCACTGTTCAGGTGTGGCCACGCCTCCCGGGATCCGGACACGAACCATGAATTGATAGGCCGGTTCCAGTTTCTTTTTCCGCCGCTCATTCCTCACGTCGCGGTCATCCTGCTGGTAACTGCCATGGAATTTCAACAATTTATTGTCGTCATCAGAAATTGCTGCCGTGATCTGATCCTGCAGCCCTTCTGCAATTGTGCCTCTTAAATAACGGCTGTTTTTCTTTATTCCTTCCAGTGGATCAAGCTTCCCGTTTTGGGCGGGAAGATGATTCTGCTCTTTATCGCCCATGATGCTGCCCCTTTCTTTTTCGATTAATAAACATCACGCTGGTAACGTTTTTGCTGCCGCATTTGCTTCAAGTAATCCTCTGCCTTTTCCTGGTCCATACCGCCTTCTTTTGCGATTATGTTGATCAAGGTTTCCTGGACGTCACGGGCCATACATTTTTCATCGCCGCAGACATACAGATTCGCTCCATTTTCAAGCCAGCGATACAACTCCTTGCTGTGTTCCATCATCCTGTGCTGTACATAAATTTTCTCGGCTGTGTCACGGGAAAAAGCAACATCCATCCGCGCCAATATGCCTGACTTCAGCCATTTCTGCCAATCCAGCTGATAGAGGAAGTCTGTTGAAAAGTGCTGATCGCCAAAAAACAACCACGTATTCCCCGCAATGCCTCTTGCTTCCCGTTCTTCGAGAAAAGCGCGGAATGGGGCGACCCCTGTACCCGGCCCGATCATGATCACCGGTGTCTCCGGATTTTCCGGAAGCTTGAAATTCGGGTTGCGGTGAATATATACAGACAAACGGTCCCCCGGCTGAATCCGGTTTGCAATTTGCCCGGAACAGACACCCGAACGCACTCTGCCATGGGCTTGAAAACGCTCGGTTCCAATCGTAAGCTGGACTTCATCCGGATTCGCCTGATAACTGCTCGCAATCGAATAAAGGCGGGCCGGAATTTTACGAAGTATTTTTACGAACTGGTCCGGCTGAACTTCCCGCGGCGGATAATCCTGCACGAGATCCAATAAATCCCTGCTGTCAAGATACGCCTTTAAAGATTCACCGTTTTCCGGTTCCACAAGTTTTTCCAGCTCCTGATTGCCAAACAGCTCTGCTGCCTGTTTGAGCAGCGGTTTTGTTAATCTTGTAATCTCGTAATGTGAAATAAGTGCTTCACGCAATGGGTGCAGATCGCCTTGTTTATTCACCGGGACTGCTTCTTCCCCGCTCCATCCCAGTTTTCCGATCAGCAGATCAACCAGCTGCGGGTCATTTTCCGGAAAAATTCCTAAACTGTCACCCGGTTCAAAAGCGAATGCCGACCCTTCAAGAGACAATTCAAGATGGCGCGTTTCTTTATTGGAACCATGCCAGTTCAGATTGATATTTTCCAAGACTTCTGCCTGAAAAGGATTGGTTTTGGAATAAACTGCTTTTAGAGCGGGTGCCGGGGAATCCGTTACGGTTACGGCCGCTTCCTGCACATGCAATTCCCGTGACTCTTTCAAGACCCCGATGACGCCGGCAATCCAGCCGGCCGCAGCTTCTTCAAAATCAACGTCGCAATCTTCGCGCGGATAGATGCGGCTGCCCCCCAATTCTTCCAGGCGTTTATCGATATCCCGGCCGGTTTTACAAAAAAATTCGTAGGACTGGTCGCCGAGTGCGAGGACGGAAAAACGCACGCCCTCCAATTTTGGCGCCCTTCTGCTATGTAAGAATTCATAAAAGGTGATGGCATTATCCGGCGGGTCCCCTTCACCATGTGTACTGGTTACAATCAGCAAGTCTTGAACTTTCTTTAAATCATTCGTTTTAAAATCGTCAAGTGCTGAGGAAGAAGCATTGAATTGGTTTTCTTTTAACTTTTGAACGAGTTCTTCGGCGAGCGACTGGCAGTTACCGGTCTCGGACCCGAACAGGACGGTTACCTTCCTTTCTGCGGTTTTCCCCGGGGCTTTGGTGCCTGGTTCAGGCGCTTTCCCGTTTTCAGCAACCAGCGGATATGCCAAAAAACCGCTTAGCCAGATTTTTTGCTGTTTTGTTAACGTTGCCAGCAAACGATTGATGTTTTCCGCCTGTTCCTGGCTGAAAGGACTATTTTGTACGTTTAAATTCAAGATTTTCACCTCGCAGAGCGCTGTCAGTTTAATTTGTATCGTAAATCAAATTCTGGATGGATTGGTATCATCTCCCTGGGTCCCTCACCTCCTTCAAGTTTATTCCCGATATACAGGGATGGTTACTTGGTTATATACAAAAAATTTTTATTTTTCAAGAGAGGGCCTGCCCTGAATGTGGAGCCCGCATTCTGTTTTTTCCAAGCCTGCCCATCTTCCTTCCCTGGAATCGCCCGAGCCGCTTACAGCAGAGGTGCATGGCGCACAGCCGATACTTGGATAACCGTTGTCATGCAATGGATTGTAAGGCAGGCTGTTTACTCGGATATAACGCCACACGTCTTCCCAGGTCCAGTAAATTAACGGACAAACTTTTATCGATTTAAAGCGATCATCCTTGTTGACAAAATCTGTTTTTCTGCGGCTCAATGACTGCTCCCGCCGCAATCCGGAAATCCATGCCGGGACGCCGTAGAGCACTTCTTCAAGCGGCCTTACTTTGCGGATAAAGCAGCATAGATCAGGCTGGGTTTTCCAAAGTTCCGGATCGTATTTCTGTGCCTGTTCTTCCAGTGTCAATTTTGGTTTTTTTAGCGTGATCCGCAGTTTCGGATATTTTTCCTTCACCCTGTCGATCAATTCGTATGTTTCTTTGAAATGGACACCGGTATCCAGAAACGTAATGCTCGCGTCTTCCTTTACCTTGGAAATTAAATCAACCAGTACAATACCTTCCGCCCCAAAACTGCAGGCATAGATGATCGAATCCCCATAGGTGCTGTATGCCCATTCCAAAACTTTTGCTGCCCCTTTCGTTTCATCGCCGGGAACCCGTCCTTTAAAGGGGTCGCCATTGAAATCTTTGTAGGTAACCATACCCTCACTCCAAATCATATGGATTTTAATCGCAATTCATTGTAAACTAAAAAACTCTTCCTACCGGCAAGATAAGAAGAGTTGATGACAGGACAAGTCCAACTTTTCTTATCTTTCAGGCATTTGCCTGCAGGAATTGGCACAGTGTTTCATAACCTGTTGCCGAGGCTTCACAGGGCCTTTCCCTCCACCTCTCTTGATAAGAATCCAAACGCATGAAATTTTTTCAACTATTGGAATTATTATATGTCCAAAGAGCCCATTCGTCAATAATAATTTTGAAAATATATTTTTTTCTTTCTAAAGTCCTATATAGGAAATGAAGCGGATGGACAATGATTAGCCGTATACCGCTTAACAATTTTCCAGAAAGGAACGGTCGGCAATTTTTTCAATATCGTAATCATCGCCGCGAAACTTTACGATAGATACGGAGCAGTTGCCATGGACGGGGTATTCGCGGTCTCCTTTTAAATGCATCATATAGTTGCCCAGTGTCACACCATGCGTAAACACAAGGATATTGCCGCTTTTGTTTGGGTATGTATCGATAATATCTTTTACGGCCGCATCGGTGCGCCTGAACACTTGGGAAAGTGACTCGCCGCCCGGTGAAGAAAATTCCAGGTTTTTCATGCTGTACAAATCAGCAAAGAAATGTTGATGGGGAGACGGAAGTTTTGCCTCTTCCAGCGCTTCAAGATCGCCAAAGTGCATTTCCCTGAAACGGGCATCTTGAATAATCGGAATTTCTCTGTCCCCAATGACCTTTTTCGCGGTATCAAGCGCCCGCTTGCTGTCACTTGAGTACGCTGCCATAAACGGGACAGCTGCCAGCCCTTTTCCCAGACAAACCGCCTGCTGAATGCCTTTTTCAGTTAATGGGGAATCGGAATGCCCCTGCACTCTTTTTTCGAGATTATACTGGGTTTCGCCATGGCGGACGAAATAAAACGTAATTTCATGGTTATGATTCAAACAGGTCACCTACTTTTCTTTAATCATATTTGCTCTTATTGTAACATCATAAATGGAAACGTTACAATTTCCAAACATTCTACCAACAAACAACTTAAGCCATTTTACAAAAGACCTGGCAGGGGTACTTCCCGGGGACCGTTTTGCTGTTCAAACTTCGTAGACTGCTGCTTTTGCTTCGCGGATTTTGGCATAGGTTTCCGTTAACATGACAATATCTTCCACCAAACGGTTGATCCGGACAAGGATATCCTCATTGATGATTTCTTTTTGGTAAAAATCCCTTTCATCTATAAAAACATAGGACTGGACGATTTGCGCTTTCATATAGGCCAAAATCGGCTTCAACTGCTGTTCTGCAATTAAGTAGTGCTTTGGCGAACCTGCCGTCACAATGATGCCCGCTACCTTATCGCGGAGCGCTTTTTCCGGAAGCAGGTCAAAAATATTTTTCAAGGTTGCCGGAATGGATGCCTGGAAAACCGGTGTTCCAAAAATAATGGCGTCCGCTTCCATTACCGTTTGCGCGACAAACTTTGTGTCTCCCTCATACTCCAAATAATTGCGGCCGTCGCTGAACTGGATGTCATAATCAGCTAAATCAATCAAAGTAATGTCAGCATCCGTCTCTTTTTTTGCCAGTGCTTTTACCGCGTAATCCATGGCCGTCCTTGTTTTTGATCCAACTCTCGACCCCGATAATGCAACAATTTTCATCATCTTCCTCCCATTTCTTTGCTGCGTACTTTTAATTGCCAGTAACATATCCGCAGCAATAATTTTCTTTATTTTATCAAACGGCACCGCCCTTTTGTACCGGATCACGATGCCGGCAAAGGCTTTGTTACAATTTGATTATATGACAAAACATCGGGATAACGCATTTAATGCGCTTTGGCGTCTCTGCTTTTTAGGCTTAGGCTTTTTTGAGCTTAGCCATGATTTTTTTATAAATGGTGATCATATGCGGTTCATTGGAACAGGCTTCAATTTGTTCAAATGGAATCCACTGTACGTCACTGTTCTCATCCGGTTTGGCCGCCAGCGCTTCGTTTTCGTCAGCCTCCAATAAAAATGCAGCGTTAAAATGTAAATGCGGCGCCACATACTTTCCTTTTTTGATATGGCCAAAGACAGGCAAAATATCGAGCGAGACGACCTCTTCTGTTACCGAAAAAACATGTATCAGCCCTGTTTCCTCCCTGACTTCTTTCATGGCAACCGCCAGCAGGTTTCCGTCCCCGTCAGCATGTCCGCCCGGCCAGGACCAGGCATGAAAAATATTATGGTGTACCATCAACGCTTTGTCTCTATTCTTGTTGACGACAAAAGCGGAACTTGTAAAATGTGCAATTTCATTCTTACGTGTCAGAAGATCATCAAAAGTTCCTGCACAATTCAAGATAATTTCTTTATCCTTTTTCTCCTGCTCAAAATTTGTTTCATAATTTCGTATCCAATCTGTCCAATTCATTTTACACACCGTTCTTTCAAACAAAGTTTTTTGCACGATCACATAAGCAGTGCCCCTTAAGCCTTATCGGGCAGTTTTCAGAGGCACAAAAATTGACATTCATTGCGAAAAGATGATTACACCCGGTTTATCCGCTTTAAAGAAAGCTCAAATTATTTATTCTCCACGGTTATCCTTCCGTTAGAAGCAGTTAATTTTATTAAGTGTTCTCCGTTTCCGAATACAGCATTCCTATTTGAACGATCAAAAAGCTCAACCCTTCCGTTTTCAGTACTTGCATTGATTATAGCATTTGTCGGTTTTTTCTTCGTTTGAATATTGATACGCCCGTTATCTGTTTCGAATTTAATGGGTTGGTCTAATTGATGGGTGACGAGTGAGATTCTTCCATTATTCGCCTTAGCAAAAATGCGGCCCTCAACATTTTCTAAAGCGATTCTCCCATTATCAGAATTTGCTTTTACGAAAGAGGCTTTCACATTTTTTAGATTACTTAATCCGTTATCTGTTTGGGTTGTGATAGTAGTCCCCTTAACATTGTCAAATTCAATTTTGCCATTATCTGTTTTTACGTTAATATCTTTTGCTTGCAGATCACTTAGACTGATACGCCCATTGTCGCCTTCTATTCGCAGGGATTCATATACCGTTTTTGGAACATAAACTTTTAACGATAAGGATGAGGGAAAGAAATTAATAAAACTTCGTTGTTCATATTTTACTCTGACGGAAAGGGTTGCGTTTTCGGCATCTGTTGATAAGTGATATTTTGAACCTTTTCCAATTTTACCTGTTAGGCTGACTCTAGCCGTTGAATCAGTGGTTGGTAAAATTTCAACCCCGGTATTATCCGTTACCATTTTAATATGGTTGAACTTTTCATTGATAACTTTTTCTTTTGAAATTGACTTTTGTTGAATCATTGGTTTAAATGTAAGGATGCTTCCGACAGCGCCAACAAGTAATAGGACGAGAGCAACGATCGAGACTTTTTTTATCTTATTCATGATTGAATCCCCCCTTTAACAAGCTTTACATTGAATCTTAAATACCGGACAAAGCCTTGCGCTAATGTGCGAGTTGCGAAATACATCCCAATTACGATAAAAAATCCAAGTCCGCAAATTAACATTGAAATGAATAAATTAAAAAGCTCGAATGTATCTGGATATAAAATTAAACTAACGAAGACCAGCAAAGGGGAAGCAATAAATGCGAGACCTGAAACCCATCCTGCGACAATTACAGCGGTTAGTGCAATGAATGGTCCAAGCACAATTACAAGATTGAAAAAACCCAAACCAATCGTGGCCCATACTGCTCGTATGATATTTCCTATCGTTGCTGTTGTTTCCACCCTATCAAGATGATACGATGCCACCATATCTTTTGCTATCTGATGTGGGGAGCCAAGCAGGGATGAGATTTGTTCCTCCGTTTTCCCTTCCTGCATACCAATAGTGAAATGTTCCTCAAAGTCTTGCAGAATATCTTGACGTTCGTTTGAAGGAAGTCTTTTTAATGAAGAATCTAATTTAGATAAAAATTGCTTTTTATTCATCACGAACACCTTCTTTGATTATTTGATTTACTCCATTAGAAAATTCTTTCCATTCCTGGAGCAGTTCATGGAGAAATGCTCTTCCGTTATCCGTTAGTTTGTAATACTTACGTGGCGGACCCTCCGACGATTCTTTTAAGTACGTAGTAAAGTAACCTTCTTTTGTCAGCCGTCTTAATAAGGGATACACAGAACCTTCGGAAATGGCGATCTGCTCCGAAATTTTTTGAACAAGTTCATATCCATAACGATCATGCTTATCTAATAAAACAAGTACGCAGAGTTCTAAAACACCCTTTTTAAATTGCACATTCAATGTTCATTCCACACCCTCTCCACCACATAATTCACTACTGGTTATTATTTAGTACCATCAGAGAAAAATATAACATACAGTATTGTTTAATGCAAGGTATTAAAATATTAATAACTCTAAAAACACATGTTCACAGTTAATCGTGTATTTAACCGTTATCGGCTCCTATTTTTAATAGCTGGAAAAGTTGTTTCAAAGATCAACGTATCAGGGGAATGGATGACGAACCCTGCTTCTTTCTGTAGAAAAATTTATCAGTCAAAAACACATCAAGCCGATGCCCCGTTTCAATTGTCAAAAACATTCATTGATCCAGCTTGATTGCCAGAACAATTCCTTACATATTTCTTACCGGGCGTACATATTTTATCTTGATCAAACTTTACAAAAACCGGGCGGCCGATTTTTATCTAAAGATAAGTGACAAATCCGTTAAGCATTCTTGTGTCAAAATATCTTTGAACGTTTCTTTTTCAAAGGTCGTTTTCACCCCGAATGCTCCGATTTGCAAAATAGATTGGGTTTCAAGCGCATTATTTTTCTTAAAAACTTTCTAAACATGGCTTTTCAAAGGTTAAGATGAAGAACATGATATAATCAATAATGGATCTAATTGGAAATGAATTGAAAAGGGAGCTGTACCATGTTAAAAGAAGAAACTTCTGCAAGTATTTCGCCTGAAAACGATCCTTGGGAAGCCTATATGGACGTCAAGGAATACGGGCATCTTACACTGTCAAATATTGAATTTACCACCACGACACTATGTAATATGCGTTGTGAACACTGTGCAGTCGGTTATACGCTGCAGCCAAAGGATCCGGATCCACTGCCGCTTGATTTATTATTAAAACGTTTGGACGAAATTAAAACCTTGCGTTGTATCAGTATTACAGGCGGAGAACCGATGCTTTCTGCAAAATCGGTTGAAAACTATGTGCTGCCTTTATTACAGTATGCCAGTGAAAGAGGCATCCGTACACAAGTAAACTCTAATCTGACCATGAAACTCGAAAAATATGTAAAAATTGCGCCCTACCTGGATGTCCTGCATATTTCACATAATTGGGGAACCGTTGAGGATTATATTGAGGGCGGTTTTGCCCATATGCTTAGAAAACCAAGCAATGAACAGGGCAAAAAAATGTTTAACCGTATTGTTGAAAACAGCCGCGCCTTATCTGAAATGGGAGTGATGGTTTCAGCTGAAACGATGCTGAATAAACGTACCTTACCGTATATCCGGCAAATTCATCAGCAAATTACAGAAGAAATGAAATGCGCACGTCATGAAATTCACCCCATGTACCCCAGTGACTGGGCCGCAAATTTAGAAGTCCTGACATCTGAAGAACTCCGGGAAGCCATTCACCATTTACTGGATATACGGAATGAAGACGTGTGGATGTTATTTGGGACGCTGCCGTTTTATCCTTGCAGCAGTGACCCGGAGGATTTAGCCCTGCTAAAGAGGTTATACAAAAGTAAAAATGTAACGATCCGTAATGATCCTGACGGCAGATCGCGGCTGAATGTCAATATTTTTACCGGCGATGTCATCGTAACAGATTTTGGCGATACCCCGCCCCTTGGCAATATCCAGCAAGATGCTTTACCGGCAGTTTTTGAAAAATGGCTGGAAACACCAACTGCAAAATCCCTGAATTGCCACTGTCCGGCAGTTAAATGCCTTGGCCCGAACATTTTGGTAAAAAACACATACTATCAAAACATTGATTTTACAAAACGAAAAACCCGGATCCACATGTAAACTGTTACTGGCAGCGAAAATACTCGCTGCCAGATTGTTTACATTTTCAATCTTGGGATTGCCACCATCCAATTCATGGCATAGATTGTGTCCGTAAAAATCGCTTATCAAATTAGGACTTTGTTACTGTTCCTTGATGGAAAAACATTTGCCACCTTCCATCTATGTGTTTCCAAATGGAGCTGCGCAAAGTATGTTGCTTTCTTGTTTGATCTTGTACACAGTATGTCGCCAACACCACATCGCCAGATAAAGGATAAATTTCAAAATTGGAAAGAACCATCTTCCTTACGCTAAGCCCGTCTCCACCCACACTATCCTTCTTATACCAGACATTCCCCGAGCTGCCAAATTCGAAAAAGTCATCTGCCAGCAATTTGTCCAGTTCACCTATATTTTTGCGGGTTCCGGGCTCTAACAACTGTTGCTCGAGCTCAAGTAAATGCTTTTTTAGTGCAGTTTGATTCTCCATTTTATCCTTCCTTTATATCTATTATCATCCCAATTACTAACATATCTTCCGAATCAAAAGGACTAACCAGCGCGCAATTTATAATAGAATAGATTATTGATATAAATGGCACTATTTCGTATGCAGCAATTAATAACTCAATTATCATACGTTTATCGATATTTTTAAAAATTTTTGCACTGATTATGTGATATAACAATCCCATTTTGTTTTTTTGAAACCGCTATCTGATTCATTGACGACGCTAAATATATAATGCTACTATAATGTTGAATATATTATACTAACAAAGGGTATGAATAGAAAGGGAGAGAAAGATCATGGACTTTCAGTATGTTACAGTTGCCGGCAGTGGTGTTTTAGGAAGCCAAATTGCCTACCAAGCTGCTTTTAAGGGGTTTGTTGTAAGCGTTTACAATATCAATGAAGCAGCAATAGAACATGCAAAAGAACGAATCGTAAAATTGAAGCAGCGTTGCAAAGAAGATTTGCACGCCACAGATGAAGAAGTCAACGCAGCTTACAACCGGATAACTTTCAATTGCAATTTAGAGATAGCAGTCGCAGACTCTGATCCAGTGATTGAAGCGATCCCTGAAGTCCCGCAGATTAAAACTGAGTTTTATCAAAAGCTGGGCCAAGTCGCACCTGAAAAGACCATTTATGTAACCAATTCTTCAACATTTCTGCCGAGCCAATTTGCCAAAGCAACCGGCCGTCCGGCACAATTTTTAGCGCTACACTTTGCAAACGAAATCTGGAAAAATAACACCGCAGAGGTCATGAAACATCCGGGAACAGATATGAAAGTTTTCGATGATGTCATTGAATTTGCAAAAGCGATTGGAATGGTTGCATTACCTTTATACAAAGAACAGCCGGGCTATATACTAAACTCATTACTGGTTCCTTTCCTGGAAGCTGTCCAAATGCTTCTTTTAAAAGGCGTTTCAGATGCGGAAACCATTGATAAAACATGGAAAATAGCAACAGGTGCACCACTTGGCCCTTTCGCAATCCTGGATGTGGTCGGAATCACCACAGCTTACAATATTACACAAGCGAAAGCAGAAGCAACAGGCGATCAAAAATACGCTAAACTGGCTGAATTCCTGAAAACCGAATACATCGATAAAGGTAAACTAGGAAAAGCCGCCGGAGAAGGATTCTATAAATACCCGGTCTCGATTTCATAAACAGCGGCTCAATTAAGCTAGCCGGTAAAAATCCCCCCTTCGATTGAAGTGGGGGTGATTTTTTTGGGAATATCACCGGGATCCGATGCAAAACGTTTTTTCATTTTCCCCCTTTTTCTCCAATAAATTCATCTGAACGAAAAATCATGCTCAAACAAACGGTTTTGAGCATTTTTTGTTCAATTTTTCAGGGCTGCGAATGTAAGGTGCCGTATAATCTGATTTGTTTTTGGCAAAATAAATGTGCTTTAAATCATAGTATGATGGAGGGAAAAAAATGAAATTGGCCGCACATGAACTGCATGATTTAAATGAATTGGCGTTGAGCTGTGTGAACTCGATTACGAATATGGCGTATATGCTGCAACATGTTCAGGATCCGGAATTTAAAAAGATACTTGAGCGGCACTTTCCAATGCATGTCAGAGATTACAATATGAAGGTGGAATTTTTAAATCAGACGGAAGGGGCTAAAAAAGAACTGCCGCTGTTGAAAGAAGACAAAAAGATCTCTGATTTCACGCTGCAGATGGTACCACCGGCCATGCCCGTCCAGCCAAGAACCATTGTGGAAGATATGAATGACCGCGAAATGGCTACCGCCTATCTCTTAACATTGAAAAGAGCCGGACGTGAGTATGCATGGTCAGCCATGGAAATGGTCAATCCTGAAATCCGCTCATTTTGCCAAACCGCTTTTATGATGAGTTGTGCCCACGCCTATGATATGTGGCAGTATATGGCTTCAAAAGGTTATTACCCGGTAGAAAATGCCGAGGCTAAAGATATTGCTAAAATAGGCGCCATGTACCAGGTTGTCCCTGAAAATCAGGAGCAAATCCAACAGTATATGGCACAGTACCAAAACCCGACCGCCGGAGACAGCGGCCAACTTTTTCAATAAAAAATCCCGTTACCGTAAAGGGTTCCCCATTGAGGAAGTTGCTGGCAAAGTCCAACCGGCTAATAAAAGACAGGAAGACACTATGATAGTCTGTGTCTTGCCGTCTTTTTGCACATTAACATCCTGTTACAGAAGCACTTTTTCAATGCCGGCTATTCATTTTTTATTGACAGAATAGAATAAATGGTGTAAATTATACTTTAGTTAAATAGTTTAGAATTTTCTTATCCAGAGAGGTGGAGGGACTGGCCCTTTGAAGCCTCGGCAACAGACTAATTTTAGTACTGTGCCAATTCCAGTAGCGGATGCTTGAAGATAAGAAGAGAAACCGGCTGTGTTGATTCGCCCTCTTCTTATTTATTAGAAGAGGGCTTTTATTTTGAAAGAAAAGAGGGATTCTTATTTTATGGAAAAAACACTGGTGAAGGCGCCGTTCAGGGCAGATCATGTTGGCAGTTTTCTGAGAACCGAAGCGATTAAAAATGCAAGAAAAGATTTTACAGATGGAAAAATAGATCATGATGCCCTGAAGGCTGTAGAAGATCGGGAAATTGAGAAGCTTGTACAAAAGGAAATCGAAGCAGGCCTTAAATCGATTACGGATGGTGAATACAGGCGCGCCTACTGGCATTTGGATTTTTTGGCAGGACTGGAAGGCGTTGAACTGTTTGAAACGGAATATATCAGCCGCTTTAAGGGAGCCAAACTGAAAAATAATGCGATTAAAGTCGTCGGGAAAGTAGGCTTTCACCAGCATGATATGATCGAACACTTTAAATTTTTAAAGCAAGCCGTTGAGAAGTACGGTGATGGCAGCCAGATTGCCAAATTTTCCATTCCAAGCCCGAATATGCTATTTACCCGGATTCAGGGGGATGAATATTACAACGGCGACCGCGAACAATTCCAGAAAGATACCGCAGCAGCTTACCAAAAAGCCATTCAAGCTTTCTATGATGCCGGCTGCCGTTACCTGCAATTAGACGATACTTCGTGGATTGATTTTGTCTCGGAAGAACGGATCCAGGCAGTTGTTGAAAAACTCGGCATGGACGTACAGGACATTATTGAGACAAGAGTGCGTTGTTTAAATGAAGCCATCTCTAAAAGGCCCGATGATTTGTTGATTACGATGCATATTTGCAGGGGCAATTTCAGATCCACCTATATTACAAGCGGCGGTTATGATTTAATATCCGATGCCATATTTGCCGATCTGAATGTTGACGGGCTCTTTCTTGAATATGATAACGATCGCTCAGGAGATTTCGGGCCGCTAAAAAGCTTTAAACGGGACGACCTCACTGTTGTGCTTGGCCTCATCACATCTAAATTTCCGGAGCTGGAGGATGCTGACAAAATTAAGAAGAGAATTCAGGAAGCAAGCCGGTATATTCCATTAAAAAACTTGGCCCTAAGCCCGCAATGCGGATTTGCCAGCACAGAAGAAGGAAATCTATTATCAGAGGAAGACCAATGGAATAAAATCAAACACGTTGTTTCAATTGCCGAAAGCGTGTGGGGCAGCATTTAAGAATTTAAAAATCCTCCTTCCGCAATTTAATGGAAGGAGGAAATTTTTAATTTGCAAACTCATTTACCCTTTCATTAAGCCTCAGAGGATAACGAAACGATTTTGTAACCCCCGTTAAACAATCTGTTCAGGGATTACTTTGTAAATCTTTTCCGCATTCAACAAGAAGAGAGATGCCAATTCCGCCGCCAACGCATAGTGAAGCAACACCGTAGCGGGACTCCCTTCTTCTCATTTCGTGCAGCAATGTCACAAGTATTCGCGCTCCCGAAGCACCGATTGGATGGCCTAAAGCAATTGCCCCGCCATTTACATTGATTTTTTCAACATTCAGGCCAAGTTCACGGATAACAGCCAGGCTTTGAGATGCAAAAGCCTCGTTCAATTCAAACAGATCTATTTTTTCTAATGGAATGCCTGTTTTATCCACTAATTTTTTTAGTGCATAATAGGGGGCAAATCCCATCAATGAAGGATCCGTGCCAATTTCTGCATACCCCTTGATGACTGCAAAATAAGGAATATTTCTTGCCTCTGCAGCTGACTTTTTCATCAGAACAAGTGCGGCCGCACAATCGTTGATGCCTGAAGCATTTCCGGCCGTGACCGTGCCATCTTCGGCAAAAGCCGGCCTCATTTTCAACAGATCATCCAGGGATAAACCATCACGGATATGTTCATCTTCTTCAAATACGATTTCCCGGCCCCTGCGCGTTTTAAGCTGAACAGGGATGATTTCATCTCGAAATTTACCGCTCTTTCTGGCTTTCGAGGCTTTTTCCTGTGAATTGAGAGCAAAACGGTCCTGTTCAAGGCGGGAAATCCCAAAGTGATTCGCCACGTTTTCTGCTGTAATACCCATATGAATATTTCCAAAGGCATCTGTTAAACCATCCCGGAGCATGCTGTCAATCAAACTCGTATGTCCGGACTTGTTTCCCCAGCGGTGAGAAGGCAATAGATAGGGTGCCTGCGACATATTCTCGGTACCGCCTGCAACGACGATGTCTGCTTCCCCCAATTGAATCTGCTGGTAACCCAATATGACAGCCTTTAATCCGGAACCGCACACTTCGTTGATCGTCATAGCCGGAGCTTCAAAAGGGATGCCCGCTTTGACCGCAATTTGCCGGGCGGGGTTTTGGCCAAGGCCTGACTGCAAAACATTGCCAAAAATCACTTGGTTAATTTCCCCGGAGGAAAGATTTGCCCTGCGGATCGCTTCTTTCACTGTCCTGACGCCCAAATCTACGGCGGACACCTCTTTTAAACTGCCGCCAAATTTTCCAATTGGCGTCCGAACTGCACTTATAATGACTACTTCTTCCAAAATATCCGCTCCTTATATGGATTACCAAGTCATGGTTTTATGATTTCATTCTATCTATTTGTTTCCTATTTTACTATAATAACTATAGTATTAATCTTACACTGACTCATTGAGTTATATCAATGAATTTTATTTAAATCCATTGTATTATAGAATTAAAATCTTTTTTCCTGTTGAAAAATGGAAACAGGATAGCAAAAGGAGTGCGAAACTTGGAAATTGGTATAGATAAAATCGGTTTTTACACGCCGCATATGTATGTGGATATGAATAAATTGGCGGTTGCCAGAAATGATGAACCTGAGAAATACACGATCGGAATCGGCCAGGAAAAGATGGCCGTTCCGCCGGTTACACAGGATGCTGTCACCTTGGCTGCAAATGCCGCAATGGAAATTTTAGATGAGGCGGATAAGGAAAAAATAGATTTGGTGATTTTTGCGACCGAATCAGGCATTGACCACTCTAAAGCGGCCGCCATTTATGTCCATCATTTACTCGGCTTGAATTCCGGGGCCCGTGCAGTTGAAATGAAAGAAGCCTGCTACGGGGCAACTGCCGGAATTCAGATGGCAAAAGGGCATATCAGCCTGCATCCGGACCGGAAAGTTTTAGTACTTGGCGCGGATATTTCGAGATACGGCCTTCATACACCGGGTGAAGTGACCCAGGGGGCCGGTGCTGTTGCGATTTTGATGAGCGCTGATCCGCGGGTGATGGTCCTTGAAAAGGAAAGTGCCTATCACACTGAAGACATCATGGATTTTTGGCGGCCGCTGTACTCTGAAACAGCTTTTGTGCAGGGAAAATATTCTGTTGAAAAATATAACGGCTTTTTCAAAACGGTGTGGGAAGATTATAAGAAAAAAACAGGGCTTGCATTAAAGGACTTTGCAGCGATTTGCTTCCATCTTCCTTATACAAAACAAGGATTGAAAGCTTTAAGATTGGTGGTTGATGAAGGAAACGCAGCAGATAAAGAACGGCTATTGGCTCATTTTGAAATCAGCAAACAATACAATAAAGTTGTCGGGAATATTTACACAGGCGCGCTGTACTTAAGCCTGCTTTCCTTACTTGAATTAAATACCAGCATCGAAGCCGGAGCACGAATCGGATTATACAGCTATGGTTCCGGGGCTGTCGGGGAGTTCTTTTCCGGGATTCTTCAGCCAAACTATCGGGATTCTTTACATGTCCGCCACCATGAGGAGATGTTGTCGGGACGCAAGGAGGTCAGTGTACAGGAATACGAGGCATTGTTTAATCAAGTGCTGCCCGCTGATGGGTCAAACATTGAGCTGCCCGTTGACGATGATCCCGCACCGGTTTGCCTTTCCGGAATAAAAGACCATATGCGCATATATGTCAATAAAAATCAATCATAATGAAAATCCCCAAGTGCGGATGCCTTGGGGATTTTCTTACCCTGTTAAAGCGACCCGGACCTGATCTCATCCAGGAGCGCTTTTGCCGCAGCCAGGTCGATATTTTTTCTTTGTTTCAGTTTGTCTGCAACGACACGAATTTCGTCGCCTTTCGCACCTGCGCTCATGGCAAGCGATCTTGCGTGCAGCCCCATATGCCCTTTCTGGATTCCTTCTGTTACAAGTGCCTTAAGAGCAGAGAAATTCTGCGCGAGCCCGACTGAGACAATGATAGACTCTAATTCCTTCGCATTTTGGTACCCAAGCATTCTCTTTACCAATTGGGCACCGTGATGGACCGCAATTGAACCGCCGACCGTTCCAACCGGTAAAGGGATGGTTAAACTGCCGATTAAATCACCGTTATCTGCCATCATCCAGTTTGAGAGGGATCTGTATTGTCCTGACCGGGCAGCATAGGCATGAATCCCTGCTTCAATCGCCCGCCAATCATTTCCGGAAGCCAGAACAACCGGGTCAATCCCGTTCATGATGCCTTTATTATGGGTAACAGCCCTGTAAGGATCGGCAATTGCAAACTGGCAGGCTTCAATGATCCGGTCCCTCACTTCCGTACCTGAATACATGCCTCTTTCCAGCAGGGATACGGGAATCCGGCAGACGGCAGTCGCAAGGCATTCCGTTGTATAGTTGGAAAGAATCCCCATTAATGCTCTTCCTTTTGTTAAATCTTCAACAACAGGTTTTACTGCTTCTACCATTGTGTCAATGATATTGGCGCCCATTGCTTCCAATGTCTCAATTTGGAGATGAATGACTAAAAATGGCGGCGTCTTGGCCGTTTCGTCTGCTTGTATCACCCGGACGAAAAGGTCTTTTGCTCCGCCTCCTCTTTTCACAATAGAAGGGCGTGATTCGTTGGCCTGCTCAAGTATCTCTTCTTTATTCGCATTCAAAATCTTTACCGCATAATCCATGTCCGGGACGTCTAATAAGGCAATCTGGCCGATCATTGTCCGGCTTTGAATATCTGTCTGGAATCCGCCGGCCAGGGAAATTGTTTTGGCCGCGGAACTGGCTGCAGCAATAACGGATGGCTCTTCAACAGCCATTGGAACGACGTAATCTTTGCCGTCTATTAAAAAAGGGAGCGCAACGCCAAGCGGCAACTCATATGCAGCAATTTGATTTTCTATCATGTGGTCCGCTGTTTCCTGAGGCAATAGCGATCCTTTTTTTAATCGTTCCGCATCTTCTTCCAGTAAAACCCGGGCAGAAACAAGTGCATCAATTCTTTCAACCCGGTCTTTTTGATAAAGTTTTTTTAAAAAGGACTTATCCATCGTCTGCTCCTTTACTGTCATTTAATTTCTACTATACTTATCGTAAATGAAACGGCCTTATTCGTAAACCAAAATTGCTGCCGGCCAAATTGGCTGCAGAAGCTCTCATTACCTTTCACCGGTTACATAAATATAAAAAAATAATAGCGCAGGTTCATCTATTAAATTTACTCGTCTATCATTATATACTCCTTTCATGCATCTTTACCGATTACCGGATGCCAAATACACGAAATTGTCGTATAATATCACTATGAATATATTTTTTCAGGTTTTTCGTGTTTTCTTCGTAATTGAGCACGATAAGATTACACAGTTCGTGAAAAAAGTAAGTGATGAAAGGCTTTGTACTATGCCGGCCGAGCTATATTAGCCGGATGTGTTTCAGGGATAACTTATCATTACATATTTAGATTACCGGAGATGATCTTATGTTCAATCGCATCCTTGTGGCGATAGATGGTTCAGAAATGAGTGATAAAGCGTTAAAAACCGCATTAAATTTCGCAAAGGAAAGATTCTCTAAAGTGGGCGTCATCCATGTGGAAAGGAACCTGAATATTGCAGAAGGCATGTCGGAGGCAACGGTTGAAGATATTTATGCTGAACAAGCAAAAGAAGATAATGATCTATTGAAACAGGCCGTTTCTCTGGCAGAAGAAGAAGAGATTGAAATAGAACCTTTGATTGCAATGGGAGACCCGGCTATTCAAATTGTCAAAAAGGCAGAGGAAGGCAACTATCAGCTCATTGTCATGGGAAGCAGAGGGCTTGGAAATATAAAAGGGTTAATGCTCGGCAGTGTCAGCCAGAAAGTTTCCCAGCTGGCACATTGCCCTGTTTTAATCATTAAGTAGTCTGCAAGTACAAACTTCCGGATAAAATCCCTGTCCATTTGAATCACAAAAAAGCTGATGTGGAAAAGCCGCCATTTTTTCACATCAGTTTTTTTAAGTTCTGCTAAAATGAATGCACCCAGGATTCTTACAACTGATTCCGTGAAATTAGCTGCTTTTTTTAGGCAAAGAAAACGAAAAACCCATTGGAAAAGTTATTTCCTAACGGGCTTTTCATCATAATCTTTATGTTATTTTTGCCAGCCACTCAAAAATCAGGTCATCTGACTATTTATTGCTATTGTCTCAGTTTGTAATATTTAATACGGTCACTTTTTCGCGTGTCATTGATTCCAAACTTTTGTGGATCCCTTGTACGCCCATGCCGGATCCCTTCACGCCAAGAAATGGAAAGTGGTCCGGGCCGCGCTCTGTACGGCCGTTAATTTGGACGGTGCCTGATTCAATCCGGTTTGCAAGAGAGAAGGCTTTATCGATGTCTTTTGTAAAAATGCTGGCCTGTAAGCCAAATTCTGATTCATTTGCAATCCGGACTGCTTCTTCGTCGGAAGAAACGCGGATGACAGGCAGGACTGGCCCGAATGGTTCTTCCCAGGCTAATCTCATTTCGGTTGTTACATGATCAAGAAGCGTTGGATAAATTAAGTTCTGTTTACGCTTGTTGCCCGTTACAACGACAGCACCCTTTTCAACGGCATCATCTACTAATCCCTGCACAAAATCTGCAGCGGCATCATCAATCAAAGGAACGATCACACTGTCTTGTTCAGGAGAACCGACAGACAGCTTTTCAATTTCTTCTTTCAACAATGCAACAAGCTGATTTGCCACGCTTTCATGGACCAACACGCGCTTGATGGCTGTGCAGCGTTGGCCGGAATAGGAATACGCACCACTGATAATTTGCTTGACTGCTTCTTGCAAATCAGCATCCTCACGCACAATGCCGGGATCTTTCCCGCCGAGCTCAAGCACAAGCGGCACCATTGTAGCCTTTTTTGCAAGATGGACGCCTGTATTCGTACCACCCGTGAAAGAAATCATGTTGATGCCGGGATGTTCTACTAGATAATCGCCAATCTCAGAGCCACGGCCGGTAACTAAACTGATCAGGCCTTTTGGAAGTCCGGCTTTATCGAGTGCCTCAATCATCTTCGCCCCGCTGATTGCCCCTTGTGTTGCCGGTTTAAAAATGACAGCATTGCCTGCCATTAACGCCGGTGCAATTTTTGCCGCTGCCAGATTGACCGGATAGTTGAACGGTGAAATCGCCAGTATCACACCGAGCGGGACACGCTTTACAATCGCAAGCTTTGTTTTAGAACCGCCCGGAAAGCTGTCGCCTGCCATGCTTTTCCCATGCATATGGAGGGCTTCTTCAGCAGTATAACGGATTAATTCTGCTGTCCGGACAGTTTCTTTCTGTGCGTCTTTGAAGTTTTTGCCAACTTCTTTCATGATTGTTTCTGCAATTTCATATTCCATGTTGACGAGCTCATCTGCCCACTTATTTAAGTAATGTGCACGATCCTGAAGGGAGGTTTGTGCCCATTCTTTTTGGGCTTGCCGTGCTGAATAGATGGCTTCATCCACTTCATCCCGGGTAATCGCTTGTACCCTGCCGATTGTTTCATGAAGATAAGGAGATTGAATCTCAATTGTCCGGCCTGATTCACTTTCTATCCATTTGCCGTTCAGATAAAACTTATACGTTGAAACATTCTTCGACTTTGTTGTCATCTCGTTCCTCCTGTCTTTCAATTTCTATTTCTGATAAATCTAATTATTTTAATGGAATATGCATTCTATTATAGCAGAAACCCGTTTACTTGTAATCCACAATTGAGTGAATTTTTTTCCATTGAATACAAAAAATAAAAAAATTTTCTCATAGCCTTTGGCAACATTCATCATATCATTGTGATATTGGAATTCCGGTTTTGTAAAAGATCACTTTCATCCTAAAAGATCAATGCTTCTCATAGTTTTCGCAGGAACATCAAATCCAATTTTGAAAAAACAGGGAAACAGATTAAAACAGCCCGGGCAGGTAATTAGGCAGAAAAAAACCTGAAATCGAAAATGTTTATGACGATATCAGGATTGGAATGAAAGATGGTATTTTAGTTGGGGTGTTTTTTTGATTTCACGATTTGGAAATGAAAAGCGGGCGCTTATGACTTTCCCGGTTTATACTTTTTTTCACTGGAGGAAGTATTCTTTGAATCATGATTTTCTTTTTCTTCGTTTAAATCCTCCATCGGAATCGGATCAACGGTTTGTTCACTCTTAAATTTATCAAACAGGCTCTCATTTTCGGTTGAATATTGTTCAGGGTTATCCATCTTTCCTTTTGAGAGCGGTTTCCTTTTCTTTTCCGTCATATTCTATCACCTCGTTAGCTGTTTACCCCTTATTTTGTCATAAAAAACAAAAAAGGCTTTAAGATTGGTTGTGATATTAAAAAAAAGAACCAGCAGGACGCCTTCAATCTGAAAGCAAGACCTGCTGGCTTCATTCATCTCATCCATTCTTATTGACAGATGCATCATATATGGATACTACAGCCTCTTTTAAGGCAGCATTAAATTCCTCATCCGTTTGGTTGACGTTGAGGTCCCCGCTTAATGCTCTCGAAAAACTTGCGATTAATCCATCATTCTCCTTCAGTTTTTTATTGGCTTCATCACGGGAATAGCCGCCGGAAAGCACAACAACACGAACCACACGCGGGTGCTGGACTAATTCTTTATAGGTATTTGCAACCGTAGGAATTGTTAATTTTAGCATGACATTTTCATTTTCTGATAAGCCGTTAAGATGGCTCAGTAATTCAGATTTTAATAAGGCTTCGGATTTTTCTTTGTCCTTGCTGTGAATATCCACTTCCGGTTCGATAATCGGAACCAGGCCGGCTGAAATAATTTGTTTTGCAACTTCAAATTGCTGGTTCACGACAGCCTTAATGCCTTCCGGGTTCGCTTCTTTAATCACCGAACGCATTTTTGTACCAAAAATATGATGTTGATTCGCGCGATCAAGCAGGGCATCCAATCCCGGAATTGGTTTCATTAATTGTACGCCATTAGACAGTTCTGCTAATCCTTTATCAATTTTTAAAAACGGAACAATGCCTTTCTTCTCAGCCAAATATTCAGCCGTGTTCAGACCCTCAATTTCGCGTTCCATCGTTTGTTCAAATAAAATGGCACCAAGAATATATTTAGAGTCAAAAGCTGGTGAAGTAATAATCCTTGTCCGCATTTGATGCACCAAATCAAACATTTCTTCTTCTGTTTTATAAGCGTCTTTTGATACGCCATAGTTTGCCAATGCTTTAGGGGTACTGCCGCCGCTTTGGTCAAGAGCGGCAATGAACCCTTTTCCATTCTTAACTTTGTTGAATTGATTTTCGTTCATGTTCTTTTGCTCCTTCCAATGTATTATGGTTTCTTCGGTTCTTCTGAAGTTTTCCACAACAAAGGGAAAAGAAACCATCTATTCTAAGTGTAGCACTGGAAGGCTGAGGATCAAAAATAAAAAGGCTGCCGGTTTTATATTTTTTACATCAACCGCAGCCCGATTTATTCATAACTCATCCTATTTTCATTCTTTAACCTTCGAAAGACGTAAGCTGTTCAATGTGACAATGATGGTCGCTCCCACATCCGCCAAAACAGCAATCCATAAGGTTAACCAGCCGGGAAAAATAAGAAGTACTGATAGAGCTTTAATAGCCAATGAGAAAGTGACGTTCTGTTTAATAATTGCCAATGCCTTACGACTTAGTTTTATCGTATAAGGCAGTTTTGTTAAATCATCAGACATAAGGACAATATCGGCTGTTTCTAAAGCTGTATCTGTGCCAGCTCCGCCCATGGCAATTCCTACGGTTGCTTCTACCAGCGCAGGGGCATCATTGACACCATCTCCAACCATGGCAACTTTTTGTTTTCCACGGTAAGACTGAATACAGGCCAACTTATCTTCCGGTAGTAATTCTGCCTGAATATCGGAAACACCGGCTTCTTTTCCAATCGTTTCGGCTGTGCTTTTGTTGTCTCCTGTCAGCATTACAGTTTGTTCAATGCCGGAGCGATGCAGTTTTTCAATAACATTTCCCGCTGAATCTCTCAGCTTGTCCGCCACCGCAATCAGAGCCAGAATAGCTGTATCCGTTCCAACTGCCATTACCGTTTTTCCTTGCTTTTGAAGGCTTACAATCTTTGTGTGAATAGCCTTTTCAATGCCCTCAGTTCGTATTTCTTCAAAAAGGTTCGGGCTGCCGGCATAGTACATGGTCCCATTCACTCTGGCCTTGACCCCCTTACCCGTAATGGACTGAAAATCTTCAATCAAAATATCGTTAAATTCCAGTCCTTCGTTCTCAGCCTTTCTAACAATTGCCGAGGCGAGCGGGTGCTGAGACCCTTTTTCAAGAGCTGCTGTTAAAGCAATAACTTCCTGCTCATTTCCCTTAAAAGCCACAATATCGGTGACCTCTGGTACCCCTCTCGTTAGTGTACCGGTTTTATCAAAAGCAATGACCTTAAGGGAACCGGCTTCTTCGAGGTGAATCCCTCCTTTGATGATGACGCCGTTTCTGGCGGCGTTCCCTATCGCCGTGACAATCGCTGCAGGGGTTGAAATAACGAGCGCACAAGGGCAGCCAACAACGAGTAGGGCTAATCCCCAATAAATCCAATCTCCCCAGGAAGCACCCATAAATAGTGGGGGACTCACAGATAACAGGACGGCAAATATAATAATCGCCGGGGTGTAAACTTTTGCGAAACGGTCTACAAACGTTTGTGAAGGGGCTTTTTCCGCCTGAGATTCTTCAACCAAATGAATAATCTTAGAAAGCGTCGTATCTTCAACCCTTTTTGTGACTTTGACTTCCAATAATCCTTCTTGATTCAAAGTCCCGGCAAAAACTTCATCATCAATGCCTTTTGTCACTGGCACTGACTCACCGGTAATGGCCGCTTGATTGAGCGTTGATGTTCCCTTGGTCACAACGCCATCCATAGCCAATTTTTGCCCGGGTTTCACAATCATTGTGTCACCAACCTGTACCTCTTCAACGGGCACCAGTAATTCTTGGCCATTCCGGCGAATCAAGGTTTGCTTTGGAGCGATTTTCATTAACGATTGAATAGATTGCCTCGCTTTATCAGCTGAGTAACTTTCCAGTGCTTCACTGATCGCAAAGAGGATAACAACGGTTGCGCCTTCCTCCCATTTACCGATTGCAGCGGCTCCTAAAATCGCAATCGTCATCAGGGTATCCATATCAAAGTCAAGACGAATCAGATTTTTAAATCCTTCAATGAATAATGAGCAGCCACCAATAATAATAGCCGCGAGGAAACCAAGTACAGGAATAATATGTTGTTCCCCATATTGATTGCTTAATAGCCAACTGATGACGAGCAAAACTGCAGAAATATAGATTTTAAAATTTTCTTTTTGCTTCCAAAAGGGTTCATGTTCAATGATTTGTTCTGCTTCATCCCTGACTTTTAAGTTTTCAAACGCCCCCGCTTTTTCCAATGCTTCAATTGTGGTGTTGCCAGTAACCATGATTTTAGAAGCGCCAAAATTAACCTTAGCGTCAAGAACGCCGTCTAACCGCTTGACATTTTTTTCAAACTTATTCGCGCATTCCATGCAGTCAAATCGATGAACACGATATGACTTAACTTGTAACTCAGGCATTGACAATCCCCTCTTGTTTATGATTTATCAGTGCAAGAGAAATAAGCGGTTTAATCCGTTCATCTTTTAAAGAATAAAAGACCATTTTTCCATCTTTATGATGGTTAACGATTCCTTGTCTGCTGAGCATTCGCAGATGGTGAGAGGCTGTCGCAACGGAAGAACCGATGATATTAGCAACATCACACACGCATAACTCCTTTTCATGGCACAGCGCGTAAGCAATTTTCGCCCGATTCTCATCTGCGAGCGCCTTAAACAACCGGACAGCATGAACGATATCTTCACTTTGCAGCAGTTCCTGTACATGATTGACCTTTTCTTCATCATAAAGATAAATTTCACAGGTATCTTGATTACTCAAAATAACCGCCTCCTTTATATTCAAATTTATATTTGAATAAATGATAACCGAGTTTTCATTCAAACGCAAATTTGATTAATCCAGATTAAAATAAATTCAGATTCATCAACTCCTATGCAGAATGAGTTTCTCAGAAAAAGGCATAACAGATCAATTCCAGATATTAAGGCCAGCCAGGTTCTGGTTGGCCACATTCCTTTAGTTCATCTTATGTGTAATGGAAGCAAGGCTATCTGCAGAGGCGGCCACCTCTTCAAACGCTTCGCCGAGTTCATTTACTACTTTTACAGTTGTAACAAGTTCATCTTGAATCTTATTATTTTGAAGCATTGTTTCTTTCATTGCATTTAAAATTTGTTCAAAATAATTTTCAGTCGTTTCCATATTTGTGTTAGCGCTTTCTACTTCTGCGCTAATTTTCCCAAGTGATTTTGTCAGTTTTTCCACTTGAGCATTGATGTTTAAAATCAAAGACGATACATTCGTTACTGAACGCTTTGTTTGTCCTGATAATTTACGAACTTCAGCGGCTACAACAGAAAAACCCTTGCCATATTCCCCCGCCCTTGCAGCTTCTATGGCCGCATTTAATGAAAGCAATTTCGTTTGGTCAGAAATATCTGTAACCATATTGACGATTTCTTGCATTTGGTCTAATATTTTCAACAATACGCTCACATCATGAGATATATCTTCTACAGAGCTGTTTATATTTGACATGGTCAGGGCCTGTCTGTGGATTTGTTCCCGGCCATTTTCAGCCCGTTCTTTAGCAAGTATAGATAATTCAGTTCCCTGATTAGCATGTGAAACGATCTCATCCGATTCGGAAAGCAATTGTTGAAATGAAGCATTTGTTTCTTCGGAAATAGCAGCCAAATTTTGTGTGGCACTTTCCACATTTTTCCGTACTGCCTTTTTTTGTTCATCTATCGCTTCTTTTAACCTTTCTGTTTCCGCATCATATGCTTCTAAAACCAATTGTTGTTCTAAGTTAAGTATTTTTGATACCGCTCTTATTGCAAGAATGATCTCTTCTTTATTTGGGATACTTTCTTCAAATATATTGATAAGGGATAAAAACAAATCCTGAAAGGCACATATATACCATTTCGTTTTCAGACCGATTCTAACATGCACTTGTGCAATCTTAATTCTTTTTGCAAAAAATGATTCATCTATTACTCCATCAAACATTTCAATAATATGTTGCTTCAAAGTCTTTCTTAATCTATCAATTGAACTGTTATCATTGATTATTTTGAACAATGATGGTTCGTTTTCAAGATTTTTATAAAACCTGTCAACAATGTAATCAATTTTCTCTAAAACAAATGGCTGTAATGTATTTATAATCTGCAAGTCTTTCTTTGTCAGCCCAATCATTTTTAATTGGTTTTCAACTTCATTACTACTAATATCGTTTATATTCCCCCTTCCACTTTCAAAATCGAGCTTAGAAACATCTTTATCTTGTTTAGTCTTTCTCAAAAACATCTATTTTCCCCCATTTCCATGCTGCTTATATAGGTATATTATACCAATATACAGTATAAATAGGTCTGGATTGTCACCAAATACATTTGGGGCCGGGATTTGAAGTGAATCCTCCGGCATTTAGCAGCTGCCGGACTTATGCAGGAGAAAAAGCAGCCGGGAGTCTTATTGGTCTCCGGCTGCTCTGGATTCTTGCTCTTTTTTCTTAGAATAGGCATACTCTTTTTCAAGTTCTGTTAATGTCAGTTTGGAAAGCTGTTTGTCATTTTCCGGGTAGGTGCCCATTGCGATCAGTTGGGCCATTAAAAATTGCCTTTTCTTTTCAATTGCTTCCCGAAGCAAGTTCCCCATAACCCATCTCCATCCCCATGAAGTATTTTCGGAGTTTAGAAAGAATGTTTGAAACTCATTCTATTGCAGTTATTGTATTTTTATGCATGACTTTTTGAATAAACAAGCTGCATTGTTCGGCAATTTGTTCTTTTTCCTGATCCAATGAGGCAACATGATAAGAATTGCGGAGCGGGATGATTGGTTTGAATGTTGAGCGAATGCCTGCCGCGATTTCGTTTGTGTTTTCCGGCGGCACGACATGATCCTCGATTGACTGGAAGAGCAGTGCAGGGCAATTGATCCGTGAAAGTTTTTGGTGCGTTTCCTGCATGACAGCCAGCAGCTCGCGGATGGATGAAGCAGGTACTTTGTCATATGTAATTTCCTTTGCACCAGGTGCTTTAATATCCGGATCGGCTTCATCAATCAATCCCAACTGTTGTTCCAGCAGGCACTTTTCCAGGACAGGAATGCTGTTGATCGCCGCATTAATCAAGACGATTCCCCGGATATCGGTGTACTTTTCGGCCAGGTTTAAAGTTAACGTGCCGCCCATGGACTGGCCGATAACGAAGATCTCCCGGCAATGCTGCTTTAAAAACCGGTACCCCTCCTCAAGGCTATTGATCCAGTCTTTGCAGGTACAGCGCTCCATATCCCTGTAATGGGTACCATGCCCGCTGAGCCGCGGCGCATGAACCGAAAATCCTTTCGATGCCAAATACTCTCCAAGAAAACGAACGCTTTGCGGGGTGCCATTGAAACCATGCGAAATCAGGATGCCAATGTCATTCCCTTTAAAGAAAAATGACGATGCGCCAGGGATGACGGGAAACTGCTCATACATAAAAAGTGCTCCTTTCCAGATTCTGTATCGATTATCAATTTTAAATGTTATGTCAATTTTAAACCAATTAATCCTAGTTGTAAAGTGTGAATAAAAGAATTTTTTAACAGCATTGATTTATTATCCCAGATTACGAAAGTAAAATAGTAATTTAAAATAAAAAAGTGCCCCATCCTTTGGTATAATTGATTTTGAGAAAAAAACAATAACCAAGAAAGGGGGCACCTTTAAGGTGAATTATATCATTCCTGTCTCAAGAATTAAATATGAATTCAATTTAAAGAATAGTACAAAATTTAGTGGCATCCTCCCATTTCTGCAATTTCTGGAACGGATGAAAATCCAGCAGACTTTCCGGGGGTTTGATTGCTTAAAGAAAGACAATGCCAAATTTCCTCTAAGTAAAATATTTGTATATCTGATTGCGGGCTGGATGACAGATTGCTCCCGTATGTTTCATTTTCAATCGCTCCAGAATGACCCTTTGATTCGTGCTTTCTTAGGAGGAAAATGCCCGCATTATACGCTTTTAAGCAAGGATCTATTAAGGTTGGAGAAAATCGA
>NZ_KB893983.1:0-19957 GCF_000374345.1 Heyndrickxia acidiproducens DSM 23148
TAGGGATCAATAAAAGTAAAGCTTGGGAATGGGCAAACACAAGAAAAGGCTACTGGAGAATTGCCGGCAGCCATATCTTAACCAGAACCTTAACAAACGAACTCTTCCGAAGAGCAAGGTATATAAGTTTTCTGGATTATTATCTGTCTGTAAGGTCGTAAACTTTAGAACCGCCGTGTACGGAACCGTACGCACGGTGGTGTGAGAGGTCGGCTAATCAAATAATGATTAGCCTCCTACTCGATTGCGATAGGCTGTCGTACTTTGCGCTGAATGAGTTGTTAAAGGTTGAAGTACGTGATTGTGATAAACACGGCTCCAATACGGGGGCCAGAAGATTATGATGATTTTCTGATCAGTTAGAGTTATGCCTGCCACAGGAACATGCATGGCAGATGTTTTTTGCAGGCATTTAAAAAAGAAAATAAACGAATCTAAAACCGCAATGAACTTCCTGCTCCTTTTTGCAGTCTTTTCATAAAATAGAAGATTTCCGTTTAAAAGGAGGGGGACGCAGATGAAAAAAATCTTAATTTTACCTTTGCTTAAAATACCGACGGGCCATCATCAGGTTGCAGACACGTTAATAAATAGACTGGAACAATTGGATGAGCAGCCGGAGATTAAAAAGGTGGACTTGATTTCTTACACAAGCGAAACATTTGAAAGACTTGTATCAAAAACATATTTGAAATGGATTTCGAAGGCGCCGCGGAGCTATCAATGGCTGTATAAACACTTCATTAATTCGGATTCAGATCAGACCGTATTGCTGAAACTATACCAGCAGCTTTTTATCAAAAAAATGGAAATGCTGATCTTGGAGGAACAGCCGGATTTGATCATCTGTACGCATAGTTTCCCGTCCATGCTGCTCAATAAGTTGAAATCAAAAGGCACCATCCGGATCCCGGTAATCAATGCTTATACCGATTTTTTTGTAAACGGGATGTGGGGGAAAAAAGATATCGATGTCCATTTTGTTCCAAGCCAAAACGTGAAGGCCATGTTGGAAAAAGAAGGCGTGCCCGGGCGGAGAATTTATGTAACGGGAATTCCGGTCCATGGTGAATTTATGCTGGGAACGGTTCACCGCCGTTCTTCCCGCAAGAAAATTTTAATATCCGGCGGCAACAGCGGCTTAGGAAAACTGTCGCGTCTGCTGAAAAAATTAAAATCATCACAAGGCTTTGATTACTATGTGTTGTGCGGCAAAAATCAGGCGCTTTATGACAGGATTAAATCCTGGAATTTGAAACATATCATCCCGATCCCTTATATCCAGTCGCGCAGGGAAATGAGCCAGCTGTATGATGAAGTCGACGCCATTATCACGAAACCGGGCGGCGTGACCATCAGTGAGGTGCTCCGGAAAAAGTTGCCGATTTTTATCCATTCTGCACTGCCCGGACAGGAAAAAGTGAATCTCGCATTTTTAAAACAACGCGGGCTGGTATTTGAACTGGATTACAGACAGCCGGTTGAAAAGCAGTTCATGGATATTTTAATGAATGAACAAAAAATGGATTATTTTTACAGGCAGATCCGTGCTTACCATCAAGAGATTGACGTACAGGATAGAGAGATGGTTTCGGTTGTCCATGCACTGCTTGATCGCAAGGTAAAAAAAGAATTGAAGAAACCGGTAAAGGACAAGCTGTATGTTTCAACATCTTATTGAAATTTTGCAGGGGCTTGGAATTTACGGCGTATATGCCGTCATGTTTCTCGAAGGGGCATCCATTCCTTTTCCCGGCATCTTTATCATTCTTTCATACGGCTATGTTTTGAAATTAACGGCTGTTCAGATTGCATTTTCAGCAGGTGTAATGTCGCTTATTTATACTGCAGCAAGTTTCATTCCGTATACGATTGCGCTCAAATTACAAAACCGCATCCCGCCCAAGTTTCAAAAAGGCATTGCGATGGGGCAGCAATTATTTAACCGTTTCGGCGTCTGGAGCATTGCATTGACACGCCCGTTCAGCATCGGCAATTACATCTCCTATGCAGCCGGCCTCTGCAAAGTCCGTAAATGGAAATATTTTCTGCTGACATTCACAGGGATTTACCCGTGGTCGTTTGCCGTATTATTTCTAGGAAAGTCCTATGCACTTTTTCTGGAAAAAATAGGCGGCCTGTTTCCTGTAAAACAACATGGGCTTTTAGCTGCAGGTTTGGGAGTTTTACTGTTCTTTTGTCTGGTTGGAATAGGGGGATTCTTCATGAAAAGATGGAAATTTAAGGGAAAGGAGTAATAATTGAAGGAGAAATGGTTTTGTACGGCCTGTAAAATCATCCAAAATAGAAAAATATGACATAATAGACAGGAATAAAGCAGGAGTGTGCATGACCTGCATATTCTTTTCTGCCCGGCACATGCCTGAAATTGCGGCAAAAAAGTTACCTCTTTGCATATTAGAGGGAGTTGAAAAAGGTGGAGCAGGATCTGACAAAATTAATCCATCAGGCCAAGAGCGGGGATGTGGATGCATTTGCGGCGCTTGTTACCCGATTTAAAGGAGAAGTGTTCAGGCATGCCTATGCAATGGTCAATGACAGGATGGAGGCGGAGGACATTGCCCAGGAAGCGTTTGTTAAGGCTTATTACGCTCTTAATCAACTCGAAAATGCCTATGCTTTTGCATCCTGGATGACAAGGATTGTTTCTAACTTATGTTACGACCGGTTGAAAAAGCTGCAGAAAAAAACGGCATTCCAATCTCAGATCGATGAGGAAACAATCAGCAGAACGACATCGAATATTGAACAAGCCAACATAAGATTTGATTTGCAGGATGCGATACAGAGGCTCACGCCTGAGCATCGGACGGTTTTGATCCTGCGTGACGTTCAGGGTTATTCGTACGGCGAAATAGCCAACATGATGAATATCCCGCTCGGAACAGTGAAGTCGCGCATCAGCAATGCAAGAAAGCTGTTAAAAAATGAACTTTCAAGAGGGTGATGTAATGGATGAGCATGTCGAGGATTTGCTGTCAGCTTTTATCGATCATGAATTAAATAAAAAGGAGCGCCAAAAAGTGGAATCGCATCTCTCTGTCTGCCCGGCCTGCCGGAAAGAACTTGAGCAGCTTCGGGCGGTAAAAACAGAATTCATCAGCTTTTATCATCATATTGAGCCGCCTGATTTTCATTTTGAAAAAGCAGTGAAAGCAAAAATTTCGCAACAGGAAAATCGTTTAGAAATGAATTACCACGGATTGATCTGGTTTTTCACCCTTTGTGTTTTGGCGGCCGGGTTTACGATGTATTTTGTTTTAAGAACACCGTTTTATGTTGGCGTGAATATTGCTTCTGCGCTCGTCAATATCTGCGCCAGCAGTTTCCATATTGCACTTTCTATTTTTTCTGCGATTCCAAGCTTATTTGCGATCATTGCGATTGCCGCATCTGTCATGTTGGCTATCTGCTTATGGTTGGTATTAAACCTGTTAAAAATGAAGCCACTTAAGGAGTAGGAAGGAGAAAATCATGAGCGCACAAAAAACTTTGATCTGCTTTATAGCATTGTTCTTGCTGGGCATGGGCGCCATGGGGACAGCCATCCATCCGGCAATGGCAAAAGAGAAAAGAATCGTTTTTCATGACGAGAAAACCGTGATCCCCAGCCATGAAAAAGTGGAAAACGTCATTGTGCTCGGTGATCATGCGGTGATAAGCGGGGATGTAAGGACAGCGGTTGTTGTGATTAACGGAGATTTGACAATTAAAAAAACGGCGGATATTCACGGTTCGGTCTTTGTGCTCGGCGGGAAGATTAACCAGGAACCGGGCGCCAATGTAACTGAGCATGTTATTTCGGTGAATATGAATAATGAAACGTTAGACAGCATGATCTTTGCCGGCATCATTATGATTTCCCTATGGATCACCAGGCTGGCCATTAGCTTGATCATGATCATCTTAACGGTTCTTTTTGGCATGCTGGCCCATAAGCATGCGTTTAACGATACCAAGTTGCCGTATCTGAAACCGGGAAAATTAATTCTGACCGGTTTTCTGATGATGCTTGCACTAAGCGCACTTAGCCTGCTTCTGGCCATTACCGTAATTGCCATACCGCTTTTGCTTGTCATCCTGCTCGGCGTATTTCTATCTTTTCTCGCCGGTATGGTATTTATCAGCAGGGAGATCGGCAATGAATTTACCATTCTGCGGGGAAGACCGGAATGGCTGAAACTTTTAACAGGTGCCACCATTATGATTGCCCTGGCCAGTATCCCGCTCTTAGGGGGAATTGTTTTACTCATTTTATCCTGGTACTCACTTGGACTATCGGTCACATGGTTTTACCGAAAATGGAAAAACGGAAGAAAAAATAAAAGGCCCCGGTAATCATCATTGCAGTGGGCGGGATGAAAAAATTTTTTCGTCCAAAGATGAACCATTTTCCATGTGAAGAAGTCTGTTCATTATATGAGCGGGCAGGAAAAATCAGCTGTGCACCTGCCGTTCTTTGGCGGATGGATAGACGCTTCCATATAAGTGGATTTTTAGCAGCGGAGAAACAAATTCAGGCAAAAAAATGGACATGGAAAAGTTGAGGGAAGACTTATGACCGGTGAAAAAATAGATAAAATTTTAATATTAACAGGTACTTTTGGGGAAGGGCATTTGCAGGTGGCGCATGCAATTGAACAGGCGATGAAAATCCGTTCCCCTGAAATTGAATCATCAGTGGTTGATTTTATGGAATGGGTGCATCCGAATCTGTATCCTCTTAGCCACTATGTTTATATGAAAAGCATTAAAAAATTTCCAAGCCTTTATGGTTACTTTTACCGTAAAACCTATCAAACAAATACATTATCAAAAGCATTAAACGCATTTTTTTCAGTCGGCATGAAAAAAACGCTGCGCATGCTGCTCATATACAAACCTTCAATTATTGTCAGCACCTATCCGTTTGCTTCAAGCGTGATTTCGAAATTAAAGGCATACGGTTTGATTGATATTCCGCTTGTCACCGTGATAACAGACCATACACACCACAGCTATTGGCTGCACGCGTATACCGATCATTATCTGGTAGGTTCATATCAGGTCCGCCAGCAGCTCATCCGGCTGGGGATACCGGGCAGAAAAATATCTTATACCGGCATACCCATTAAACCGGGTTTTCTGAAGCCGCAAAATAAAAAAGAGTTGTGCGCGAAATACCGTCTTAACCCGGACCTGCCAACTGTTCTTGTGATGGGCGGGGGAGACGGTATCTTCGCCAGCGGGCTGTTCAGGGTTGAAAAGCTGGATACCATCCCCTTCAGCATCCAGCTGTTGATTGTCTGCGGGCATAATGAAAAGCTGCGCGCCCAATTGGAGCAGAATTTAAAAGGCACAAAGCATGCGGTATATATAAAAGGTTATGTCAATGATGTGACTGATTTAATGGCTGTTTCGGATTGTATGGTGACAAAGCCCGGCGGTGTGACGACTTCAGAAGCGCTGGCAATGGAACTGCCAATGATTTTATACAAGGCGTTGCCGGGGCAGGAAGAAGATAATGCCGCTTTTTTAATACAGGCGGGCGTGGCAGTGCAGGCAGCAGACGAGCAGGATCTGCTGCAAAAATTAATTGAACTGCTCAAACATCGGGAACGGCTTGCAAAAATGAAAAATAGCACAAAAAATATCCAGAATAAGGAAGCAGCTTTTAGAGCTCTTCATGTGATTTGCCAATCTAAAGCATCGAAATGGCTGGATACGCCAAAACGCCAGATTCCGTTCATGGTACGCGGAAAATATTCAAGGATGAAGAAAAAAGCCTGGCTGATGAACCAGCCGCATTAATTGAAACAAGGAGCAAAGTTTTAAAAAATAATGCTTTAAGGAAGTGATCAGCATATTGATTCACGTAATTGCGGTCGTATGTTTCCTGATGATCATTTACGCTATGATTCCATATATTTTATCTGCGTGGTTCAGCATTGGAGTGAAACGCAAAGGAAAGAAAGAACAGGGAATGGCCCTGACATTTGATGACGGGCCTGATCCGTTGTATACCCCGGAGCTGCTTGATCTTCTGAAACAGCAGAATATCAAAGCAACTTTCTTTGTTGTCGGGGAGCGGGCAGCACAGTATCCGGAACTGGTTGCACGCATGCATCGGGAAGGGCATTTAGTCGGCATTCATAATTATAAGCACCACTGCAACTGGCTGATGTCCCCTTGGAAAAATGAACGTGCGTTGGAGCAAGCGGCGCGGATCGTTGAAAAAATCATTGGGGAAAAGCCGGAATATTACCGCCCGCCATGGGGCATGATCCATTTATTTGATTTCTTCCTCCACAGGCAGTTTCAAATGGTGTTGTGGTCGCGGATGTTCAGAGATTGGCGCAGTAAGGGCGGATCCGAGAAAATATCCCGGGGCCTTTTGAAAAAAGCAGAAGGCGGGGATGTGATTTTGCTGCATGATTGCGGCGTAACATGGGGTGCGAATGAAGACGCCCCTCACTACACGATTGAAGGGCTGCGTACGGCGCTGCCTGAAATGAAAAGACGCGGCATCCGTTTTGTCCGTATTGATGAAATGTTCAGCAGCCGGCCGGCAAAACAAGTCCGTGTGCAAAAAGAAAAAAATTTAATTCATGGCGCCTGATCGCTAAGTTTCCCATTAACATAAAGGGGCTGTCCAAAAAGTCATTCTGAGTACAGAGGCAAGAGGAGAAAGACTTTTTTGTTTTCTCCTCTTGCCTCTTTTTAGGGATTTATCAGACAGCCTCTTTATCTGTATGGGGTTTTTTATTCTGCAACAGGTTCAGTTGGCAGCGGTAAATCAAGACCGTCCGCTATCCGTTTGCCAAATTCCGGGTCGGCTTTATAGAAATGGCCGATTTGGCGGAGTTTGATTTCTTCTAAGGCGACCGGTTTCATCGAATGGACGATATTGTTCACAAGACGTGTGCGTTCTTCTTCACTCATCAGCCGGTATAATGCGCCCGGCTGCGAATAATGGTCGTTTTCATTGTAAGAAACGCTGTCCGCAAAACCTTTCACTTCATAAGCTGCTTGTTTTGCCTGCGGATCTTCCTGCGGGCCGCCGAAACTATTTGGCTCATAATAAACGGAGCCGCCGCCGTTTTTGCTTCCATTCATAAAACCATCACGCTGGTAATTGTTCACTTCCGATTTTGGCCGGTTGATCGGCAGCTGGTTATAATTGGCTCCGATCCGGTAACGCTGGGCATCGTGGTAGGCAAACAGGCGGCCCTGCAGCATTTTGTCAGGTGAAACGTCAATGCCCGGGACAAGTGTGCCAGGAGAGAATGCGGCCTGTTCGACTTCTGCAAAATAGTTTTCCGGATTGCGGTTTAAGACCATGCGGCCGACTTCGATCAGCGGATAATCTTTATGGGACCATACCTTTGTCACATCGAACGGATCATAGCGGTACGTATTGGCATCTTCCAATGGCATGATCTGCACATATAATTTCCAAGCCGGATAGTCGCCTGCTTCAATGGCATTAAATAAATCTTCTGTATGGTAATCCGGATTTTCGCCAGCAAGCTGCCCGGCAAGCTGGGTATCAAGATTTTTTACCCCCTGCTCCGTAATGAAATGGTATTTAATCCAAACCCCTTCTCCTTGTGCGTTTGTCCACTTATAAGTATGGCTGCCATAACCGTTCATATGGCGGAATGTCGCGGGAATGCCGCGGTCTCCCATTAAATATGTCACTTGATGTAAGGATTCAGGAGATAAGGACCAGAAATCCCAAACAGCTGTCGGATTTTTTAAATGGGTTTTCGGATCTCTTTTTTGCGTATGGATAAAATCGGGGAATTTTATCGCGTCACGAATAAAGAAAACGGGCGTATTATTGCCAACCAGATCGTAATTTCCTTCCTCAGTATAAAATTTCACCGCAAAGCCGCGCGGGTCACGGACAGTATCGGCTGAACCCAGCTCGCCGGCAACCGTTGAGAAACGGATGAACAGCGGGGTGCGCTTGCCAACCTGTGATAAAAAAGCGGCCTTCGTATACACGGTCACGTCGTTGGTGACTTCGAAATATCCATGGGCACCCGCACCTTTTGCATGGACAACACGTTCCGGAACACGTTCACGGTTAAAATGCGCCAGTTTTTCAAGCAAATGGACATCCTGGATCAGTGTTGGCCCGCGGTGTCCGGCTGTGATTGAGTTTTGGTTGTCTCCGACCGGGGCACCCCAGCTCGTTGTCAATTTCTGTTGATCGCTCATATTTTTCCCACCTTTTTATAATCATTACAATAAAATGATACCATGTTTCTTTTAAAAATCAATATTTATTTATAATAATTTTAAACTATAAGGATAAGCCTTATTAATATAGGATTCTTTTAAAATATCATGTCTGGCTTTAAAATTTATATTTTCATTTAAAGTCTCCACTTATCAATTGAAATTCATTGATAAAATCAATTCGGGAATAAAATTTGTTTATTTAGGCAGGATACCAGCGTAAGAAGTCTGCTTTGGATTACCAAGGGGGGGAATAGATGAGAATCCGGAAAATGTGTATGGCATGTATTCTCCTGTTAATGGCAGGCTGTACGGGCGGCGGTGAAACGGGGAAGGAACGCGCGGGAAAAATAGAGCCCAAGCAGGAAAATCAAGCAAAACAGATGAACAACACGCAGCATTCAGCCGGCCGGGACATGCCGAATCCAACTGCAAATAAAAGAAAGAATAATCGAATTCTGTTAAATGTCCCGCTGATCCGGCAAAATCCCGAACTGAAGTACGGCTGCGAAGTAACCAGCCTCGCAATGGTTCTCCGTTATGCCGGGGTAAAAGCGGATAAAATGTCACTTGCAAACCAAATAAAAAAAGAGATCGATCCGCTTAAAAAAACAACAGCGGGTGATATTACCGGGTGGGGAGATCCGGCGGACGGTTTCGTGGGAGATATGACTGGCAGGAAACCGGGCTATGCTGTATATGACCGTGAAATTGCCGCACTGCTTGACCGTTATATGCCGGGGCGCGCGAATAATCTGACCGGCTCTTCATTTGACAGGGTGCTCGAACAGGTAGAAGCAGGCCGTCCTGTTGTCGTTTGGACGACGGGAGATTACCGGCTTCCGGACAGGTGGGAAAAATGGAAGCATAAAGGTGAAACCATTAAAACACCGCTCGATTTGCACGCAGTGGTTTTAGTGGGTTTTGACGCCGGCCATGTGTATGTAAATGATCCGCTTTCCGGCATCAAGAAAAAACAGGTCGAAAGAAAGCAGTTTGAAGCGTCATGGCGTGCGCTTAAAAAACGGGCGGTTACTTACCGCGGCTAAGGGAATAAAAAAGCGGCACCTGATCTCCTCAAATGTTGAGGCCATGCTGCCCATTTAGAAAGTAAGCCTTCCCGAAAGCGGCCGGGAAGGCTTATCCCACTCTTAACGGGCAGTAAGACTCCCACCTCAAAATTCAAGGTACGAAAAAGATAGGTGGGAGATCAAACTGCCCGTAAAGGTCCGATTGGTTCAACTAACCATAAGTGGGGGATGAAGGGAAACCCCTACTTATGGAAGTTTCACTTTATCAATTAAGATACTTACTCTATTCTGCATGATTTTTCTTCTTGCTGAATTTCATTAAAAACTCGTAAACAACCGGGATAATCAGCAGTGTCAACAGGGTGGAACTTGTCAAACCGCCGATGACGGTGATGCCAAGGCCTTTTGAAATGAGGCCGCCGCCACCGTAGCCAAGTGCAAGCGGCATGAGCGCAAAGATGGTGGCAAAGGCCGTCATCAAAATCGGGCGCAGCCTTGTCGCGCCTGCTTCAAGCAAGGCCTCACGCGTTGTGAGCCCTTCTCTTTCTTTGTGAATGACGCGGTCCACAAGCACAATCGCATTTGTGACGACGATCCCGATCAGCATCAGTGCGCCGATCATGGCCGTGACGCTGATTGTTTCATTCGTGATAAAGAGTGCCACCAATGCGCCGATCACTGCAAATGGCAGCGAGAAAAGAATCGTAAATGGCGCCAGCGCCCCGCCGAATGTGATCACGAGCACCAGATAAACGATCGCAACCGCAGCCAGCATTGCATAGCCCAATTTTGTAAATGAATCGTTGATATCTTCTGTTACGCCGCCGGTTTCAACATGAATGTGTTTCGGAATATCCAGCCGGTCGACTTTATTCTGAACAGATTGGGTCACCTTGGAAACATCTGCCGTTTTGATTTTTCCGGTGACACTGGCATAGATTTTTCCGTCCCGCTTCGTGACTGCATCAGGCGTTTCATCCTGTTTCACCTTCGTCACATCTTTTATCGCCACTTTTGTACCGAGCGAAGTTGTCACCTTTTTGTTCGTCAAGTCACTGATTTGATCGTAATTGGCATTTGCGGCTTCGATATAAACATTTAACTCTTCGCCGCCTTTTTCAACTGATGTCAGGACAGGCCGGGTTCCGGTTTGGGCAAGCCCGGTTCCAAGCTGCCCGGCTGTTAAACCAAGCGCGCTGAGTTTATCCTGGTCGACAATCAGTGTGTATTGCTGATAGGTCTTCGAAAGACTGGTTTCAACATTTTTTAAATGGTCATTGTTTTTCATGACTTTCTCAATTTTGTTAATAACCGGCTTGATTTCGTCAAGATCTTCGCCGTATACATACATCGTTAAATCATCGCTTGACATCGAGGTAAAGTCCTGGGATTTCCAGGTGCCCTGGTCCGTTGTTTTTTGAAGGGCCTTGATGATTTTTTCCGGTTCTTTATCAAAATGCTTTGTGCCCTCATCATACTCGACAACAAATACGGCAGAGTTGCGGTTCATGCTGTAAGCCGAGTCACCGATGGAATATTGTACATTTTTAACCCCTTTATGGCTAAGTAAATAATCTTCAGCTTTTGCCGAGGCTTTTTTTACATCAGAAAGGGTTTCGCCGGGATCCGGTGAATAGGTCGCATAAACCACTTTCTGGCCTTCATTTTCGATAAAGCTGACACCGATCAGCGGCGTTAAAAATAAACTTCCGACCAAAAGCAGGCATGCCAGCCCGAAAGTTACCAGCTTATGGTTCAGCGACCAGTTCAGTACTTTTTTATAGCCGGTTGCAAGCCTGCCGTGGCCTTCTGCTGAATGCGTGCTTTTTTTCTTGAGCCCGTTTCGGAACAGGGAATGGGAAAACATCGGCACAACGGTAATCGCGATTAACAGCGAGGCGAGCAAGGCAAAGATCAAAGTCAGGGCGAAAGGCAGAAACAGTTCGCCGACCATTCCCCTTACAAGCGCAAGCGGGATAAAGACCACCACTGTCACAATCGTAGAAGACAAGATTGGCCTGAAAACCTCAGTAGTTGATTCACGGATCAGTTCTTTTCCATGCAGTTTTTCACCGGGCAGGCTTAAGCGCCTGTAAATGTTTTCGATTACGACAATCGAGTCATCAATCACCCGCCCGATTGCAACCGTCATTGCACCCAATGTCATAATGTTTAAGCTGATATCCAGCTGTTTTAAGATGATGAAAGAAATCAGCAGCGATAATGGGATGGAAATCACCGCGATGATCGTAGAACGCACATTCCGCAAGAACAGCAGGATCACGAGAATCGCAAAGGCTGCCCCAATGATCGCTTTTTCAAGCATGGTTTTCACGGAATCCTTAATTGGCGTAGCCTGGTCCAGAATCGTGGATACCTCCATGCCGTTATAGTCAGCTTTGAACTGTTTGACTTTTTCATTTACGGCATCGGCAACATCTACTGTATTGGCATCCGGCGCCTTTGTGATTTGGATGCCGATTGAATCTTTTCCATTCGTTTTCGAAATGGACTCGTGCTTGCCGACGACTTTGATGTCAGCAATATCTTTTAAAGCAACTGTCGGAACGCCTGTCTGCGCTGCGGCCCGGGTTCCCGAAGCAGCGGCTGCAGCAGAAGCGGAAGTGGCAGCTGCAGAATTTGAAGCAGGCTGATACGGAATTTTCATATTTTCAAAGGATTTTAATGACTTGACATTCCCATCAATTTCAACGGATTTGTCTGCTTTTCCAAAGTTGATTAACCCGAGCGGAACCGTCACATTAGAGCCCTGAATGACTTGTTTGACAGTATCTTCATCCAGTCCCAGTGCGTTCATCTTATTTTGGTCAAAGGTCAATTGGACTTCCTGTACATACTGCCCTGAGGCCTGAACATCTGACACGCCGTCAATGCTTTGCAGTTTTGGAACAAGATCGTCTTCAATGATTTTGGTTAAATCTTGAAAGGACTGCTCTTTATTTGAGACGCTTAAGGAGAGGATTGGGAAATCATTGATGCTGATTCTTGTGACTTCAGGAGTGTCAATATTGTCCGGAAGATCCACCTTTTCAATTGCATCCTGGATATCTTTTTTGGCCTGGTCCATATCCTGGCCGTATTTAAACTCCAGCTGGATCTGGGAACTGCTCTCGGTGGATGAAGTGGATACAGTTTGGATACCAGAAAGATTTTTAATACTTTGCTCAATCGGCTGCGTCACTTTATTTTCAACTTCTTCCGGTGCAGCTCCCGGATCGCTGGCAGTAATCAGCATAATCGGGGCATCGATATTCGGAATGGTTTCCATCTTCATATTCATGCCGGCGTAAATGCCTGCCCCTGTCACGATTAAAGTCATGAGCCAAATTGCAAACTTGTTGTTAAGACAGAACTGAATGATTCGTTTCACAGTCTCTACAGCACTCCTTTAGAATAGATTGACCAGTAACCCGAAAGAAATTGACTGACCGGTCATATACTAGTTATAATATAACTGACTTAATTTTTGAGTTCAAGGTTTTTGTGAAAAATATAGCATTAAGCATACTTGGAGCCGGCTTGAAGGATCATGTTCCAAAGGGGCTGATGCTTTTAAATTCGGGCAACACAGACTGTACAGTAACATCGTTTGGAAATTTTCAGTGGGGGATGAAGGAAAAACCCCTGCTAATGAAAGTTTCACTTTATTTTTATATATCCGGTGATGAAGATGAATATGAAGAAGAAACAAGAGGAATTAATCCGCGCAGCGATCAAATTATTTGCAGAGAAAGGTTTTCAAACGACAACAGTTCAGGACATTGTGAATGCGTGCGGGATATCAAAGGGTGCTTTCTACACATACTTCGCATCAAAAGATGAGCTGTTAATTGAAATTTTCCAGTACTATTTTAATGAACTTTCAAGAAAAGTGATGAAAATTGATAAAGAAAAGGTCCCGCCGCGGGAAAAGGCAAAAAAACAGCTGATTTCCATGTTTGAATTTTGCATTCGGCACCGGGATTTCATTGTGATGCTGCAGCGTGAACAAAGCCATTCGATTAACGAGGGTTTGAGGGTCTTTTTTGAAAAAAAGAATTATGCCATACACAAGTATCATAAAACGATCTTACTTTCAATTTACGGGGAAAATTATGAACCGTATGTGTTTGATGCGATCCTCGTTTACGGGGGCATTTGCCAGTCTTATATGAAACTCACGGTCATTGACGGTGTACAGGTAAACCTCGAACAGCTCTCCGAATTTATTCTGGATCAATTGGATTTTGTTGCGGATGGTTTTCTCAGAGAGCAGCGTCCGCCCCTTGTCCTGAAAAAAATAGAAGACCTTTATCCGGAAAGCCGGGAAAATGACGATATTTGCGGTTTGCTTACGGAAATGAAGGAGAAAATAGCGGATTTTGATCTGGAGCCTAAGCGGAAGCAGGAATTGCAAAATGTCATTCTGATTTTAAAAGAGGAATTGAACCGGGATGATATAAGAAAATCCGTTTTTCAAGGCATGCTGGCCCATTTTAACGGGATAAAGGAATTGCAGCCATACTGCCAAAAAATTGCGCGCGCGTTGGAGATTAAACTGTTACCGTAAAAAGAAGGCCAAATCCATGTAAGCATTTGTGGATGCAGCCTTCTTTGTTTATGAATGGCTGTTGCGCGCCTGCCTGTAAAGATTTTAAAAGAGCATAGTGGCACTAGCTGCGAGTATGATAGGAACGAATACACCCGCAATGTGGAGAATAATGCCTGAAATCCATCGTATAGAGTCCAAAATGTTTTCAGCCTTTCCTTGCTAATGCGGTGCAGTGTTCCCCCTGCTCTGTTTAACATTCTTTCAAACAACGCATGTTTGACGCCCATTTTGGGGAATGCTATTCAGGAAAATGGGGGGATGGCTGTGAAGAAGGGGAAAAAGAAACGCTGGCTGTATCGCTTGCTTGTCCTGTTTGTTGCTGTCTATGCAGGCACGATCCTGTACCATACATATAAACCGCTGCCAAACGGGATTTCGTATAAAGGCAAAACCCATTATGTAAATGAAAACGATCTCCGCTTTCTTTCCGACTTGACTTACCGGGAAAAGGGAACAGGCAAAAGAAGGGTGGAACAGTCGATTTATCCTGAAATTTACCGGATGATCAACGATGCCCGCCAATTTATCGTAGCTGACATCTTCCTTTTTAACGGCTATCACGATAAAGGAATGAAAATGCCAGAGCGAAGCAAAAAACTTGCCGACCGGTTGATAGAGAAAAAAGAAAAAGAGCCACATATGAAAATGATCATCATTTCCGACCCGATCAATACTTCTTATGGATCGCATGAAGCGGCCGATTTAAAACGGCTGCAGCAGCATGGCATTCAGGTTGTGTTCACTAACCTGGATCCGCTGCGTGACCCGACCCCGCTCTATTCCGGAATTTGGCGGATGTTTTTTCAGTGGTTCGGGCAGGGCGGAAAAGGCTGGCTGCCGAATGCTTTTGGAGATAATGCGCCCAAAATGACGATCCGTTCTTATTTGGAACTATTTAATATTAAAGCAAACCACCGTAAAACATTTGTAACTGAAAACGGGGCTGTCATTGCTTCCGGTAATCCGCATGATGCCAGCGGTTACCACTCCAACCATGCCTTTTGGGTAAATGGCCCGGTTATTGGCGATGTATTGAAATCGGAACAGCCGGTATCAGATATGTCTAATGGTCCGAAACTTCCTGTTTACAAAGGGAAAACGCGTGAAAAAGGAGAGATTGCCGTCCAGCTTCTAACGGAAGGAAAAGTCTACAGCCGTGTCATGAAGGAACTGAACGCTGCCAAAAAGGGTGACTCTATTTCGATGGCTATGTTTTACCTGGCTGACAGAAAAGTGGTTCATGCGCTTGAGAAAGCGTCCAGGCGTGGCGTACGCATCAGGCTGATTCTTGACCCAAACCGAAATGCATTCGGCCATAAAAAAATCGGTCTGCCAAACCAGCCTGTTGCACGAGAACTGGCGAAAAAGACAGATGGAAAAATTCAAATCCGCTGGTATAAGACGGGGGCAGAACAATTCCATCCAAAACTCATCTGGATTGAAAAGCAGGGCCGGTCCATCCTGTTTGACGGTTCAACCAATTTAACGGATCGCAACCTGGATGATTACAATCTTGAGACGAATCTGTTTGTGGAAGCCCCCAATCAAGCGAAAATCACAAAGGATATCCGCCATTATTTTGAGAGATTGTGGACAAATAAAGATGGGAACTTCACCATGCCATATAAAAAACGTGAAGGCTTCACCATCTATTTGTTAACAGGCATTTACCGGCTCCAGGAACTGCTCAAACTTACCACATACTAAAAGAAAAGCGGAGGATTGGCAAGATAAAACGCGAAGTTGGCAGGATAAATTGTGAGTGGTTTTTACGAACCGATGTTGACTGATCGCAGGGAAGAGACAAAAGTACGCTTGTTCGAGAGGAGCCGCAGCTGAATTGGACAGTTTGATCTCCCGCCTCTCCTTCTTTGTACCTTGAATCTTGAGGGGGGAGTCTTACTGCCCGTTATGTTGGGCTGAATTTTCCGGATCGATGAATAAAAAAATCGGCGCAATGCCGATTTTTTTACAGTGCAACGGAATCTAAAAATGTGCGTACCTGCTCAGGTGATTTGGCATTGGCGCTGTGCAGATGCGCTTTTTTCTCGCCGTTTTGGAAAACGAGCAGGCTGGGGATGCCCATGACCTGGTTTTCATCGGCAATGCTGCGGAAATCATCACTGTTGATCTCATACCATGTATATTGCGGATAATCTTTGATGACATCCCCAATAAACATGTTCATCACCTTACAGTCCGGGCACCAGCCGGCAAAAAATTTTACAATTACAGGGCTGCTGCCTGAAATTATTTTTTGAAAGTCTTCAGCACTTTTAATGGGTTCCAAAGGTTCCATCTCCTGTCGATTTACAATGTTTCTTATTCTTACATTGTAAAGGGTGAAAAAAGATGTTTCAATCCTTTTAAAGAAAAATTAGATCATTCAATCCACCAACCTGAAACAAAACAACAATTGCCATCATTATGATATAATAAAAAAAATGGGTAAAATGCCTAATTAAATACAAAAATAAAGGAACGGTGAAGATTTTTTTGGACAGTATATGGACTTCCATTATCATTATTTTAATCCTGATCATTGCAAACGGTATTTTTGCCATGACGGAAATTGCTATTGTAACAGCTAAAAAGGGCAGACTTGAAAAGTTAAGGGATGACGGTAATTCCCAAGCAGAATTTGCTTTAAAATTAGCGGAAGATCCCAATCAGCTGCTGTCGACAATCCAAATAGGCATCACCTTAATTGGTGTCATTACAGGTGCATTTGGAGGTGCGACTATTGCTGGTCAATTAGCTGTATATGTTGAACAAATCGAGTTTCTTGCACCTTTTAGTTATGAGCTTAGTTTTGCAATAGTTGTCGGACTTTCCACCTACTTGTCATTAATTATAGGTGAGCTGGCCCCAAAACGGATTGGAATGGGAAATCCTGAAAAGATTGCTTGTATCGTAGCAAAACCAATGTTTTATTTTTCCAAAATTGGAAGTCCTCTTATTTGGTTGCTAAGTAAATCAACAGAAGTCGTATTGAAAATGATGAGAATAAAGCCGAATAATGAACCAAATGTAACGGAAGAAGAAATTACCCAATTAATTGAGCAAGGTGTTTACAGTGGAGTCGTAGAAGAGATCGAACAGGATTTGGTGGAACAAATATTCTATCTGGGAGACAAGCGTCTGGGTGACATTTTAACACCACGAACACAACTTGTTTGGATTGATTTAGAAGATTCATTTGAGGAAAATATCAAGATAATGAATGCAAGCCCTTATTCTAAATTTCCTGTTGGGAAGGGCAGCCTGGATGATTTTCAGGGGATGATTCATACAAAGAATGTTTTCTCGAAAATGATTGCCGGGGATGATTTCAAGCTGGCTGACTGTATTGAAAAAACGCTTGTTCTTCCTGAACCGATGAAGGTGTTTCAAGCGCTTAAAGGTTTGAAAAAAACTGGAATACATGAAGCGATTGTGATAGATGAATATGGTGGAATTGAAGGCTTGGTAACACTTCATGACATTGTTGAAAATATTGTTGGATACATGCCGGAAAAAGAAGATGGATTCGAACCGCAAATTATTGAACGAAATGAAAATTCGTGGTTAGCAGACGGACTTGTTGCAATTGATACTTTTTCAAGATATTTTGACTTAGAAGATACAGAAATCCTGAATAGCACGAAAAAATTTCACACTTTAGGGGGCTTTATCACCAATCAAATTGGGGACATTCCGAAAGTAAAAGATACTGTTCGTATCGGGAATCTTCGGCTGGAAGTCGTTGATATGGATCAATTTAGAGTTGATAAAGTAATGATTTCAAGGGTAAAATTAATGAATGAACAAAATGATTAATGGATGGTTGTACTCCATGATCTTATCTATCTGAGGTTCCTTTTGATGCTAAATCTCCCTGCCAAAATCCTCTTTTCTATGCTAAAAAGTCGGTGTTTACTGCTAAATAGTCGGCACCCAACCAGTGTAAAATCAGGAAAGTCAGGTATAAACTCCATACAATTATGTAAAGCATGACATTCCGATAAACATGTTCATCACCTTATAATCCGGGCACCAGTCTGCATAAATTTTTTACAATCCGGGCTGCTGCCTGAAGTTATCTTTTGAAAATCTTCAGCTTTATTAATCGTTCCAAAGGTTCCAGCCCCTATTGTAAATGGTGTCAATTTTTTTCTTAAGTAACAGGCAGTATATCTTAAAAACCTGCGGCAATCTATCGCAGGTTTTTTAAGATATTTACATTTTAAGTGTATAGCAAAATCGGTACCATGCAGTTTGTATAACGCTTTTCCTTTCCATGGGGCGGAACCTTGTTCAACGCAGATACCAAAAGTACAAAAAAGGTATTCATAATGGAAAAATGTGCCGGTGAGACCCTTGGCAGCTGCGTCAGGCATGTCGCAATATTTTCCAATAAGCGTTATAATGAAAAAGATTGTGCTTATGCCGACATGATGTATAATAGAGTTTGTGGCTATAGAATAGTAGGATAGCCTGTTAAAAATTGCCAGCCCATCCATAATTCCTTCTGTTATTATATGGGGGCAAATACGTATTGTTTTTATAGGTACATAAAAGTATGCTGAGTAAATGAGAATTAGGTGATAGATGCAATGGTTTCACAAAGTGATCGCACTTCAAAAATTGATTACGGTCTGGTCTTAACACTGATGCTGTTATGTATTGTAAGTTTGGTGTCCATTTACAGTGCGGAAAAATCCGGACAGTATCAACAAAACTTCTTACTCAAACAAATCATTAGTTATATAATCGGAACCGGCATTATTGCTGCTGTTATCCATTTTGATTCAGATCAGCTAAAAAAACTATCCTGGTACGCCTATGGGTTTGGGATCTTATTATTGATTCTGTTAATGATTGCACCTGCATCGATTGCACCTGTGAAAAACGGCGCGAAAAACTGGTTTGTTTTGCCTGTTATCGGGACGCTCCAACCATCGGAATTCATGAAACCATTTTTAATTCTTGCCTTGTCGCGCATTGTGTCCGACCACAATCAAAAGATCGTAAATCGAACAGTAAAGTCCGATTTTATGTTGCTATTGAAAATCGGACTTTGTACATTCGTTCCGCTTCTGCTGATCGTGAAGCAGGACTTAGGGACTTCGTTTGTATTCATTGCAATCTGTCTCGGAATTATTTTTACGGCGGGCATCACATGGAAATTGCTGCTTCCTGTTTTAGGCAGCGTAGCAGGGATCATTGCGGTGGTCATCTACTTTGTCCTTTGGCAGCCAAAATTGCTTGAGAAATACCTCGGCGTAAGGCAGTACCAATTCGGGCGCATCTATGCCTGGCTTGACCCTTATAACTATTCTTCAACTGACGGCTATCACTTAATCAAGTCGTTATTGGCAATTGGATCAGGGCAAGTGACGGGAAAAGGATATGGCGCACGTGAAGTCTATCTGCCGGAAAGCCAGACAGACTTTATTTTCAGCGTTATTGGCGAGGAATTTGGTTTTATCGGTGCAAGTATTGTCGTTAGTTTGTTCTTTATGCTGATTTATCATATTACAAAAGCCGGTCTTGAAACAAAAAATGATTTTTATACTTATATTTGTGCGGGTGTGATTTCGATGATCACCTTCCACGTTTTCCAAAATATCGGCATGACGATCCAGATTCTCCCGATTACAGGGATCCCGCTTCCGTTTATCAGTTACGGGGGCAGTTCACTAATGAGCAACATGCTTGCGGTCGGGTTCATTTTTTCAATCCGCTACCACTATAAAAAATATATGTTTTCAAGCGAAAAATAAAAAACAGACAGTCTGCCCGGCTGTCTGTTTTTCGTTTTACAAGGAGCGTCCTGCTCATTTGTCGGGGCCAACGAAAAATGAGCAGGACGCTTGTGGTGAACGCCATCCCGGGTGAAAATTTGGATCAAAATAGCTTTCATAAGGGTGATGAACGCCATCCCGTGCAAAAATCCGGCTCAAAATGGCTTTCATAAGGGTGATGAACGCCATCTCGTGCAAAATTTAGGATCAAAATAGCTTTCATAAGGGTGATGAACGCCATCCCGGGCAAAATATAGGCTCAAAATGGCTTTCATAAGGGT
>NZ_KB893983.1:20517-85331 GCF_000374345.1 Heyndrickxia acidiproducens DSM 23148
AAATGGCTTTCATAAGGGTGATGAACGCCATCCCGAGCAAAATATAGGATCAAAATAGCTTTCATAAGGGTGATGAACGCCATCTCGTGCAAAATTTAGGATCAAAATAGCTTTCATAGCACCGATGAACGCCATCCCGTGCAAAATAAAGGACCAAATTGTCTTTCATCAAGCAGCTTAGCTGAAAAAGGGGCCTTCCCCGGTACCGGGACAGCCCCTTTCTAATTATTGAAGGTGTCCGCCGTATGGAAATTGGCTGGAGTAGCCTTGGTGCTGCTGCAATGATTGCTGCATTTTTTCCTGTTCGGCTGCTTCCAGACTGTACCATCCTTTTTGGAACATCAATTCATAAAGTCTGCGCTGCTGGTTCTGCGTTTCGGTAAAAATTGAAAGCAGATCCTGGTAAAGCGCATCATGGCTGGCTTCGTTCATGGCTGTATTATAAGAAGCAGTCATGTACTTTTCCATCGCGAGCAGATCATTCGCAAGGTCTCGGTCATTCATTTGGGGCGTCTCCGGAACCTGCGTCTTTGGGTTTTGGATTTTTTGCTGATTATTCATATCCATGCCTCCTTATCAATAAAATTCAATACAAGTTATTGTTGCTGTTGTGTCTGCCCAAGATGGCCCATAATTTGCTGGTAATGGCGCTGGTGCATCTGCCCGCAAGCTTCAAATGCAGCTTTAAGTTCTGCTTCCTGGGAGCGTGCTGCGGCATCGTGCGCTTTTTTCATGGCAAGCAGGTTCCAGGCGAGCATATCATCAACATAAGACAAATCTTTTGTAGTCAATACCCGTGGCGGTGTTTGATAGACCTGCTGCTGGTTTTGCTGTGAAAAAGGCTGCTGTTGCATTATAAATTCCTCCTTTTCTGGTTCCAGATCTTCGTTTATTCTTTGAACAAGGGACGTATCTTATACAACGCCCCGCAAAAATTAAGTGAAACTCCACCATTGGGATTTCTCGTCCCGCACGGATGGTTAGTTCAAAGAGAGAGCCTCACTGCCCGTTATGCCGGGAAAAACGGGCGGCAAAAACCGGCTGTAAGATGTTAGCGGACGATAATACCGCTATGCCGCTATTTTTTGTACTGGTTGTTTTGGCTGTTTACTTTGCCGCCGCCGTCCCTTTCAACCGTCGGGCCGGCATTGCCCTTTACGCTTGCTGCTGAGACACCTGCTTTTGACGGGTTTTTCTTTAACCTGGCCATCGTTTCACCTCCTGTACATGTACGGTTATAGCTTATCCAAACAGCCCCGATTCAAATAAAAATTTAAAAAAATGTTCATTTTTCGTGAATAAGTGATTGCTAGGTTGAGAAAATTCGTATATATTAGTAATAGAAATAGTGAATGAGTATTCATTCAAACATTCGAAAGGGGATACTATATGCGGTATAACATTAAAAAAGCAGCGATTATCGGCTCCGGCGTGATGGGATCCGGAATCGCTGCCCACCTGGCAAACATCGGAATTCCAACGCTTTTGTTGGATATCGTCCCAAAAGAATTGACAGATGAAGAGAAAGCAAAGGGGTACACACTGGAAAATAAAGAAGTACGAAACCGTTTCAGCCAATCCGCGCTGCAAAAATTACTGAAGCAAAAACCCGCGCCGCTCGCTTCCAAAAAAAGCCTGGCACTGATTGAAGCCGGCAACCTGGAAGATGATCTTGGGCGTTTAAAAGAAGCCGACTGGATCATTGAAGTGGTGACGGAACGTTTAGAGATTAAGAAATCTGTATTTGAAAAAGTGGATCAAAACCGCCGGCCCGGCACGATTGTCAGCTCTAATACATCAGGGATATCGATTGAGGCGATGGCATCCGGCCGCAGCGAGGATTTCAGGAAACATTTTCTCGGTACCCACTTTTTCAACCCGCCCCGCTATTTAAAACTTTTAGAAGTGATTCCGACTGCCGAAACCGATCCTGAAGTTACGGCATTCATGAAACAATTTGCAGAGGATGTTTTAGGCAAAGGCGTGGTCATTGCCAAAGACACGCCGAACTTTATCGGGAACCGCATCGGGACATACGGTCTCCTTGTTACAGTACAGGAAATGTTAAAAGGCGGCTATACGGTTGGCGAAGTGGACTCGGTTACAGGCCCTATCATCGGACGGCCGAAAAGCGCAACCTTCAGAACCCTGGATGTCGTTGGCATTGATACATTTGTGCATGTCGCCAATAACGTCTATGAAAAAGTTGAAGGACGGGAAAAAGCCATTTTCAAAGTACCGGACTTCATTCATCAGCTTGTTGAAAACGGCTGGCTTGGCAGCAAAACCGGGCAAGGCTTTTATGTGAAAAAAGGAAAAGAAATTTATGAATTGAATCCGGAAACGATGGATTACAGGGAACGCACAAAAATGAAAGCGGATTCTTTGGCAGCGGCCCAGCAGGCAAAAGGCCCGGCAAACAAAATGAAGGCGATCGTTTATGCGGATGATCGTGCCGGACAATTGCTGTGGAACGTTCTCGCCCCTGTCCTGGTTTATTCCGCTGAACTGGCCGGCGTGATTGCCGATGATATTCTGGCTATCGACCAGGCGATGAAATGGGGGTTCGGCTGGAGTTACGGGCCGTTTGAAACATGGGACGCAATCGGTGTTGAAAAATCCGTACAAAAAATGGAAGAGGAAGGGCTCACAGTGCCGGACTGGGTAAAAGAAATGCTTGAAAACGGCTGTTCTTCCTTTTACAAAGAAGAAAACGGCCATGTTTCTTATTACCATAACGGCGCATACAAAACGGCGGAAGCAAATCCGAAAGCAATCAATTTGAAGGCACTGAAAAAGCAGGGCAAGGTGATAAAAGAAAATACGGGTGCAAGTTTGATCGATATCGGCGACGGGGTCCTGCTGCTCGAGTTTCACTCCAAAAGCAATGCGATCGGGCCCGACATTTTGCAGATGATCCATTTTGCAGTCGATGAAGTGGAGAAAAATTACAAAGGACTGGTGATCGGCAACCAGGGCAAAAATTTCTGCGTCGGTGCCAATGTTGCATTGATGCTGATGGAAGCACAGGATGACAATATTTTTGAACTCGACATGGTTGTCCGCCAGTTCCAAAATACGATGATGAAAATCAAATACAGCCAAAAGCCGGTTGTTGCAGCACCGTTTCAGATGACGCTCGGCGGCGGTGCGGAAGTCTGCCTGCATACGGCCCATATCCAGGCTGCAGGCGAAACCTATATGGGGCTTGTGGAAACCGGTGTCGGCTTGCTTCCCGGCGGCGGCGGAAACAAAGAATTGTATATAAAACATTTGAAAAATATTCCGGAGGGTGTGCAGTTTGATCTGCAACATGTGGCCAACAAAGTGTTCGAAACGATCGCAATGGCGAAAGTGTCCACTTCTGCCGAAGAAGCACGCCAAAACGGGTTTCTGGATAAAAGCGACGGCATCAGTGCCAATCCGGACCATCTGATTGATGATGCCAAACAAGCGGTGCTTTATTTGGAAGCATCGGGCTACAAACCGCCTGTCCGCGAAAAAATCCCTGTTGTCGGGGAAACCGGCTATGCGGCACTGTTGCTTGCTGCACAAACGATGCATCTGTCGGGCTATATTTCCGAATACGATTTGAATATCGCGAAAAAAATCGCGTATGTGCTCTCCGGCGGAAAAGTCCCGTATGGCACAAAAGTTGATGAACAATACCTGCTCGATTTGGAGAGAGAAGCATTTTTAAATCTGATCGCGCAGCCGAAAACACAGCAAAGAATGCAGCACATGCTTGTAAAAGGAAAGCCGTTAAGGAATTAATTTTTTTACAAAAAAGCACAGAAAGAGGGGAACTTCATGAAAGAAGCTGTCATTGTGGCCGGAGCGAGAACGCCGGTCGGCAAAGCAAAAAAAGGAACATTGGCTGCGGTAAGGCCGGATGATCTCGGGGCGGCAGTGGTCAAAGAAACGTTAAAGCGCGCGGGCAATTATGAGGGCAATATTGATGATTTGATTATCGGATGCGCGATGCCGGAAGCAGAGCAGGGGCTCAATATGGCACGCAATATCGGGGCCTTGTCAGGGCTGCCGGAAACGGTGCCGGCCATTACGATCAACCGTTACTGTTCATCGGGTTTGCAGGCGATCGCATACGGGGCGGAAAGGATTATGCTCGGGCATTCGGATACCGTCATCGCCGGCGGTGCTGAGTCGATGAGCCTTGTCCCGATGATGGGCCATGTGATCCGCCCAAATGTAAAACTGGCTGAAACGGCACCAGAATATTATATGGGCATGGGCCATACGGCGGAAGAAGTGGCGAAAAAGTTCGGCGTCAGCCGCGAAGACCAGGATGCTTTCAGTGTGCGCAGCCACCAAAAGGCGGCAAAAGCACTTGCGGAAGGGAAATTCAACGACGAAATTGTGCCGGTCGATGTCACCATCCGTTCAATCGGCGAGGATCATCAACTGATTGAAAAACATGTTGTTTTTTCAAAAGATGAAGGCGTTCGTCCGGATACCAATATTGAAACGCTCGCAAAACTGCGCCCGGCTTTTTCGGTAAGGGGAACGGTGACAGCCGGGAACTCATCGCAAACCAGTGACGGTGCCGCAGCTGTGCTGTTGATGGACCGGGAAAAAGCGGATTCCCTCGGTTACACACCGCTGGCCAAATTCCGTTCTTTCGCGGTGGCAGGGGTGCCGCCGGAAATCATGGGAATCGGCCCGGTTGAAGCGGTGCCGAAAGCATTGAAACTGGCCGGGCTGAGCTTGGAAGACATTGGCTTATTCGAGCTGAATGAGGCTTTTGCTTCACAGTCCATCCAGGTCATCCGCCAGCTTGGATTAAATGAAGAAATGGTCAATGTGAACGGCGGTGCGATCGCACTCGGCCATCCGCTTGGCTGCACCGGCGCCAAATTGACTTTGTCGCTCATTCACGAAATGAAAAGAAGAAATGTCCAATTTGGCGTCGTTACGATGTGCATTGGCGGCGGCATGGGCGCAGCCGGCGTCTTTGAACTGATTTCTTAATGGGCAACGAAACAAAAAAGGGAGGAATTTTCAATTGGTAAACCAAACGGAAAAGATTGTGAAAGGCGGCAGCTTTTTAATTGAAGACGTTACACCTGAACAGGTTTTTACACTCGAAGAACTGACGGAAGAACAAAAAATGATCGCGAAAACAGCGGAAGATTACACAAACCATGAAGTGGTGCCGCAAGTGGAATACTTGGAAAAACACGAGTTTGACCGCTCTGTAAAACTGTTGAAAAAAGCTGGCGAACTCGGGCTGCTCAGCGCCGATGTTCCGGAAGCATACGGCGGCCTTGCTCTCGATAAAGTAAGCTCCGCATTAATTTCCGAAAGAATTGCAAAAGTCGGCGGCTTTGCGATTTCCCATGGTGCCCACGTTGGCATTGGTTCACTGCCAATTGTTTTATTTGGAAATGAAGCGCAAAAGAAAAAATATCTGCCAAAACTTGCGACAGGGGAATGGCTTGCCGCATACGCCCTGACCGAGCCGAGTTCCGGATCTGACGCAAGGAGCGCAAAAACGCAGGCAAAATTAAATGAAGCCGGAACCCACTATATTTTAAACGGGGAAAAACAGTGGATTACCAATGCCGGGTTTGCTGATGTTTTCACCGTTTATGCACAAGTTGACGGCGGCCAGTTCACCGCCTTTATCGTGGAGCGTACTTTCCCGGGCGTATCGACAGGCGCGGAAGAAAAGAAAATGGGGATCAAATCGTCTTCCACGAGGACCCTAATTTTAGAGGATGTGCAGGTGCCGGTTGAAAATGTACTCGGTGAAATTGGCAAGGGCCATAAAATTGCCTTCAATATTTTAAATATCGGCCGTTATAAATTAGGGGTCGGTGCAGTCGGCTCCAGCAAGCATGTACTGGAAATTGCCGTGAAATACGCAAATGGGCGCCAGCAGTTCAAAACGCCGATCTCACAATTTAATCTGACAAAAGAAAAATTCGGAACGATGGCAGCCAAATTATACGCGGCGGAAAGTTCGGTTTACCGGACCGTTGGCTTGTTTGACGAAAGAATGAGCCATTTCACGCCGGAAGAAGAAAAAGACGGGAAGGCTGTCGCCAATGCGATTGCAGAATATGCGATTGAGTGCTCCCTGAATAAATTCTTCGCCTCCGAAGTACTCGATACCATTTGCGATGAAGCGGTGCAAATCCATGGCGGCTATGGCTTCATGGATGAATATGAAGTATCGAGGGCTTATCGTGACTCCCGCATTAACCGCATTTTTGAGGGCACGAACGAAATCAACCGTCTGATCGTGCCGGGCACCTATGTGAAAAAGGCATTCAAAGGGGAACTGCCGCTATTGCAAAAAGCACAAAGCCTGCAGGAAGAATTATTGATGATGATGCCGGAGCAGGTGGGCGATGAGCCGCTTGAACAGGAAAAGTATGTGGTTAGAAACATGAAAAAAATTACGTTGCTTGCAGCCGGTACCGCACTGCAAACTTTCGGAAAAACATTTGAACAGGAACAGGAACTGCTTGCCAATATTGCGGATCTTGTCTCTAATGTGTATGCAGCAGAGTCGTGCGTGCTCCGGACAGAGAAGGCGATCACAAAAGACGGGATTGAAAAATCGAAACAAAAATGGCTCTACACGCAGATTTTCACACAAGAAGCGTTCAATCAGTCTGAACAGATTGCGAAAGAATCACTTGCTGCCTGCTTAAAAGGCGACCAACTGCAAATGACGCTGTCCGCGCTTCGCAAATTAACGCGCCACACCCCAATCAACGTGATTGCGAAAAAACGTGAAGCGGCCGATAAAATCATTGAAGCCGAACGCTATGTCCTATAAGATAAAGTGAGCAGTTGATCTCCCACCTATCTTCTTTGTACCTTAAATCTTAAGGTGGGAGTCTTACTGCCCGTTATGGTGGGAAAAGCGGGAAAAGAAGCGACTTCTCGGTTGCTTCTTTTCTTTACATACGGTATACCTTTTTATAGGAAGCTTAATGTAAAGGAGTGAATCACATGGCATTGGTTTTTTACTGGTACCCGAAATGCGGGACATGCCGTAAAGCAAAAAAATGGCTGGATGAACATAGCATCACATATGACGCCATCCACATTGTTGAAAATCCGCCGTCCAAAGCACAACTAAAGGAATATTACGAAAAGAGCGGGCTTGAGCTCAAAAAGCTGTTTAACACAAGCGGGCGAAAATACCGGGAACTTGGTTTGAAAGATAAAATCCCGGCCGCATCGGAAAACGAGCTTCTTGAATGGCTCGCCTCAGATGGGATGCTAATCAAGCGCCCGATTTTGGCAGACGGCGATTTTGCGCTGTTCGGTTTTAAAGAAGAAAATTACGAAAAATTACTTGTGAAATGATCCGGTTCTCTTGATTTATCCTTCATTTTCATGTAAATATAAAGTGAGGTTTCAGGAGATTGTAACATGGAAAAAGGCATACATACGATGGAGGGATTGAGAGATGGCGGTACCACAGGAAGTGCGTTATACAAAAGAACATGAATGGGTAAAAGAAGAGGACGGCCATTACCGGATCGGCATCACGGATTTTGCACAAGCTGAGCTGGGGGATATTGTGTTTGTTGAATTACCGGAAAACGGTGATGAAATTAAAGCAAATGAACCTTTTGGGAGCGTTGAATCCGTGAAAACCGTATCGGAGTTATATGCGCCGATCAGCGGAAAAGTCGTTGCGGTAAATGAAGCATTAAATGACAGCCCTGAATTTGTCAATGAATCTCCATATGAAAAGGCATGGATGATAGTGGTTGAACCATCCGATCCAGGCGAAGCAGAACAATTATTATCACCTGAACAGTATGAAGAAATGATTAACGAAGAATAAATCAGTGAGGGCATCGCAGAACATGCGGTGCCTTTATTTCAATAAAGGAATGAGTCATCTTATGGAGGATTGGACAAAAGAACAGATTGGCGAACGAATCAAGCAAGAACAAAAACTGGCACTCTATTTTTACACCCCTTTATGCGGTACATGCCAATTGGCAGGGAAAATGATGGAAGTAGTTGAAGCGGCGGCAGGGCAGTTCACCTACGCGAAAGCCAACCTCAATTACGTTCCCGAAATGGCGGAGCGCTTTCACATTGAGAGCGTACCGTGCCTGCTTTTATTTGACAATGGACGTTTAAAAGATAAAGTGTACGCTTTTCAATCTGTTCCGTTTTTGTTTGAAAAATTAGCCAGCCTATAAATCTATTTCTCGGGAAATATTTCGACAAGCTTCGAGGGCGTTGTCTTTTTTTCGTGCGCAAACGGCGTTTTTTGGGGGAAAGCGGCAGTTTTTGTTGTAAAAATGGTGCAGGAATCAGGAGATCAATGCGGAATTACAAACATATACGAAACCGGATGGGGTGTGTTTGTATGGAAGAATTGACCCAATCATTCCTGAATCATGTGAACCGGAAGAATCATTTGAAGATATTGCTGCCCGAGAAGCCGCTGATTGCCTGTATTCATTACGGGGAAAGTACCTGCTGTATTTCTTTTTCAAAAGATCTTGTCCGCAATTTGTGCAACAATGAATGGCCGGAAGACATTGATATTGAAATTACGCTTCCACACTTGGTATTCAGGCAATTATTATCACGCCAGGTGCGCCTTAGTACCTGCCTGCAAAACAGGGAAGCCCGGTTTAAAGGCACTTTCCGCCATTTTCTGCTGGTGGAGTCGCTGCTGTGGCTTGGGAGCGGCGAAAAATATACAGCCTGAATATCGTTGCAGCGCATGCCTCGGTACATGGACGGCAGGAAAAGCAATCTTGGCATTTTCCCCATTTTATCAAATAACATTGTGAGAATGAGAATCACAAAAAGCCGTGAACAGGGGAATCGCGGCTTTTTCTTTTTGCTTGAAGCAGGAATGGGGGGATAATCAGATTGTAAATAAAATACGTATCAAGAATTTTATGTCAAGTCCACTTTGTGCTATCATAAAAGAATAAACAAGAGAGGGCAAGTGGCGGTAAAGAGGTGACATTGTTCTTTGAAACATAAGGTTTTTACTGGTTGCACATAGTTTTCATTTGTTATAAAATAAGAATGAGAATAAACTGAGAATGAAAAGATAGACAAATATATCATAACGGAGGAATTTTTTATGGCGGGTTCAAAACTAGTAGTAAAAGATCTTCACGTGGAAGTAGAAGGAAAAGAAATTTTAAAGGGTGTCAATTTGGAAGTGAACAGCGGTGAGTTCCATGCCATCATGGGACCGAACGGAACAGGGAAATCAACGCTGTCCTCGGCAATTATGGGCCACCCGAAATACATTGTCACACAAGGGAGCATTACCCTTGACGGAAAAAATGTGCTGGATATGGAAGTGGACGAGAGGGCAAGGGCCGGCCTGTTTCTCGCGATGCAGTACCCGAGCGAAATTAGCGGCGTGACCAATGCGGATTTCATGCGTTCGGCGATTAACAGCCGCCGTGAAGAGGGCAATGAAGTATCGCTGATGAAATTCATCCGGGAATTGGATAAAAAGATGGAATTTCTTGAAATGGATACGAATATGGCACAGCGTTACTTAAACGAAGGTTTCTCAGGCGGCGAGAAAAAACGGAATGAAATACTGCAGCTGATGATGATTCAGCCTAAACTGGCCATCCTTGATGAAATTGACTCCGGACTTGATATCGATGCATTGAAAGTCGTGTCCAAAGGGATTAATGAAATGCGCAGCAGCGAATTCGGATGCATTATCATTACCCACTATCAGCGTCTATTAAACTATATTACGCCTGATGTGGTCCATATCATGATGCAGGGGCGCATTGTTAAATCCGGAGGCCCTGAGCTGGCAACCCGCCTGGAAGCAGAAGGATATGAATGGATCAAAGATGAACTCGGAATTGAAGACGAAACGATCGGCCAGGAAGCCTGAGTGAGGAGGAGCAATGGACATGTTAGTAGAAACAAAATTATCGATGGATCAACAGGATGTCCGCTCGTTTTCCGCTGAAAACGGGGAGCCGGATTGGTTTACAGCGTTTCGCGTCCATGCTTTGGACTTGGCCGGACTCGCACCAATGCCGGAAGCGGATAAAACGAAACTGAATAAGTGGAATTTCACGCAGTTTACCGGTTTCCGGACAGAAAGCGCGGCTTACCGGTCTTTAAATGAACTGCCTGAAAAAGTGAAAGCACTCGTTAACTTGGAAAATGCTGAACAGAACCTTTATATTCAACACAACCAACAGCCTGCGTATCTTTCACTATCGGACGATGTCAAGGCAAAAGGGGTCATTCTAACCGATATATTGACAGCAGTGAAAGAATACCCTGATCTGGTGAAAAAATATTTCATGAAAGATGCCGTGAAAGTGGATGAACATAAACTCACCGCACTCAATGCCGCTTTGGTAAACGGCGGGGTATTTCTGTATGTCCCGAAAAATGCGGTAATTGAAGCGCCGATCCAGACGATTTTTATCCATGACCATGAAACGGCGCCGCTGTTTAACCATGTGCTCGTTGTGGCGGATGACAACAGTGCGGTCACCTATGTGGAAAATTATATTTCGGTTAACGATGAGGCGAAAGGAATCGTAAACATTATTGCAGAAGTGATCGCCGGCTCCAATGCCAAAATTGAGTTTGGCGCTGTCGATACGCTTGCAAAAGATGTGACCACTTATGTTAACCGCAGAGGGATTACGGGCCGTGATGCACAGATTGAATGGGCACTTGGCATGATGAACGATGGCAATACAATTTCTGACAATACCACCAATTTGATCGGCGACGGATCTGTTTCCCATACGAAAACGGTGGCAGTCAGCCGCGGGAAACAAACGCAAAACTTTACGACAAGAATTACCCACTTTGGGAAAAATACGGAAAGCTTTATTTTAAAACACGGCGTTGTGAAAGATGCGGCAACAGCAATTTTTAATGGTATCGGCAAAATTGAGCATGGCGCTTCAAAATCGGATGCAGAACAGGAGTCACGCGTTCTGATGCTGAGTGAAAAAGCCCGCGGTGATGCCAACCCGATGCTGCTAATCGATGAAGATGATGTCATGGCCGGCCATGCTGCTTCTGTTGGACGTGTTGATCCGGTGCAACTGTATTATCTGATGAGCCGCGGTATTTCAAAAAACGAAGCAGAACGCCTGATTATCCACGGTTTTCTGGCTCCGGTTGTGGCGCAGTTGCCAATTGATAGCGTAAAAAAACAATTGACGGAAGTCATTGAAAGGAAAGTCAGATAATGGATATAAAAGAAGTTCGCCGGCAGTTTCCAATCTTGGATCAGGAAGTAAACGGTCATCCGCTTGTTTATTTAGACAGTGCTGCGACTTCGCAAAAACCGCTTCGTGTCATTGAAACGGTCAATGACTATTACCGCGGATACAATTCTAATGTCCATCGCGGGGTCCATACACTTGGTACGAAAGCAACCGACCGCTATGAAGGCGCACGTGAAAAGGTCCGCAAGTTTATCGGTGCTGAATCGACGGAAGAAGTGGTATTCACAAAGGGGACGACAGCAGGCCTGAACTTGGTTGCGATGAGTTTTGGAAATGTGCAGGTCCATAAAGGTGACGAAATTGTCATCACCTATATGGAGCATCACAGTAATTTAATTCCATGGCAGCAACTGGCGAAAAGAAAAGGTGCTGTTTTAAAATACATCCCGCTAAAAGATGATGGAACGCTAGCGCTTGAAGATGTGCAAAATACGGTCACAGACCAAACCAAAATCGTCGCCGTTGCACTCGTCTCCAATGTGCTCGGCACGATTAACCCGGTGAAAGAGATTGCCAAAATCGCACACAGCCATGGTGCTTATATGGTTGTGGATGCTGCCCAGGGCGCGCCGCATATGAAAGTGAATGTCCGGGATCTGGATTGCGATTTTCTCGCGTTTTCCAGCCATAAAATGTGCGGCCCGACCGGTGTCGGTGTGCTGTACGGCAAGAAAACCCTGCTTGAAAACATGGAACCAATCGAGTTTGGCGGTGAAATGATTGATTTTGTCGGCCTGTATGATTCGACATGGAAAGAGCTTCCGTGGAAATTTGAAGGCGGCACCCCGGTTATTGCCGGTGCGATCGGTTTGGGCGAAGCCATTGATTTTCTCGAAGAAGTCGGCCTTAACGAGGTGCAGGCTTATGAACATGAATTAAGTGCATATGCATTCGAACAGCTTTCCGGCGTGGAAGGCATTACGATATACGGGCCGCAGAACCCTGCGGAACGTGCCGGGCTTGTTACTTTTAACATAAAGGATATCCATCCGCATGATGTTTCAACAGTACTGGATGCAGAAGGAATCGCGATCCGCGCAGGCCACCATTGTGCACAGCCGCTGATGAAATGGCTTGGAGTTGCTGCAACCGCCCGCGCCAGCTTTTATTTATACAATACGAAAGAAGATATTGACAAATTGGTTGCCGGTATCGTGAAAACAAAGGAGTATTTTACGAATGTCTTCTAATAATCTTGATGCGCTATACCGAAGTGTGATTATGGATCATTATAAAAATCCGCGTAATCGGGGGAGTTTGGAAAATGGCAGCTTAACCATTGATATGAACAACCCGACTTGCGGGGACCGGATTCATTTGACAATGATCGTGGAGGATGGGATTGTTAAAGATGCAAAATTCACAGGTGAAGGCTGCTCGATCTCAATGGCTTCCGCTTCCATGATGACACAGACGATCAAGGGAAAAAAAATACATGAAGCGTATAAGCTCTCGCATATATTTTCAGAAATGGTGCAGGGAAAAGACTATGAAGACGATGTCGATTTGGGCGATATCGAAGCCCTGCACGGTGTCTCGAAATTCCCGGCCCGGATTAAATGCGCCACGTTGGCATGGAAGGCAATGGAAAGAGGACTGAAAGAAGAAGAAGGAAATGGAGGAATGATTCCTGATGGCGAAAAAGATGCCTGAGATTGGCGATTATAAGTATGGCTTTCATGATAAAGACGTTTCCATATTCCGTGCAAAACGCGGTTTGACGAAGGAAATTGTCGAAGAAATTTCGAAGATGAAGCAAGAACCGCAGTGGATGCTTGATTTCCGTTTAAAATCCCTGGAGCACTTTTACAAAAAACCAATGCCGCAATGGGGCGGGGATTTATCTGCTTTAAATTTTGACGACATTACGTATTATGTAAAACCGACTGAACATTCGGGGCGTTCCTGGGATGAAGTACCGGCTGAAATCAAAAACACTTTTGATAAGCTGGGGATTCCGGAAGCAGAACAAAAGTATTTGGCCGGTGTATCTGCACAATACGAATCGGAAGTTGTCTACCATAATATGAAAAAGGATCTTGAAAAACTCGGGATTGTTTTTAAAGATACGGATTCCGCTTTAAGGGAAAACGAAGACATTTTCCGCAAATACTTTTCAACGGTTATTCCGCCGACAGATAATAAATTTGCGGCTTTGAATTCAGCTGTTTGGTCGGGTGGTTCTTTTATCTATGTTCCAAAGGGTGTAAAGGTCGATACACCGCTGCAAGCCTACTTCCGGATTAACTCGGAAAACATGGGGCAATTTGAACGGACCTTAATTATTGTCGATGAAGGCGCCTCTGTCCACTATGTTGAAGGCTGCACGGCACCGGTTTACACAACTAATTCACTGCATAGCGCCGTTGTCGAAATTATCGTCAAGAAAGATGCGTACTGCCGTTACACGACCATCCAAAACTGGGCAAATAACGTTTTCAACCTTGTTACGAAACGTGCCGTCTGTGATGAAAATGCAACGATGGAATGGATTGATGGCAACATCGGTTCGAAATTAACGATGAAGTATCCGTCCGTGCTGCTGCGGGGTGAAGGCTCACGCGGCATGACCTTGTCGATCGCGATTGCAGGAAAAGGCCAGCACCAGGATGCCGGTGCGAAAATGTATCACCTGGCGCCAAATACTTCTTCAACGATTGTATCCAAATCGATTTCCAAACACGGCGGCAAAGTAACTTACCGCGGCATGGTCCATTTTGGCCGTAAAGCTGACGGCGCCCGTTCGAACGTAGAATGCGATACGCTGATCATGGATAACCAATCCACTTCGGATACGGTGCCTTACAATGAAATCCTAAATAACAATATTTCATTGGAACACGAAGCAAAAGTATCCAAAGTATCAGAAGAACAGCTCTTCTATTTGATGAGCCGCGGCATTTCCGAACAGGAAGCAACAGAAATGATCGTCATGGGCTTCATTGAGCCATTTACAAAAGAACTCCCAATGGAATACGCCGTCGAAATGAACCGCTTAATTAAGTTCGAAATGGATGGCAGCATCGGGTAAATCGGGTAAATTAAAAAAGCAGCCGCAATGGCTGCTTTTTTTAATGCTGGAAAAATAGGCTATACTCCAGAAGAAGGCTTCTTTCCAAACATCTATTCCGGAATCGTGGTAAAATAAATTCCATAAGTGATTTGGAAGGCGGGTTTGTTTTTGCCTTCTGAATGCCACCATAAAACGGAAATCTAATCACCCTGTGTGATAAGGGGAATGTGAAATGAACGAAACGATACATATTTACCATACAAATGACATCCACAGCCATTTTGAAAACTGGCCGAAGATCCGTGCGTTTTTGGAGCGGAAAAAGGAACAACATCAAGCAAGAAATGAAGAGATGCTGCTTTTTGATATCGGCGACCATGTCGACAGATGGCATCCCTATTCGGAGGGGACGCTCGGCAAAGCGAATGTACAGCTGTTAAATGAGCTTGGCTATCTGGCAGCAACGATTGGCAATAATGAAGGGATTACACTGCCGCATGCGGCACTCAATACGTTATACGGCGCGGCACAGTTTGATGTGATTGCAGCGAACCTTTATGACAAGCAGTTTAAAAGGCCGCAATGGGCAGTGCCCTATAAAATTTATACGGCAAAAAGCGGGATAAAGATCGGGGTAACCGGTGTGACGGCGCCGTTTTACCAATTGTACCAGCTGCTTGGCTGGCAATTGTCCAACCCGCTTAAAGAACTGGGAACACAGGTGGAAATTTTGAAAAAAAAAGCGGATATCTTGATTGTGCTCTCACATTTAGGGATTCATCAGGACAGGCAGCTTGCACAACTTTATCCGGAAGTGGACCTCGTTTTGGGCGGCCATACACATCATGTGCTGGCAAAAGGGGAAATGGACGGGCAGACACTGCTGGCAGCCGCCGGAAAATACGGTTATTATCTCGGCCACGTAAAGCTCGAACTGGATCCATCGACCAAAAAAATTGTTTCCCGCTCGGCACAGGCACTGCCAACGGGAAACCTCCGGGAGCCGGTTGATGAAGAACAGGAAATTCAGCATTATTATTTTGAAGGGAAAAAAATGCTGGGCAAGAAGCTGGTGTATCTGCCGGAAACGCTCGAATCAGACTGGTTCCGCGAAACACAGCTGCCGCTTATCCTTTGCGAGGCGGTGCTGGAATGGTGCAAGGCCGACTGCGCGTTTTTAAATGCCGGCCTTGTGCTCGACCATTTGGAAAAAGGAACGGTGACAAAATTTGATCTGCACCGGATCTTGCCGCACCCGATTAATCCCTGCCTGGTAGAACTGACCGGGGCCCAGCTTGAGGAAGTCTTGGTCGAAACACTCGATCCAAAATGGGAAAAGCTTGAACTGAAGGGGCTTGGTTTCCGCGGCAAAATCATGGGCCGGTTTGTTTACCGCCAGATCCGCTTTGATCATGCGCTGCGCAAAATTTATATCCAGGGCCGCCCGCTTGAACCGAAGCGCATCTATAAGCTTGGGACAGTTGACATGTACACATTTGGCGACTTTTTTCCGCATATCAGAGAAGCCAAAGCGCATTACTTTATGCCGGAATTTTTGCGTGATGTGCTGGAATGGAAACTTTTGCAACTCTATCCTGTTCAATCATAGGAACATTTCCCCTCCGCTCACATAAAGTATGAAGGAATACGTTAGGAAGGAGCGGATGGTATTGGTAACCGTGACGCCGGTCCATATAGAAGGGCATACATTTATCGCAACGACAGTCCAACTGCCGAAAACAACGCTGCTGGCTGTTTCAAATGAAAAAGGATATATCATGTGCGGCGCACTTGATGTCGGGTTGCTGAATGACAAGTTAAAAGACCGCCGCATCATTGCAGGCAGGGCGGTCGGCGTGAAAACGATTGAGCAATTGCTGGAAGCCCCGCTCGAGTCTGTCACCTGGGAGGCGGAAAAAGCCGGAATCATAACAGGAATGCGCGGAAAAGAGGCTTTGTTGAAGCTCGTGTAATGCGGCGATTTAGTTTTTTTGGTCCAAAGTCATGAAATTCATCATACATTCCCCCTGGAAAAGCATACATTTAGCTTACAGGGGGGATTTTTAATGAGAAAATTCCGCACCCGCGGATCGCGGCGGTCTCGGCGGGGCCCTTTGCCGATGCGTTATGTGCTGTTGCTATCACTGGCTTTCTTTACGATTTCCACCATCATCAGCATCATGATCATAGACGCCGGCATTAAACCGACATTGATGCAGTATGCAGAATCGGAAACAAAAAAAATAGCAGCTTATGTGACCAACCAGGCGATCGAAGACCATGTGAGCGGGGATAAGAACAGTACACTCGATACAATTAATCCAAGCGAACTGGCTAGAATTGAAGCGAAAATCGAAAATCAGATCATCAGCCAATTTAAAGAAGTGGAAACAGGTGATATCACATCTCTGGAAGAAATTTCAAACGACGGTATGCTGGACGGAAGTAAAAAATCAAAAGAAGAAATCTTTTCGGTCCCGCTTGGTAAAGTAACCGATATTGCTTTATTGGGAAATTTGGGCCCGGATATTCCGGTAACCTTCCAAATGGTGGGCGATATTGAGAGTTCCAATATTAAAGTGAAAAAAGAAGAATACGGCATCAATAATGCGTTTTTTTACATTTATGTGCAATTAAAAATCAAAATGCAGGTGATTATCCCATTTGCTTCCGATATCATTACTTACACACGCGATGTTCCGCTCGCAATGGGAAATTATAGCGGGGATGTTCCGCAATTTTACAATGGAAACGGGAACACAACAACACCTGTGATAGAACTGCCAAAAGGCTCAAAATAAGTAATGGAGAGCATGCTGGCTGGCATTTAACCCGGTATGCCGGAAGAACACAAGGCCTGTATGCCAAGCGTTTATCCCGGCATGCAGGGAGGCAGTCAGCCATGATCCCTGCTTTTTCTTTTTTCAAGGGTTTCCCATCTTCTTAAATAAGGATAGGGATCGAATGACCATTCATTGCGGCCGTTATCTTTATACATCCCGTAATGCAAATGCGGCGGAAATTTCCCCGCTGTTCCGGGCGGGCCGTACCCGGTACTGCCGACGCCGCCGATGACCATTCCGGGTTTGACCACCTGGCCGACTTTGATATTTTTCGCAAAGCCGCTCATATGGGCGAAATAATGATAGGTATTATTGAGATCACGGATGCCGATGCGCCAGCCGCCGTATTTATTCCAGCCTTTCATTTCGACAACGCCGTAGCATGTGGCACGCACCGGGACACCGTAATCCGCAAAAATATCGGTGCCTTCATGGATGCGCCTGCCTCCCCAGCCCCTTCTGTCCCCCCATGTGCTGCGGTAGCTGTAATTGTATCCGGCCGGGAGCGGAAAAGCCTGATCCGTTAATTGGATGGTTCCAAACGTCTGATAGATTTTAGCTTTTTCGGTAATGAGCTGTACGGCTTTGTCCCGTTGATAATAATTCCAAAGCGCAATTTCGATATTGTCCTCATCCGTTCCGTACTGCAGCAAATAGGCACTCATCGTATATAAGACATCCAGATCGTCCGTACGGTCTGCCCGGTGATCCCCATTTCCGTCTTTTCCGATCCCGTTAAAAAGCGCAATTGCGGAAGGATCTGTGTCCTGTTGCTCCGGGTTGGCGGCGCCGGACCATTTTTCAGGGGAAAAATAGATGGAAATCAGGCCGGCCGGTTTTGGCAGATCGGAACGGACCAACCGGTTGCTTCGTTCGTACTGGTCGATGGCAGCCAGGTAATACCATGGAATCTGCGTAAAGGCTTCCATCGTTTTATACAGTTCCATCCGCTTCTTATACATGCCTGAATCTGTCAGTTCTTTTGCCTGAATGGGTTTCGTTGAAAAAAGCAAACCTGTAAACAGGCAGACAAGCAGTGCAACCCGCATTTAAAAGCCCTCTTTCTTTTTAAATGATATATATAGTTTGGACAGGCGGAGTATTTTCATAAATATAAAATATTGGAAAAACCGGTTGCATCTTCTTTAACAAAGTTCTCTAATATGGTAAAGTGAAGGAAGAACAGCAAAACCCAAGCGAATGAGTGGGAGATGAGGGAATGAGTAAACAGGAAGAAATTTTGCGCAAGCCTGAGTGGTTGAAGATCAAGTTAAATACGAATCAAAATTACACAGGATTAAAAAAGATGATGCGCAGCGAGAATCTACATACCGTATGCGAAGAAGCCAGATGCCCGAATATTCATGAATGCTGGGGAACAAGAAGAACGGCTACCTTTATGATCTTAGGGGATGTATGTACGCGCGCCTGCCGTTTCTGCGCCATAAAAACCGGGCTGCCTTCCGAACTCGACTGGCAGGAGCCGGAACGCGTTGCTGATTCGGTGCAAAAAATGAACCTGAAGCATGTTGTCATTACAATGGTGGCCCGCGATGATTTAAAAGACGGCGGTGCAGCCGTTATGGCGGAAACCATCCGTGCGATCCGCCGGAAAAATCCGTTTACAACCGTTGAAGTGCTTCCATCCGATTTACGTGGTGTTTATGAAAGCTTAAAGGTACTGATGGATGCCAAACCGGATATTTTGAATCACAATATTGAAACCGTTCGCAGGATGACGCCGAGAGTCCGTGCCCGTGCGACCTATGACCGTTCCCTGGAATTTTTGCGCCGCGCCAAAGAAATGCAGCCGGACGTCCCGACAAAATCAAGCATAATGGTCGGGCTTGGGGAAACGAAGGAAGAATTGGTTGAAGCCATGGATGACCTGCGTGCAAACGAAGTCGATATTCTCACGATCGGCCAATATTTGCAGCCAACGAAAAAGCATATGAAGGTTGTCAAGTATTACCATCCGGATGAATTTGCGGAATTACGGGACATCGCCATGAAAAAAGGTTTCAGCCACTGTGAGGCAGGCCCGCTTGTCCGTTCTTCCTACCATGCCGATGAACAGGTCAACGCGGCTGCAAAAGCAAAGCATATTTTAGGTAAACACGAAGCCCAGCATACACAGGAAGTTTAGGGCAGTCCCGGTTTTAAAAAAACTGCGCACAGAAAAGCGCAGTTTTTTTCTATATCTTTTTTCGCTTTAACGGAATTTTATCATTTTCCATCGTAATCGCGGCAGTTTTCGCTATAATAGATAAGAGTGATCAACCGCGCTTAGCGGCAGTATTGGAGTGATTAGATTGATTACCATCCATCACCACACATATGAAATCATTACGGATTACCGGAATGGTTTTAAAGAAGATGCGTTTCGCAGCCGCTACAGTGAAATACTTGAAAAATACGATTATATTGTCGGGGACTGGGGCTACGGCCAGCTGCGGCTGCGCGGCTTTTTTGACGACCGGAACCCGAAATCCGCATTTGATACAAAAATCAGTACACTGACGGAATATCTTTATGAATACTGCAATTTTGGCTGTGCCTATTTTGTTGCAAAAAAGGTTTCTGCCAAATAGAACATTAGCGATGGCCTTTGTTATGGTAAAATAATGTGTAGAATGTGGATAGAGGGTGACGGTATGTATTTTGTAGATCGCGAAAAAATAGAAGAGACGCTTCAATTTATGGAAAAAAGACTGACCATGTTAAAAGCACAGCAGACGTGGCACACTGAAGTTGAGAAGGCCGCATTGGAGAGAGCTGCCGAAACCGTGATTGAGGCGGTCCTGGATGTGGGGAACGCGCTGATTGACGGGTTTATCATGCGCGATCCCGGCAGCTACAAAGATATTATTGATATCCTGCTCGATGAAAAGGTACTGCCTGCAGAAACAGCGAAAAAACTGACTGAAGTGATTGCTTTCCGGAAACAGCTTGTCCGCGGGTATACACGCATTGATCACGAAGCACTTGGCCGGATGCTTCTGGATCATCTTGGGGCACTTGGGGAATTTCCTGAAAGAATCAGGGTTTATCTGGCCAATGAACTGGGGCCGGTAAATGCTTTTAAAGGTGAATAGCGGCCGGTTACTTTGGATCAATCAGCAGAATTAGAGATGAAAGGATTTGCAGCATGAAAGAATATAAAGCATACTTAATTGATTTAGATGGCACCATGTACCGCGGGACAGAAAAGATTGAGGAAGCCGGCGACTTTATCCAGCGCCTCAAGGCAAAGGGCATCCCGTATTTGTTTGTCACGAATAACTCTTCACGGACACCGGCGCAGGTTGCCGAAAAATTGCGCGGATTTGAAATTCCGGCTGATACTGAGCAGGTTTTCACGACATCGATGGCGACTGCGCAATATATTTACGATGAGAAAAAAGACGCCTCGGTGTATGTGATTGGGGAAGAAGGGATTCACGCGGCGATTAAAGAAAAAGGCTTCACCATAACCGAAGACCATCCTGATTATGTGGTGTTCGGCATCGACCGCGAAATCACTTATGAAAAACTTGCCATTGGCTGTATTGCCATCCGCAACGGCGCCAAATTTGTCTCAACAAACGGGGACATTGCCATTCCGACTGAGCGCGGTTTGCTGCCTGGAAATGGTGCGCTGACTGCTGTTTTGTCGGTCGCCACCCAGACGCAGCCGGTTTTTATCGGGAAGCCTGAGTCCATTATTACAGAACAGGCGCTGGCCTATATCGGCACGAAAAAAGACGAAACGATTATGGTCGGGGACAACTATGATACCGATATTTTAGCAGGAATCAGAACCGGCATTGACACCTTGCTCGTCCATACCGGCGTCACCACGAAAGAGATTCTGAAAACAAAAGAGATTATGCCGACCTACACGATTGACTCGCTCGATCAATGGAAAATTTAAGTGTGCATAAAAGCTTGGAAAGAACGGGTAAAACCATGCCTGTTAAAATCCAGGATCGTTTATACAGCAAAAAAAACGGGGGCTATTCCCCGCTTTTTTTGCTGTTTTTTATGGTTTTACATGGGCGGCACGGTGCGCATGGCGGCTGGCGGCAGCTGCTGCAATTGCCCCGACAATATCATCCAGGAATGTATGGCATGATCCGTCCGAATGATCGTTCAGTTTCGCTAAAATGCCCGGCTTTTGTTTATCAATGTATCCGTAGTTTGTAAATCCGATTGACCCGTAGACGTTCACAATCGACAACGCCATAATTTCATCGATCCCGTATAAACTTTCATCGACGGCGATGGTGCTTTGCAGCGGCTCATCCAGCAAGCCCTTTTCGGCTAAAACGTCCAACTGGATCCCCGTTACAATGGCGTTTTGCACTTCACGTTTGGATAGCACAGCATTGACGCTTTCAATACAATCCTCAAGCGTCATTTCAGGATAATATCTTTTTTGCAAATAAAGGACGAGCTCTGCTATATCTTCGACTTTAACGCCGCGCTCCTTTAATCTTTTGCGTGCAATTTGTTCGGAAATATCCATTTTTTTTTGACTTTCCACTTTTTTCACCCTCTAAAGTTGATATGAAAACTCCATTGTCTATTAGCATGATCATTCTAATTGATTTTATGAAAGCAAGCAAGAAAATGCTTTCTTCACATATAATGATTAAAGCATTTCAGTTTTGTTGGAGGAGGGGCAAATTTTGTCGCAGGCGATCCTGAACAAGTATTATGGCATTCAAGCAGAAACTTCATTTTTTGACGGGAAAATGGTCAGGTATGCAGCCAATGGCCGGCTCTACACCCTTGTCCCCGTTACCCAAATACCGGAAAACGTTCTTGCTGAATTATATGAAATGTCCCGGCATCTCGTGACGTGCGGGGATCGTTACGTTTCAACTTTCTATCCGGCAAAGGATGAGAAACTGTTGATTACGGATGATGAAACCGACTATTGTTTGCTTGAAAATGCTTATTTAAAACCGGCCGCCAACATCCGTACCGGCAGGAAACTGGCTAAATTCCATCTGCGCGGCAGAACCATTCCGGTGGCAATCAGCGCCACCAGCCGGATGGGGGAGTGGAAACATTACTGGGAGAAGCGTCTTGAACAGATGGAAAAAGTATGGTACCAAACAGTAGAAGAGCATCCGGACGACCCGTTTGAGCGCATGTTTATAGAATCCTTTCCATATTATATGGGACTGTGCGAAAATGCGATTCAGTATGTCGTGGATACGGAAATGGATGACACCCCGGCGGAAAGCGATGCCGGCACGATCTGCCATGAACGCTTTGCAGCCGGGACCTGGGGACGCAAATATTTAATCCATCATCCATTTGACTGGGTATTCGACCATGCCGGCCGGGACATTGCAGAAAAAATCCGCGAGCAGTACCTTATGAAGCAGCGCACGTTCCGCCCGGAAGTACAGGCTTTTCTGCGCCAGTACCAATCGCTTTCCCCATTATCTGCCTTTTCGTGGCGGCTGATATTCGCACGGCTTTTATTTCCGCTCCATTATTTTGAATGTGTGGAAGCTTATTTTCTTTCCCATTCAGAACGGGACCAAAAATTATATGAAGAAAAACTTCAAAAAATTTTACGCGACACCAGGCATTATGAGGCTTTTTTAGCAGAGTTTTATGATCTGGCCGAGGTGCCGGCAAGAAAACAAAAAATCCCGGCTGTCGGCTGGCTTAAAGCCGGCAGCCATTAAAAAAAGCGACTTCATAATAGAAATCGCTCTGAAATCCCATTTACACTTTCGCATTAAAAGACTTGTTCAACTTCCACGATACCGGGAACTTCTTCAAAAAGCGCCCGTTCAATGCCGGCTTTTAATGTAATGGTTGAACTCGGGCAACTGCCGCATGCCCCAAGCAGGCGAAGTTTGACAATGCCGTCTTCAACGTCAATCAATTCGCAGTCGCCGCCGTCGCGAAGCAGAAATGGGCGAAGTTTATCCAATACTTCCTGTACCTGTTCCGTAATGGTTTCTGTAGGCATGTGATCGCTCCTTTCCATATTCCCATTATAATCAGGATCTGAGAAAAAATCTATTATGGATGATTATTAATTGGAATATAGTGTTTTCCTTTGGCGTGCCATTTAGTACAATAAAGAAAAAACCGTGCGCAATTTTTCTAACAGGCAGAATGGTTAACATGAGAGGGGCGGGGAAATGGAGAAACCCATCACAATTCAAGTATACGGAGCAGAGGTCATATGCGCAAGCTGTGCCAATGCCCCGTCATCGCGTGACACGTTTGAATGGATCGAAGCTGCGCTGGCCCGCAAATTCCCGGGGCAGCCGTTCAGCATGCAGTATATTGATATTTTCAATCCCCCGGACAAAACAGAGGAGCGCGCTTTTGCGCAGAAAGTCCTGGATGAAGATTTGTTTTACCCGGTTATTACGGCGGACGGCCGGATCATTTCAGAAGGGAATCCGCCACTAAAAAAGATTTTCGCTGTGATGGAGGCATATGGGTATACGCCGGTTAAAGAACCCGGCACTTTGCGGAAGGCCGAAACACGATAATTGTTTTCAATTGTATAAACGTTTATAATCATGATAAACGGTAATCAAAAGGGGGTGCAATGATGGGCGAAGTGGTAACCATTACGGAAGCGGCTGCTTTTCAAATCAAGGATATGATGGAGAAAAACGATGAGCAAGATGCTTATTTTCGTGTTGCTGTCAACGGCGGGGGCTGCAGCGGTTTATCTTACGGGCTTGTATTTGACCACGAGCAAAAGGCAGACGATGGCGTTAGCGAGCAGCATGGCATCCGCATTCTCGTGGATAAGGAGAGCGCACCTATTTTAAACGGGACCATTATCGACTACAAACAGTCGATGCTTGGCGGCGGATTTACCATTGATAATCCCAATGCCATTGTTTCTTGTGGCTGCGGTTCTTCTTTTAAAACAGCTTCAAAAGCAGGCACACCTGAAAATTGCTGATGCATTCGCAACCATTGGATAAAACAATGAAAGCCTGATTTTTATTTTCAGGGGCAAAACAAAAAACGGCAAGGCACTGATACAGGTGCCTTGCCGTTTTTCATGGAGAAAATTATGATCCAAACAAAGAAGTGCTGTGCATCGGCTGGACGCGTGCTTTCGGATCGAGATAAGCTTTTGCGTTGCTGACCGCAGTCGTGGCTTCGCCGAAACCGGTCACGATTAATTTGACCTTGCCGTCGAAAGTGCAAATGTCCCCGGCGGCATAAACACCTGGAATATTCGTTTCCAATTTTGAATTGACAACAATCGAGTTCTTTTGGATTTCCAAGCCCCAATCTTTAATCGGGCCCAATGAGGAAATAAAGCCATAATTGCAAATCAGGGCATCAATCTCAATCGTTTCTTTCCGCTCACCCTTTACTTCTTCTATCGCCAGCTGCGAAATTTTATGGCCATCGCCCGTAATGCCGCTTGCGACAAACGGAGTTTTAATCTCTACGCGGGAATTTTTTAATTGTTCAACTGTATGCTCATGGGCACGGAATTTATCACGGCGGTGGATCAGCGTCACTTTTTCCGCAATCGGCTCAAGCATGAGCGCCCAGTCGACAGCGGAATCACCGCCGCCAAGAATCGCGACCTTCTGCCCGGCAAACTGGTCGATGCCGTTGACAAAGTAGAAAAGATTCTTCCCTTCATATTGCGCAGCATTTTCCACTTCCAGGCGGCGCGGCTGGAAAGCGCCGACGCCGGCTGTAATGATAACGGCCTTGGAATGGTGAATCTCCTGATCGGTTGTTAATGTAAACATGCCGTCGTCGCTTTTTTCAAGATTCGATACGGACTGGCCGAGGCAGACGGCAGGCTTAAACATGGAAATCTGCTCTTTCAAGTTATTGACGAGGTCCTTGGCTTTAATTTTCGGGAATCCGGCAACATCATAGATATATTTTTCAGGATAAAGGGTAGCCAGCTGTCCGCCAAGCTGCGGCAGGCTTTCAATAATTTTTACGGACATTTTCCGTAATCCGCCGTAAAAAGCCGTAAACAAGCCGGTCGGCCCTCCGCCAATTATGGTGATATCATAAACGGTCTGATCTTCTTTCAACGAAAACCCTCCAATACGCTTCATTCGATAACATCATAGCATACTTTCCCCGTTTACGCACAAAGCCTGTCCGGGGAGGGAAAACGGAAAAATGCGATCAATCACCATTACAAAAACAGTAATTTTGTTGAAAAAACATACGAAAAAGCATATGATAGAGATAAGGAAATGTGAATTTTTTGTGACAGTTTCAAGCAGAAATTGGGCAGCAGGAATGAAAAACAACGTGAACAAATTCACAATCTCATCTGTTTCTTAATCGATTCGTTTGCATGGCAGGCAGCCTGTCCGGGGATTGATCAGGGAAAATATGAATGAAGGGACCACGCCCACGGCTGCCGGGCATAAAATTTATAAATGGAAGTGATAAAAATGGGTAGACCAAAAGTTGTTGTGTTGGGTGCAGGCTATGGCGGGCTGATGACCATAACGCGCCTGCAAAAGCAAGTATCAAAAGCGGAAGCTGAACTCGTATTGATCAACAAAAATGATTACCATTATGAGACGACTTGGCTCCACGAAGCATCCGCAGGGACACTGCACCATGATCGTGTGCGTTATCCGGTTAAAAATGTGCTGAACGAAAGCAAAGTGAAATTCATCCAGGCTGAAGTTCTGCGCGTTAAGAAGGATGAAAACAAGGTCGAGTTAAAAAATGGGGAAGAAGTTTCGTACGATTATTTGGTCATGGCGCTCGGATCAAATGTGGAAACATTCGGGGTCGAAGGCTTGCAGGAGTATGCTTTTTCGATCACAGATGTAAGCGCTGCCCGAAAAATCTGTGAGCATATTGAATGGCAATTTGCAGCCTATCAATCGGAAAAAACGAAAGACGAAAGCCGTTTAACAATTGTTGTCGGCGGCGCCGGTTTCACCGGTATTGAGTTTCTCGGCGAACTGGTCAACCGGATCCCGAAGCTTTGCCGGGAACACCATATTCCGCGCGAAAAAGTCAGGATTGTTTCTGTCGAATCAAATCCTGTTGTATTGCCCCAGTTTGACAGGGAACTGGTTGATTACGCGCTTTCTTACCTGGAAAGCAAAGGCGTTGAATTCCATATTGGAACAGCAGTCAAAAAAGCAACAGCTGACGGGGTGCTGGTCGGCAAAAAAGGGGAAGAACCGCAAAAAATTAAAGCCGGTACGGTGATTTGGTCGGCGGGGGTGCGCGGTAATGCGGTGATTGACAAGTCCGGTTTTGAGAATACCCGCGGCCGTGTGAAAGTAAATCCGGATTTAACGGTACCGGGTTATGAAAATATTTTCATGATTGGGGATTGTGCGCTCATCATCAATGAAGCGGCGAACCGCCCATATCCACCGACCGCTCAGATTGCCATGCAGCACGGTGAAGTGTGTGCACGTAATCTTGCCAAACTGATCAAAGGCAAGCATGATTTGGAAACGTTTGTCTTTAACGACCGGGGTACGGTATGCTCTTTGGGTGAAAACAATGCGATTGGCGTTGTGTTCGGAAAAAAACTGAAAGGCACCTCTGCTTCAGTCATGAAAAAAGTCGTCGATGACCGCGCCCTCTACCTGATCGGCGGTCCGGGGCTTGTTCTAAAGAAGGGGAAATTTAACTTTATTTAGATAGAAAAGCGGAGGCGACTGTTCATCGGCGTACGGATTTCATGGACCGCGACTGAGATAAAGGAAACACGGTGAGGGACGAATCGATGTTGACTTATCGTAGGGAGGGGGCAAGGAAATCCGCTAGCCGATAGGAGCCGGAGCTGGACAAAGAAAAGCGGAGGCGACTGTTCATCGGCGTACGGATTTCATGGACCGCGACTGAGATAAAGGAAACACGGTGAGGGACGAATCGATGTTGACTTATCGTAGGGAGGGGGCAAGGAAATCCGCTAGCCGATAGGAACCGGAGCTGGACAAATAAAAAAATAGAGAGCACTTCCAATTGAGATTGACACAATTCAGTCTATTCTGTATACTTAAGATAATGTTTGGGGGGTGCGGAGAATGACAAGCCATTTGATGAGTATTCCGGTACTGATCATTTCCATGGTCCTTTTTCTCGTCTTGTTTTTCGGCATCGGTTTTATCACCAATATGCTTTTGCGGATGACATGGGTGCTGGCTTTTGCCTATCCAATCATTGCCCTTCTCATCATTGACCAGGTCAAATTTTCCATGTATTTTACGGATCCGCAAGCGGCATTTCGGCACTTGGGTGATAAACTCACTTCTTTATACTTATCCGATATTTTAATTCTTTCCAGCGGCCTGGCGGGAGCGGTACTCGCAGGGATTGCCATCCGGCTGCTGCGGAAAAGCGGATACCAAATGTTTTAAAAAAGCTGCCACCATCTCCCGGGCAGCTTTCCTTTTTTCTTTCCTCCTCCATGCATATTCCAAAAGCCCGTTGGAGACAATAGCTTTAGGAGGAGTGAATCAATTGAAAAAGAAAAAATGGATGATCCGCTTGTTGATGATATTTTTAGTGATATGGGCGATATTATCCACTTTCCAATCGATTTCCGGAGTGAAAGCGGCGGGCCAAAACGGGCAGACAGCAAATCCCGTGTGGAAAAGTTTAAAACCATTGAGAAACGAATGGCTCTCATCCGATGACAAACCGCTTAAAAAACAGCCTTCATCATTAGATGCCTATAACTGGAGCGTCTATCCGAAAAAACAGGTGACCGCTACAGGCTATACGGCCGGCGTGGAATCCACAGGCAAATCCCCGGATCACCCCGGTTACGGCATTACTTATTCCGGGGTAAAAGTAAAACGGGATTTATACTCCACCATTGCTGCGGATACGAATGTTTTCCCGATCGGAACCGTCCTGTATATTCCCGGTTATGATTTCGGAGTGGTGGCCGACACAGGCTCCGCAATAAAAGGAAACCGGCTGGATCTTTACTTTGAGACCGTTTCGGACGTATACAAAAATTGGGGAAAACAAACATTGAATGTTTACGTCATCAAAATGGGCAACGGCACCCTGACGGAACAAGAACTTGCCGAAATGAACGAAGACAAGGCTATGCAAGTGTTCAGGCAACAATATATCAAATCAAAACCCGAGTAGCGCAAAAAAGAATTTGCGCTCAATTTTTGTGCTTGGGATCTGCGCCACGCGGAGCAAAGCTATTACAGGAATACCTAACACTGTTTGAAAAATCGAGATCACAACCCCGGAGCAATTGCCCGGGTTTTTTGAATTTTAATCGATCTAATCCGTTAGTAAGCTGCAATGAAGCCATTATAATAAAACAGAGGTGATTCAAATGTTTGAAATTCGGCATCAGGATCCGATCGGGTGCCAGGAGGATTGTCTGATCATCGGACTGCAAAATGTGCAGGATAAATTCGGCGGCAGGCTTTCCCTTTTGGACCAACAGTTCAATGGTGCGTTAACAGAGCTTGTAAAATCAGGCGATCTGTCCGCAAAATGTCATTGCCTTTCTGTCATTCATACCTTGGGGAGAATGCAGGTAAAACGGATTGTTTTTGTCGGGCTTGGCAAACCGAAGGAATTAAAAAAACAGGACTTAAAAAAAGCATTTGGTAAAGCGTTCAAGCAAATGAAAAAAATGCGCTGGACATCTGCCGGTATTGCCCTTGATACATTTACAACGGTACACATCACCGCTTTGGATGCGGCTTTCGCCCTCAGTGAAGCATTACCGCTTTCGACGTATGAATTTGAAGGCTATAAGCGCAAGCCGAATATTCCGGATGCACCGGTTGGCAGGGCGGCAGTCTTTGCTGATGGTAAGGATGAAGAAGAACTGAAAGCCGTTTTGAAAAAAGGCTATGTTTATGGCAAAGCTACAAACGCGGCACGCACGCTTGTGAATATGCCATCCAATCTTTTAACGGCTTCGCAGCTTGCGGTTTACGCACGGCAGCTCAGCCGGAAATATGATTTTGAAATCGAAATCCTTGAAAAAGAAGAGATGGAAAAACTGGGGATGGGCGCACTGCTTGCGGTCAATCAAGGGTCAGTTGAACCGCCCAGGATGATCGTTCTGAAGTACCAAGGCAAAGCGGAGTGGAGCGGTGCCCTCGGACTCGTTGGAAAAGGCGTTACTTTCGACACAGGCGGTTATTCGCTGAAAACGAAAGCAGGTATGACCGGCATGAAAACAGACATGGCCGGAGCTGCAGCCGTATTTGGTGCAATGGAAGTGATCGGCGAACTGCAGCTGCAGCAAAATGTGGTCGCTGTTATTCCGGCAACAGACAATATGATTAGCGGAAACGCCTTTAAAGCGGATGATGTCATCACCAGCCTCAGTGGGAAAACCATTGAAATCCTGAATACCGATGCGGAAGGCCGCTTAATCTTGGCGGATGCCGTTACCTATGCGAAACAGCACGGTGCCAGCTATATTGTTGATGTTGCGACCTTAACCGGCGGCGTGATTACAGCATTGGGCCGGGACAAAACAGGCGCGATGACAAACGATGAAGTTTTCTTTGAAAAAGTTCTGGAAGCTTCTGCTGAAACGGGGGAGTTTATTTGGCGCCTGCCTATCACAGAAGCCGATCAAGAAAAGATCAGAGACAGCAAAATAGCTGATCTGAATAATTCTCCCGCGCGTGAAGGCCATGCGATCATGGGCGGGGTGTTTATCGGCGAATTTGCAGAAAACACGCCATGGGTCCATCTCGACATTGCCGGAACAGCAACAGCGGAAAAAGAGAGCGATCTGGGGCCGGCCGGCGCAACCGGTGTGATGGTTAGAACGTTGGCCGTACTGGCAGAAAGAATGGCGGTAAAATGAATTTTTTCATGCGGATCCCGGCTTTAGTTGCTGTTTTGGCCAATGGAAAGCTTACGTTTTATATAAGGGATGCTGACTTTTAAAATTAACAAAGCAATCAGTAATCCAAGCAGAATCCGGTCAAAAGTATCAAATTGGTTAAGCGCTGCAAATGGATGCAGAAATGAAGCAAGAAGCTTCCGGCACATCATGAAATCAACGAACACTGTTAATAGATACAGGTAAATTGAAACAACTGAAATCAGCAGAAATAATTTCATGGATTCTCCATCCTTCTTCATAATTCTTTTTAAATGAAACATACTAAGGGCAACGGCTGTATTGGAAAAGGCTGCAGCTATTCATAGTATGTGCGGGCATTTCCGCCGCTAAGCTGTTGTTCAGCTGGATGGATTGGGAAAAGCTGGCGCAAATCGAATGTTGCATGAAGAGAATGGAGAATCCATATGCCATTTTGGTGGAGTAAATATGTAAAAGCTGTAAAAAAAAATCAAAAAAACGGCAGCAATCTAAGAGGCAGTGATACAAGCGGCACGGCGAAAGAGATTCCCATAGAGCGCATGGGCACAAGCCTGAAAAAACGGCTGGATCAGCTAAAAAAAGCGACTGGAAACAGTCCCGATTTCGTGATCCATGAATTTATCATCGGACGCGAAGCGAATGTGCCGGCTGCAATGATTAGTCTCGACGGATTAGATGACCCTAAAATGGTCAATGAAAATCTGCTTGAAACGATCATAAACAACCCGGCAATCGACCCTTACTTGGAAAGCGGGAATGTGCTGGATGACTTAATGAAGCATGCCATAAAGATCGGCGGCGTCAAAACCGTCATGAATTGGAACGATTTGTTTTCCCATCTTCTCTCAGGCGATACGATCCTGATGATTGATCAGGTGTATGGTGCATTAAGTATCAGCACAAGAGGCGGAGAAAGGCGTGCCGTTGAAGAACCGGCAACAGAAGTAACCGTCCGCGGACCGCGTGATGGGTTTACAGAATCGATCCAGGTCAATACATCACTAATCCGCAAACGCATTAAAAATCCAAATCTCTGGATGGAATCGATGAAAATCGGCGAGGTGACACAAACAGAAGTGTCACTCATGTACATAAAAGGAATTGCAAATGACAAGGTCATTGAAGAAGCCCGAAAGCGTTTGAAACGCATCAAAATCGATTCCATTTTAGAATCAGGCTATATTGAACAGCTGATTGAGGATAAGTCGTTTACTTCTTTCCCGACAATGTACCATACGGAAAGGCCGGATAAGGTGGCTGCAAATCTGCTGGAGGGGAGATTTGCCATTTTAGTGGATGGCAGCCCGTTTGTTTTGATTGCGCCGGCTGTTTTTATCCAATTTTTCCAGTCGGCAGAAGATTATTACTCGCGTTTTGACATTGCCACTGCGATCCGGTTTTTAAGGGTCCTGGTCTTTATGATTTCGCTGATCGGGCCGGCTTCATATGTCGCTGCGACTACCTTCCATCAGGAAATGATTCCGACACAGCTCATTTTTAATTTGACGGCGCAGCGGGAGGCCATTCCGTTTCCGGCGTTTGTAGAAGCGATGTTGATGGAAATTGTGTTTGAAATTTTACGCGAAGCCGGCCTCCGCCTGCCAAAGCCGATTGGGCAGACGGTTTCGATTGTCGGGGCACTTGTCATAGGGCAGGCGGCCGTACAGGCCGGTCTCGTTTCGCCGGCAATGGTCATCGTTGTCTCGATAACCGCGATTGCCAGTTTCGCTACACCGGCGTTTTCAATCGCGATTTCCGCACGGCTTATCCGTTTTTTGTTTATGTTCCTGGCAGCGACATTTGGTTTTTTCGGGATCATTATCGGATCCATCGCTATGGTGATCCACCTTTGCAGTTTAAGGTCGTTTGGTGTTCCGTATATGATGCCGTTAGCGCCATTCGTAGGGGAAAATATCGGAGATGCCATCTTAAGGAAGCCGTTATGGGCAATGAAAGAAAGGCCGAGATTGGTCAGCCAGAAAAATATCATGCGCCAGGGTGAAAATCAAAGGCCGATGCCCCCCGGCCGCCAAAACCAGGGAAATGGGGATTCGCCATGACGAGAAGACCAGTTCGATTTTTTGTTGTATGGTTATTGGCAGCAGGCCTGCTTACAGGTTGTTGGAGCCAGAAAGAGTTAACGGATTTGGCATTGATCAGCGCGATTGGGGTGGACCGGCTTGATAATGGGAAGTACCTGCTCACGTTTCAAATTGTGAATTCGTTAAATATACCGGGCAGTGCACAAAATGGGGGCGGCGGCCAGGGACCGTCTGTGAACGTTTACCAGACAACCGGCAGAAGCGTGACAGAGGCGCTCAGACAGGCATCGTCCGAAGTATCGCGGCGCATATATTTTGCACATGTAAACCTGCTGCTGATCGGGGAAGATACTGCAAGAGAAGGCATCTATCCGATATTAGATGTTTTTGAAAGGCATCAGGAATTTCGTAATACTGCGACAGTAGCCATTGCCCGGAATGGAGAGGCTGAAGATGTTCTCAAAATATTAACGCCGATTGACAGAATTCCTGCCAATAAAATTAATAAAACACTGGAATATGCCGAGAAAAATTCCGGCGGCAAATTGAAAATTAGTATGGCTGAGCTCATAGATACCATTGATGCAACGGGAAAAGAAGCGGTAGTCGGCAGCTTTAAATTGATCGGCGACCCGAAAAAAGGGAAGATGCAGGACAATTTGAATCAGACAGCTTTATCCAGCTATTTAATCGGCTCGGGTATCGGCCTGATTAAAAATGGCAAGCTGATTGGCTGGGTGGAGGGTTCCACTGCGCGCGTTCTGACCTGGCTTTTGCAAAAAACACAAGGCACCACGATTCCGCTCGATTGGAAAGGGCACCGCAATGCGATTAGCATCGGGGTAACGGATAGCCAGGCAAAAGCAGTGCCCGTTATCAGAAAGGGTAAGCCGGAAATGGAAATCGATGTCAGACTGCAGGGGAGCTTATACGAGCTTGATGTGCCAATCAATGTTATGAATCTGGAACAAATCAACGCCCTTGAAAAAGCTTATGAGAAAAAAGTGGAAGATCAATTTTACCGGGGCATCCGTGCTATCCAGCAAGACCAATGTGATGTTTTTGGATTCGGGGAAATGATCCACCGCCATGATCCGAAAGCATGGCAGGCTGTAAAGACAAACTGGAACGAGAAAGGTTTTGCGCGCTTAAAAGTAAACGTGCATGCCCATGTTGTGATCAGCCACTCGCAATTAAGAAATAACTCTTTCCGTTCAAATATAAAATAACTGTGGGGCCTGGTGATCAATGGAAAAGGCGAAAATAACAGCTTACCAATTATTTGTGCTCATCTTCATGTTTGAACTCGGCAGCTCGCTGCTTTTGGCACTCGGCATTGGTGCCAAGCAGGATGCCTGGCTCGCTATACTCGGCGGCTTGTCAGGCGGGGTATTTTTATACTATCTCTATTTTAAAATATATTCGTTTTACCCTGGCCTTTCTTCTGTCCAGGTCCTTTCTAAAATCTACGGAAAAGTTTTAGGCTGGATCTTAGTCTTTCAATTCGGCGTTTATTATTTATATTTGGCGGCGCGCGTGTTGCGTGATTTCGGGGGAATGCTGGTGATTACAGCTTACCCGGAAACCCCGGTGTTTATCGCAAACGCGATTATGATACTCTGCGTAGCCTACGGAGTGAAAAAAGGGATAGAAGTCGTGGCCAGGACCGGGGAAATCTTTTTCGTTTTTCTCTATTTGCTTGCCTTTATGGGCTTTGTATTGATTCTTGCTTCAAAACTGGTCGAATTAAACCTGTTGAAGCCTGTTCTTGAAAATGGATTAAAACCGGTGTTCAAGTCCATTGCAAAAGAAACTCTGTATATTCCATTTGGGGAAGCCATCGTTTTTTTTACCATTTTCCCTTATTTGAGAGACTTAAAAAAGGTGAAACAGGCTGGATTGGTTGCAATCTGTTTAAGTGGAATGAATATTGCGATCGCAATGGTGATGAATATTACGGTAATCGGGGTTGAAGTCACCCAGCGTTCTCCTTTTCCGCTATATATCACGATTCAGCAAATCCAGCTCGCCCACTTTTTGGAGAGACTGGATGTTTTCTTTATGCTGGCTTTGATCATCGGCGGTTTCTTCAAAATAACGATTTACTTTTATGCAGCGGTGATTACTTTTACAGAGTTATTTAAGATCAAGAACTACCAAAAAGTCGTTTATCCGTTTTGCCTCGTGATATTATGCGCCTCGGTCATGATCGCGGCCAATTATGCTGAACATATCGATGAAGGGATTAAAGTGGTACCGGTATTGCTCCATTTTCCTTTCCAGGTTGCTGTCCCGATCTTAACCTTAATCGTTGTGTTTGTGAAGGAAAAACGGAAAAAGAAAAAGCTGAAGGCTTCCGCTTCTTAATGCCCAGTCCAATGCCTGCCACATGCATAGATTAGATATAAGAAAGACAAAAGGAGGTTATGATCTATGTATCGGCATGCACCTTACCCTGAGCGGTTTTTGCCGTTTTTCGGAGGCCCTTTAATAGGCGGTTTTCTCGGCGGTCTGCTGGGAAGCGCTCTCGTCAGGCCGCGGCCATTTTATCCATATGCGCCGGCCCCTGTTCCGTATCAACCGGGACCGCTGCCTTACCATCCGGCCACATTCCAACAAACATCCTACCAGCAGACAGCTTATCAGCCCTTCCCGTATTATGGCGGGTATTAAAATCCTGGTGAAAGAAAAATCCAACAGGCGGCAGCTGCAGAAGATAACTGCCGCTTTTCATACAATCAAAGGAGCTGAACATCCTTAGCGTAAAGTTTTCAGCTTTTTACCGGTGGAAATAACTTCACCTCCCAATAGAATTTGCAATTGGGAGGTGTGCCAAACAGAAGTTTTAGAAAAGATAAAGGGAGCCGAATATTGCTGCTCCAAAAACATACATTGCTATTTTTATCAGCTTGGAATTTGTAAAATTAAAAATGATATTTCGCAATGGGATGAAAGGAACCACGATTAGCAAGGCCAACGGATTTATATTCCCGAAAATAAGAAATCCAGTAATGAGTGGAAGCAACACGATAAGTGCCTGTGCCAGCCATTTTTGTTGAATGACTGCGGCCAGCTGAATCGGCAGATAAAACCCTGTTGTGATGGTCGTAAATTCTGTTTTATTTAATTTTGAAAGAAATGTCTCAATTAAAATTAAATCGGCAATCAATAGACCAAAATGCATCATTTGTGAAGTAATGTAAAAATAAGAAATGAACCCTATAATAAAAGTAAAAATACAAATATTTATGAGACTTTTAAGATTAAACAAGGCTCTTGTCATTTCTTTTGCTGTAAAAAACATTGCATCATAACAGTTTTCCATCATCCTATGCTTGGACACTTTCTTATTTTTCAGCAACTCGTTTTGAGCGGATGAGATTTGTGAAAAATCCTGATTGATTAAACCTTGAGACATCGTGCCCATGATTCGGTAATAGGAGTATAAATCATCGTATTTAAATGATTTGATGAAAATCAAATGGACAACCATCACCAAAAACAGAAGAGCGGATGGCCAGCTGTTTGAAACTTGTATTGAGAGCAAAGTGACCAGTATAGAAATGGACAGGATGGCGTACAGTTTTATTGTGGCAATCTGGTATTTAATAAATCCAATATAATTGGCCAAGCTGTTGGCGATAAGCGATATAAACAAAATAGGCGTGAAATCTGCCCTTAAAACCAGCAGGACTGCTGCCATAAAGAGTGAAGAAGCAACCGTTTTGAGAAAAACGTACAGCTTTAGGCCATTTAAAGAAAGAATTTTCATTTCAAAGGTCTGGAACGGGATATTTAAAATAGGATTATTTTGAAAGACCTTTGCCAAACTGTAAGCAAACAAAGCAATTGGAAACCACTTTATAACAAGATTTTGATGGGCTTCAAATAACGCCACGGACAATGGGAGAAAAAAAGCGAGCAACAAAAAATAACCGAACGCATTCAATTTGTTCTTCTTTATCAGCCGAATGTACTGTCTTACTTTATTGAGGCTGATATAATAGACTGAGTTAAACAGCATAGCTATCGCCTATCAATTTAGTGATTTGTTTTCGATCTAAGGTTCCCGGCTCAAACTCCAGTAATTGGCCATCCTTCAAAATCAGGTATTTATCACAAATGGTTTCCAAACTTTCTAAATCGTGACTCGAAATGATTTGAATCCTGGCTGGCGATTTATGATTCAGGAACATTTGCTCAACAGTATCAACTTGTACAGGATCCAGCGTGATGAATGGTTCATCGAAGAAATAGACATTCGATTCCCGCAGCATGCCAATGGCAATATTGATGCGCTGCAAGGTTCCTCTTGAAACACTTCGTGGATAATAATCCATATATTCTTCCAGTTTCAGCTGTTTTGCCAGGAATTGTATTTTTTCGATCGCTTCCTCTTTTGATCGTTTATTTATTTTACATATGAAAAGCATTTGTTCACGAGCCGTTAGATCCTGGTATAAAACGGGCGTATCACCAATAAAGACGAAGGGGAGATCAAGCGTATCCACAGTATTAATATTATTGCCTTGAAATAAAACATTTCCATCATGGTTCCTGATGATCCTCATCAAAATTTTTAGTAAGGTTGTTTTGCCTGCTCCATTACGCCCAATTAACCCATAAATATTTCCCGGCTTAAATTCAAAGGTAATTTCATTCAACACCTTCTTATCTCCATACGATTTTGAAACAGAATCTAATTGAATCATATATTTCCACTTCCCGATAAATAAATAATGAAAGTCTGCCATAGAAATTAGAATTCCAACAAAAGCCCTTGATGACCATCCAATATTTTGTAATTCTTGATGAGATCATTGAATTGAAATGTGAACAGCATACTGTTTCTTTCTAGGTAGTTAAAATCCTGAAAAAATAATTTAATTCCCATTCGTTTTAGGAGTTGGAGAAACGGGGAATCCTGGTAAAATCTCCACTATTCTTTAAATTGAATTCGCAAAATTGGGAGAAAGGTATATGATATGCGACCTTAAATTTTAAGTTTTTTTCAAACTCTATTATATCAAAGGCGGGTGCCTATTTTATATTAAATTACTATTTTACTTTCGTCATATGGGTGAATAAGAAAGTGCTGATCCTAACCATGACATGTTTTGGGGGGATGTTATGGTCCCCCTTTGTTAACAGCTTACCATTGATTCTAAAGTGTTATGAACAGGAGGCAGACCCTCTTACATCCAGCGTATTTTGATTTGCAGCTGGCAGCATGGATCGGCCTGCTGGTTAACATGGTGGTGAAATTGAAGCACAAGCCCGTCCGGAGAATAATAGAGTTGCGGAATATTTTTGACACGTGTGCCGGCAATTAAACGGCGGACCTCAGCTGTGTTGGACTGTTGTGCGGCTGACATGATTTGTTTTGAAAAATCGGCAGACTGCGATATTCTGTTCATAATGGTACGTGCATCCACCATCAGTTCATTGATATGATTGGCGGCGTCCATAAATTTTCTGGGTTGGATGGGAGGATATTGGCGGTACGGCATAGAATGGTATGGATGAAAAACAGGGACAGCAAAATACGGATAGCGGTACAAACTTTACACCCTCTTTCAGCACGGAAATCGGTATATTTTACATACTATGTTGAAAAAGGTTGTCAGTATGCGCGGACAGTTCGAAATTGCAAGGGGGATCTATATGGAAACAGAACAACGAACACTGATCGAAACATTGGGGATAAAAATTATTGACGTAAAGCCGGGCAGGGTGGCGGCCACAATGCCGGTGGATGGCAGGACGAAACAACCGTTCGGATACTTGCACGGCGGGGCTTCTGTTGCGTTAGCTGAAACCGTGGCAAGTATCGGAGCAGCAGCGTTAATTGACTTGGAAAAAGAAATCTGCTTCGGGCTTGAAATTAACGCCAACCATATCCGTTCCAAGCGTAATGGCCTGGTGACGGCGGTTGCCGAAGTTGCCCACCAAGGCAGGCGTACACAGGTTTGGGAAATTAAAATCAAAGACGAGCAGGAAGCGCTCATTTGTTTATCGAGATGCACCATTGCCGTCGTACCGAAGAAATAGGGGACCCGGAACACAGCAGAAGTTTGGCGTAAAGCAGGGGCCGGGCCTTCGAAAATCTGTGAAGGCCCGGCCCCTTTAAAGTGATCACGAGCATTAAAGTTCTTCCTGAAGCTGGTGGCGGTGTTCATGCCGGACGCTGTAGAGTAAAAGCGCAAAAGCAACAATAAACAATGTCCCGGTTACATAGAACACGGAAGAAATGCCGGACAGGCCGGAGACAAATCCGCCGAGCAAAGGCCCTGTTACATTACCGAGAAAACGGAAGCTCTGGTTATAGCCGAGCACCTCGCCCTGCATACTGAGCGGCGCTTCAAGGCGGATAAATGCGACAATGCTCGGATTCATGCCGCCCAGCACCATGCCAAAGAAAAACCTTAAGATGACAAGTTCCCATAAATTGTTCACCCATGCCTGCGGAACCATAAATACACAGGCCAGGACAAGTAAAATCAGCAGCACTTTTTCATGCCCGAATTTATCGCCAAGTGCGCCCCATTGCCTTGCCAATAACAGGTTTCCAAAACCGGTTGCCGAAAATGCCATGCCTGATAACAGGGCGATATTGCCGGCACTTGTTAAATGGCTCACATAAAGCGCCAATAACGGCTGCACACTGAAATTGGCCATTTGGATCAAGAACGCGATCATCATCACGGTAAACAGGATGCGGCGGTTCATAATCCTTTTTAATACAGCAAGCGAGGAAACATGCGCCGCTTTTTTGCGTGCCGGTTCGCGCCGTTTTTCCTTAATACCGAACAAGACGCCGCAAGCTGCGATTGAGATCGTGATTGCGGTGATAATAAAAGTATATTTAAATCCGAAGCTGTCCGCAATCGAACCGCCGATCACCGGGCCAAACAAACTGCCTGAGACATTTCCCATCTGCAACGTGCCCAGCACCCTGCCCGCTTTCTCTTTCGGCGTTTCGGCAGAGATCAGCGCCATTGAAGTCGGGATAAAACCGGTAACAATCCCCATAAACAACCGGGTCAAAAACAGCCCGATGACGCTGTTTGTCAGCCCCATGCAGAAAATACTGGCGGCAATGCCGAAGCCGGTAATGATCAATGTCGGCTTAAAACCGTATTTATCGCCAATCCGCCCCCAAATCGGAGACATGAAAAAAGCGACCAAAAAGGTAACGCCAAAAATATATCCGGCCCAGCGCTGTACAAAATCATCGCTGAAATGCCCGAACGTTTTAATATATAAAGATAAAAACGGAATAATCATCGTTGTACTGGCACCAACAAGAAAATTACATACAACCATAATATATAAATTACGGTTTTCCTGGTTCATATGAATGGAAAATCGCCTCCTGTAAACATAACGTACCATAAAAGGTATACGGTGTAAATATTTCGTTCGCCTAAATATTATTATAAAAACCAGCATCCAAAAGTGCAACAAAACGGCCCTGCTCCAAAACGACCTTTAGGTTACGCATGGAATACAAAAGAAAGACCACAAATTTCAATGAAGATTTTGGACTTTTCCACCTGAATTTAGTAAAGTGAAACAAGAGATGAAGACAAACATGATGGAGGTTTTTAAACATATGGCAGAACAAAACACATATCCGCAGTTGGCAGCCGGTGCCGCTGAAAATGAAAAAGTAGTTGACATGCAGACAAATATGGGGGGCATCACCATTAAGCTATTCCCGGAACTGGCGCCGAAAACGGTTGAGAATTTCGTGCAGCACAGCCAAAACGGGTATTATGACGGGCTGATTTTCCACCGCGTGATCAACGGCTTTATGATTCAGGGAGGAGACCCGAGCGGAAACGGCACGGGCGGCGAGTCTATTTACGGCGCGCCGTTTGAAGATGAATTCTCACAACGGCTGTTTAATTTACGTGGTGCGCTGTCGATGGCCAACGCCGGGCCGAATACAAACGGCAGCCAATTTTTCATTGTCCAGAGTGAATCGGTTGACCCGGGCATGAAAGCACAGATGGAACAGGCAGGCTATCCGGCTGAAATCGTCGCAGCCTATATGGAAAAAGGCGGTACCCCATGGCTTGATTTCCGCCACACCGTATTCGGACAGGTGATCGAAGGCATGGATGTCGTCGACCAAATCGCGAACGTCAGAACCGGCATGCAGGACAAACCGCTGCATGATGTTGTCATCGAAAAGATAACGGTCCGGTAAAAGGGATTCCTAAAATCCTTTTAAAAGCGCCGCCGCAAGATGCTGAATGAAAACTGCGGGCGGCGTTTTTAATGCGTTTTCATTTCAAAACCTGAACTGGTATAATAAAGATAGCCGCTGTTGAAGAAAGCGCCTGCAAGATAGAATTGCCGATTGTATGAAGAGTGCAGGCGGCGCCGGAAAGATTCAATTCCATAGCCGCGTCTTTCTTCGAGGAGATCATGCCAATCGAAAAAAGCAGCAGACATGATCTTCCCAAATGCAACCAGCTTCGTACAGGCTGTAAAGGTGATCTAAATGCTAAAACCTTCCTTGTGAAATAGGTATAATTCATATATCATAGATAAAAAGATTTAGATCCTGCGATATTCAGCAGCAAATGTAAATATCATATTGAGGTGAACGGCCATAAATAGGAAAAAGATCATCATGATCAGCAGTATTGCCATTGTTGTTTTACTCCTTATCGGGGGTGCCGGCTATTATCAGGCAACCCATTTTAATCCGCATGTTTCAATTAATGGCATAAAAGTCGGCGGATTAACGGTTGAGCAGACTGCAAATAAGTTACAGGCATTGACTTTGGAAAATAAAGTATACGTTGGGAACAAAGTGGTTGTAAACGGAAAAGACACGAAAGCAAGTTTCACCAAACAGGATCTTCCCAAGATTAAGAATCTATTTAAAAAGCAGCAGACATGGCTGCCGTCTTTTAAAACAAAAAATTACGCGTTAATGCCGGGCAAGGAAGATCATTACCGGAGTAAGGTGCTAAGACAAAAAACAGCGGATAAACTGAAAGAGCTGAATCAAGGCTTACAGGCGCCAAAAGATGCCCAGGCTTCCCTGGATAACGGTAAAATCATCGTTTCCAAAAGCAAAAAGGGAAACCAATATGATGTTGCGGCCATTCTAAAAGACTATGATCAGCAGAAGTACAACAGAGAAATCCGTTTAAAAGCTGCACGCTTGCAGCCGGTTCTCGAAAACAGCCCAACCGTGAAAAGAGAAAAGAAAAAGCTGGAAGAACTGGCCAAAAGTACGGTGACTTACAAAGTACAAAACAAACCGTACCCAATGAAGGCAAGCGAGGTGATTGAACAGGCAACAGTTGACAAAAATATGAAGCTGACGATCGATACGGCCGGCATCAAGAATAAGGTTGCTGCGATTAATCGTTCACAATCCACCTTGCATAAAAATTATTCATTTAAAACGCATTCAGGATCGGTGATTTCGGTTAAAGGCCAATCTTACGGCTGGGCGCTTGATGTCCCGGCAGAAACGAAGCGTATTGCAGCCGCGTTTGAAAAAGGGAAAGCATCCATTCTTGCCTATAATGTTTACGGCGAAGGTTACAGTACGTACGGCATCGGTTATCACGTCCTGGCCAGCGACAAGATTGGCAACACATATGCGGAGGTTTCCATTAAGGATCAGAAGATTTGGATCTATAAAAACGGGCATTTAAAAGTGGCGACCCACGTCGTAACGGGCCGGCATGACACCCATGAAGATACGCCAAAAGGGGTATGGTATGTTGAATATAAAGAATCCCCATCCACGCTTGAAGGCAGTGAAGCCGGCAACCCGAATTACTCGGTAAAAGTGAAATACTGGGCTCCGTTCACGCTCGGCGGCGTTGGATTCCATGATGCCAGCTGGCGCACCAACTGGGCGAAAGATGCTTATCTCCACAAGGGATCCGGCGGCTGCGTTAACATACCGCCATCCGTGATGAAAACCGTTTACGATAATCTCGAACAAAACGAACCTGTTATTGTTTATTAAAAATCAGGCCCGTTTCACTTTTGTTAAAAGTGAAACGGGCCTGATTTTTAGAATTCCTCATAGGTTGCCGGATCCTGGCCGAAAGTGCGGCCGTCCGGGCGGCTTAAGCCGGAAATGGCCTGCATTTCTTCGTCAGAAAGCGTGAAATCGAATACGGAAAGATTATCAAGCTGGCGCTGCGGCGAAGAAGATTTCGGCAAAGGCAGCGCCCCCAGCTGGATATGCCAGCGCAAAATGATTTGCGGTACAGATTTTTGATGGGCTTTTGCAATTTTTGTAATCGTTCCGTCTTCAAGCAGGCGGTTGGCGCGTCCAAGCGGGCTCCATGACTCTGTGACGATGCCGTGTTCCTTATGCCATGCGCGTTGTTCTTCCTGCGCAAAATAAGGATGCAACTCAACCTGGTTGATGCTTGGCGTTACGCCGGTTTCCTGAATGATGCGTTCCAGATGTTCAGGCAAAAAATTCGAAACGCCGATTGAACGGATGAGCCCCCATTTTTTGGCATCGACCAAAGCCTGCCAAGCTTCAACATATAAATCTTTGCTTGGGTTCGGCCAGTGAATGAGGTAAAGATCAAAATAATCAAGCCCCGCCCGGAACAGTGATTCCTGAATCGTCGTCAGGGCTTCGCGATAAGTATGGTGGCGCCCCGGGAGCTTTGAAGTAATCCGCAACTGTTCGCGCGGCACGGAACTGCGCCGGACGGCCTCGCCGACTGCACCTTCGTTTTCATAGTTGAAAGCGGAGTCAATCAGGCGGTAGCCGGTGTCAATCGCGCTTACTAAAGCATTCACACCCGCTGCCCCGTTCAGTTTATATGTGCCGAATCCGACAGCAGGCAGGGTTAAGCCGTCATTTAATGTGATTTCCGGAATCTGATTTGCCATAACACCACTCCTTTCTTTTTCGATTCCAGTATAGCAATCAGCAGGGCATGCGTCTAAAAAACAGCTCGACGACGAGTTAAAGATGTCCCGCGGGCACTGCCGGCTGCTGTTTCGTAAAACGGCGCACAAGCAGAAAAAAGTTCCTTGCATAACGGCGTACCGGCTGCAAAGAACTTTTTTTGTGGATGAAATGAAAACATGCTTTATCCCATAAGACTCCCACCTCAAGATTCTGGATGCGAAGAAGATAGGATGGAGATCAAACTGCCCAATCCAGCTGCGGCTCCTATCGACTAGCGTACTTCTGGTCTCTTCCCTGCGATAAGTCAACATCGGTTCGTAAAAACCACTCATCGTGTTTCCTTTATCTCAGTCAGAGTCCTTCCAGTCCGTACGTCGATGAACAGTCGCCTCCGCTTTATTTTTCATAACGGTATTTTAAAAGGTCATTCAAAATTGAAATTTGCTCCAGAATTTTCTTTCCGACATTCGTTTCCAGCACCTTTTTTCTGCGCAGTTCGCGGTCCACGACTCTTCTGACTGACAATACATCGGTGCCGTTTAAGAGCACGTCTTCCTTTGAAGTGAATTTTTGGTGGGCAACAAGCTGCATGCCATACGAATTATAGAGCAGTGTGTAACCGGCGATGCCTGTTGTCGGCTGATAGGCTTTTGAAAAACCGCCGTCAATGACAATCATTCTGCCATTTGCCTTAATCGGGTTTTCGCCATCAATTTCTTTTACAGGCGTGTGGCCATTAATGATATGGCCCTGTTCGCCGTTTAAATGGAACTCTTCCAAAATCCGCCGGCATACCTTTTCCTGTTCCCGCAGTTTGTAATAAGGGTTTTTCTGCTCGACGTGCGTCTTTTTATCCCGAATAAAATACCGTTCAAATGTGGTCATATCCTTTTTCCCGAACAGAGAAGAATTTTCGCCGGTCCACAAATACCAGACCATATCCGTTGCAAAATCATCGGTTTCTTCCGGATGGGCAAAACTGTAGCGCAGATAATGTTCAAAAACATCGAGCAGCCGCTTGCCCGAATACGCTTGGCCATTAATCACCATTTCTTTCATGCTGCCGTCCGGGTTTAAAGGGATGCAGCCGTGGATCAGCAAATTGCCGTTATATTTTAAATAAAGGCTCCCTTTTTGAACAAGAAAACCCATATGCCGCGCAAGCTTTTCGGAATGCTGAATGGCAAATAACAGTTTGTCCAGCACCTGCTTTTCTTCTTTTAAGAGCCGTTCCGGATGTGTGGGATCGACCGTATGAAAACAAGTATGTTCAAGCGGGTATGTTTTGCCGCCAATTTCAATCGTATGATGCTCATAATCTATTTTTTCAAGCATCAGCCGGTGTTCCATATTGAATTCCGGGCGCCGCTTGATAATCGGGATTTCGAGTTTAAACTGGATGATCGAAATCGCCTGGTGGATTTTAGCGATTTGGATTTTTTCCGCCTCGGTAATTTCGCCATGGTCGGCATTCAGCTTCGGCCGGAAAGCAGGGTTGTCGTCATAATATCTCTCCGCAAGATTTACAAGCGGACGCAAATTGATCCCGTAAACATCTTCTAAAATATCCAAATTGTCATAGCGCGCACAAATGCGGATAATATTGGCGAGGCACACTTTTGACCCGGAAAAAGCGCCGATCCACAACACATCGTGATTGCCCCACTGTATGTCGACAGAATGGTAATGCATCAAGGTCTCCATGATTTTATGCGGGGCAGGCCCGCGGTCGTATATGTCACCGACAACATGGAGATGGTCGACAACCAGCCGCTGGATCGTATAAGCCAGGCCGGTAATCAGCTTATTCGCCTGCTTCAGCGAGATGATCCGCTGAATGATCTTGGTATAATATTCTTTTTTATTTTTGAATTCGTCGGTTTTGTATAATAACTCTTCCACAATGTAAACAAACTGCTCGGGCAGGGCTTTGCGCACCTTTGAGCGGGTATATTTGGAAGAAGCAAATGCCACTAAGCGGATCATGCGTTCAATTGTTTCCGCATACCACTCATTCAGTTGCTGCGGATCTTCCATTTCCTGGGTGATCATTTGCAGTTTTTCTTCCGGGTAATAAACCAGTGTCGCAAACGCATTCACTTGATCCGGTGAAAGTTCATCTTTAAACAGATCTTTTATTTTTTCTTTCACATTCCCGGAACCGTTCCGCAGGACATGCTGGAAGGCATTATATTCGCCGTGCAGGTCACTGACGAAGTGCTCCGTCCCTTTTGGCAGATTTAAAATCGCTTCAAGATTAATAATTTCGGTTGCAACTTTTTCTTCGCAATCGTATTTGTTTGCAAGCAGGTCCAAATATTTTGTATCCATCTGCATCCCCTCATTATGAAAGCAAGTCTATGTTTATATGAATCCCTTTTCAATCTATTATACTAAACATTCCTATTTTTAGCAGAAAAAATATACAAAAATGCAGCTGCCAAAGGGCAGCTGCAAATTATTTCGTTATTGCGGGCGCACCGAAGTTTTTCTTAAAAATTCTTCATCATCCGGGCTTGTTGCATAGCGCGTTCCGGTATTTAAAGTGGCGATTTTTTCCATATCGTCCTGTGTCAGCGAAAAATCAAAAATCTCACTGTTTTCTTTGATCCTGCTTGGTGTCACCGATTTCGGAATCACGACTTCACCGCGCTCGACATGCCAGCGCAGGACAACTTGGGCCGGTGTTTTATTGTATTTCTTAGCAAGTTCAACCAAAACAGGCTGCGATAACAAATCGCGTTTGCCCTGGCCTAACGGACCCCATGCTTCATGTAAAATATTGTGCTGCTTCATGAAGTCATGCAGCTCATTTTGCGGGAATTCCGGATGGGTCTCAATTTGGTTGATCATCGGCATTATCTCGGTATGGGCCATTAAATCTTCCAGATGATGGATTTGGAAATTTGAAACCCCAATCGCTTTGATTTTACCTGCTTTATAAAGTTCTTCCATTGCTTTCCAGGATTCGATATAGTGTGCGGACGGCCAGTGGATCAAATACAGATCCAAATAATCCGTGCCGAGCCGGTCCAAGCTTGCCTGGAATGCTGCTTTTGTTTCTTCATAGCCATGGTCGTAGTTCCACAGCTTCGAGGTAATGAAAATTTCTTTGCGGTCAACGCCGCTTTCTTTGATGGCTTCGCCGACAAATGTCTCGTTACCGTAGATCATCGCGGTGTCGACATGGCGGTAACCTACTTCCAGAGCGGTTTTGACAGAAGTTTTTAACTCTTCCTTGTCTTTCACAAGATAAACGCCGAGGCCTAATTGCGGGATTTCCGCGCCGTTATGGAATTTGAGATTCGGTACATTCAATGCCATTGTCATTCCTTCTTTCCTAAAAAATTTATGTAAGCGTATGGTATGATTTTAACACAGCATCCTGCTACAATGAAAGCAGCGGCAACTGCCCCAAGCTTTGTCTGTCTGAAATGCCCGTTTCGGACAGGGCGGGCAGAAATTGCCATGATATTATGATATCCATTGGAGGCAAGATAAACACATCAACTTTTATTACATAAGGAGTGGTTTAAAATGCAACATTTGTTTACCCCATATAAGCTGAAATCTCTTGAATTGAAAAACCGTGTCGTGATGCCGCCGATGTGCCAGTACTCGGTTGAAAAAAAAGACGGCATTGCAACTGATTGGCATTTTGTGCACTATGTCAGCCGGGCAGTCGGGGGTGCGGGCCTTGTGATCATCGAAATGACGGATGTTGAACCCGATGGCAGAATTACCGATAACGATTTGGGCCTGTGGTCGGACGAACAGATTCCGGCGCTTGCGAGGATTATCAATGCCTGCCACCAATATGGCGCAAAAGTTGCCATTCAGATCGGCCATGCGGGACGGAAAGCGCAAGATGCTGCCCAGCCGGTTGCCCCTTCGCCAATCCCATTTGATGAACATTCAAAAACACCGAAAGAACTGACAAAAGAAGAAATTGCAGGCATCGTGGAAAAATTCGGGCTGGCTGTGCGCCGCGCTGTGCAAGCCGGTGTTGACACTGTCGAGCTTCACGGGGCACACGGTTATTTGATCCATGAATTCCAGTCCCGCTATACCAATAAGAGAACGGACGAATACGGGCAGGATCTGGCCTTGTTTGGCAAAGAAGTCATTGCAGCTGCGAAAAAAGAAATGCCTGAAAACATGCCGCTGATCATGCGTATTTCCGCCCGCGAATATGTGGAAGGCGGCTACGGCATTGAAGAAAGCAGTGCTTTTTCAAGAGAATACAAAAAAGCCGGCGTCGATTTATTCCATGTCAGCGCGGGCGGCGAAGGCCATATTGCTGCAGCCGGGCGCCCGGGCACACACGCCGCTTACCAGGTTCCGCTCGCCAGGAAAATAAAGGAAGCCCTTGACGTGCCGGTGATCGCAGTCGGCAGGCTGGATGACCCGATCCTTGCCAATGCCGTAATCGGTAACGAAGAAGCGGATCTGGTTGCGATTGGCCGGGGCATGCTGCGCAATCCGTATTGGACTTTGGAAGCCGGTGTGGCTTTGCGGAAAGATGCCGGTGTACCGGTACAGTATGACAGAGGATTTCCGGGAAAGTAACAGAATGGAAAAAAGCGTTCTTATTATAAAGAGCGCTTTTTTTGTGGGAAAAATGCGACCGGCAGAAGAAGAGCCGTTCATGTATCGGTTGGAGCGGGCCGGTCAACATAAAAAACGGGCCCGAATAAACAGGCCCGCCAAAAATAAAAAGGGGGAATACTTATGATAGTGCGGCGGCTTACAGAAAGCCGGCCTCACTATAAGAAAGCATTGTGTTATTAGTCTAACCGGAATAGAAGCGGTTTAAACATCATTTTTGTTTGAGGGCGTCCAAAAAAACTTCAGCAGCGACATCCAGGACGGTGGAGAGCTTCAAAATCGTCTGCATTGTTGGAATTTGCTTCCCGCTTTCATACTGTTCGAGCGTATTTTTTCCGATCCTGGCTTTCAATGCAAGTTCTTCAACACTTAACCCGCTTTGTTTACGGTAGAACGATAATTTTTCGCCAAAAGTATTCAAAAGAACCACTCCCTTTATATAAGAGAATATGTCAAGCTTTTTTTCTTTATTGTAGCATATGGAAGAACCTTGGGCTGAAATGATTTTTTGAACTTTTCGTGATTTTGCAACTATGCCGTTGTTTTATAGGGTGAAAACAGGGGATGATTTACGTACAGGCTATTTTCAATCTGAAAGAACTATGATATAATGTTTTATTGCGTATAATAGGAGAAAATTTAAAATTAGGAGTGTTTCCATGTCAACAAATTATGAAGCTGGTCATGTATATACAGGTAAAGTAACAGGAATTAAACCGTTCGGCGCGTTCGTCGCTTTAGATGATGAAACGCAGGGCCTGGTCCATATTTCTGAAATCAAATACGGATTTGTTAAAGATATCCATGACTATTTAAAAGTCGGGGATGAAGTGCAGGTAAAAGTGCTGTCTGTCGACGAAGCAAGCGGAAAAATCAGCCTGTCGATCAAAGCAACAGAAGAAGCGCCAAAAGCACAAGCGAAAAAACCGCGCCGCCGCCAGGGTGCAATCAAAGCGGCTGAAGAAAGCACGGAAGGCTTTAACACACTCCGTGATAAATTAACAGAGTGGATCGAAAAATCAAAGCGGGAAGATCTGATTAAAAAATAAGGACGAGTAAAAGATTCCGGAAGCCTTTCCCGGGATTTTTTTTTAGGTGCTGAAGGAAATTATGATTGTTATTGAACACAAGTGGTACACCCGTGCTTCAACGCTCTTTTAGTACGCGTGAACTTGTGATTTCTTAGTACGCGTGAATTTGTGATTTAGGCGCGCGTAAAGGTATTTTTAGAGGAAAAGGGCAGGACTTTGTATCGTCCTGTCCCTGTAATCTTTTTGGTTCAACTAGTAGGTTTGGTTTGTGCAGAGCGTTCGGATTCGGTATCCGGTTTGAATAACAGGCCCAAGTTGATCAATCCGCATATGCCGATGATGCCGTAAATAATTCTTGATAGGGCGGAATTGTCGCCAAAGATGGCCGCCACCAAATCAAAGTTAAAAAAACCGATGAGGCCCCAGTTGATCGCACCAATAATCGTTAAAACCAAAGCAATTCGTTGCACAGCACTCATAATTTTACCTCCTTATTCAATCGTACAAGCATAGGATGCCGCAAATGGGTGATCCTTATTCATGCAGGAAATGTGAGAAATTCGTTACATTCCTTGATAAAAGGGTAAAGATTCGATAAAGTGGAAGTTGGTAAATCTAAATTTGGAGGGAAACAGATGACGCATATTCAATTTGACTATTCAAAAGCGCTTTCGTTCTTCAACGAGCATGAAATTACATATTTAAGCGAACCAATCAAATTAGCGCACGAGCTTTTACATGAAAAAAAAGGTGTCGGAAACGATTTTACCGGCTGGCTGAGCCTGCCGAAAGACTATGATAAAGAAGAATTTGCCCGCATTCAAAAAGCAGCTGCAAAAATCCAAAATGATTCTGATGTGCTGCTTGTTATCGGGATTGGCGGATCCTATTTGGGCGCCCGGGCTGCGATTGAAATGTTAAACCACAGCTTTATGAATGTGCTGCCAAAAGAAAAACGCAAAACGCCGCAAATCTTTTTCCTGGGTAACAGCATCAGCTCCACATATATGAAAGATTTGATGGATGTGATCGAAGGTAAAGACTTCTCGATCAATGTCATTTCTAAATCAGGCACAACAACTGAACCGGCCATTGCTTTCCGGATTTTCAACAAATTATTGAAAGAAAAATACGGCGTACAAGAAGCAAAAGGCCGCGTTTATGCGACAACAGACCGTGCAAAAGGCGCATTAAAAACATTGGCAGATGAAGAAGGCTACGAAACATTTGTCATTCCGGATGATGTCGGCGGACGTTACTCTGTTTTAACCCCTGTCGGCCTGCTGCCAATCGCAGTCAGCGGCGTTGACATTCAAGCTATGATGGACGGGGCTGCAAAAGCAGTGGACGACTTCTCTGTTCCGGAAGTTTCCGAAAATGTGGCTTATCAATATGCGGCTGTCCGCAATATTTTATATCGCAAAGGCAAAACGATCGAAATGCTGATTAACTACGAACCAGGACTGCAATATTTCTCTGAATGGTGGAAACAATTATTCGGCGAAAGCGAAGGGAAAGACCAAAAAGGGATTTATCCTTCTTCCGCCAATTTCTCAACCGACTTGCACTCACTCGGCCAATATGTACAGGAAGGCCGCCGCGACTTGTTTGAAACGGTTGTTAAAGTCGAACAAGCCCGCGAAGAATTGACGATTGACAGAGAAGATAATGATCTGGACGGTCTAAACTATTTAGCAGACCAGACTGTTGATTTCGTCAATAACAAAGCATTCCAAGGCACATTGTTAGCTCACACAGACGGCGGCGTGCCGAATCTGGTTGTGTCAATTCCAAAAACAGATGCCTACACATTCGGCTATCTTGTCTACTTCTTCGAAAAAGCCTGCGCAATCAGCGGCTACTTAAACGGCGTCAACCCATTTGACCAACCGGGAGTAGAAGCATACAAGAAGAACATGTTTGCATTGCTTGGCAAACCGGGCTACGAAGACTTGAAAGCTGAATTGGAAAAACGTTTATAAGAGTAGGGGATTACGAAAAACCCCCAGGTGCGGGCCCGTTAAGGAAAAAACTCCTTGACGGGCTTTTTCTGTCTTTTACCTTGTAAAATGTATCAGAAAAATTGCATTCCCGGTTGTTACAGGAAGAATGAAAGCCGGGAAGGAGGAAAATCTATGGGCGCGGCCGTTCATGGGGGGATGAAAGTTATTTTGGAGAAAATATCGGTCTGGGATAGCGTTCATAGGGGAGATGAAAGCTATTTTGGAGAAAATATTGGGCTGGAATGGCGTTCATAGGGGGGATGAAAGCTATTTTGAAGAAAATATCGGGCCAGAATGGTGTTCATAGGGCGAATGAAAGCTATCTTGCAGAAAATATCGGGTTGGAGTGGTGTTCATAAGGTAAATGAAGGCTATTTTGGAGAAAATATCGGGCCGGGATAGCGTTCATAGGGAAGATGAAAGCTATTTTGCAGAAAATATCGGGCCAGAATGGTGTTCATAGGGTGAATGAAAGCTATTTTGGAGAAAATATCAGTCTGAAATGGCGTTCATAGGGGGGGATGAAAGCCCGTGCCGGAAGAAAAACAGCACCCGCGGTCGATCATCAAGGCGATGAAAGCCCGCGCCGGAGGAAAAACAGCACCCGCGGTCGATCATCAAGGCGATGAAAGCCCGCACCGGAAGAAAAACAGCGCCCACGGTCGTTCATAAAGGGAATGAAAGCCCGCATCGGAAGAAAAACAGCGCCCGCGGTCGTTCATAGGCCGAATAAAAGCCCGTGCCAGAAGAAAAACAGCACCCGCGGTCGTTCATAAAGGCAATGAAAGCCCGCACCGGATGAAAAACAGCACCCGCGGTCGATCATCAAGGCGATGAAAGCCCGACCCGGAGAAAAAACCACGCTCGTGGTCGTTCATCAAGGCGATGAAAGCCCGCACAAGAGAAAAAACCACACCCGCGGTCGTTCATCAAGGGGATGAAAGCCCGGACCGGAAGAAAAACCACGCCCGCGGTCATTCATCAAGGGAATGAAAGCCCGCGCCGGAAGAAAAACAGTGCCCGCGATCGTTCATAAGGCCGCCCGCCCCAAAAATCTAGCGTCTGCCACCTTTTCCGTTCTCCAGCACGACGAAAAGCTGTTTTTCGTTGCTGATCGTGTAGTCGGGCGGCGGGTTAATCAGCGTTTCATCTCCGTCCTGGACGCCGATCAGGATCTTTCTTTCTTTTTGCAGCAGCTGGCTTAATTCTTTAACTGTTAAATTTCTCCAGTTTGGCTGAACCGGAATGAAATCGAGATGGCTCTTTTTTTGCTGGTTCAATAGCGACAAAAGGCTGTCTGACATGCCATTTGAAATTAAACTGTTCAACATAACAAAACTTGTCTGCGTATTGGCCTGGATGACTTCATCTGCACCAACGCGTTTGGCATTTACAACCTGGCCGGCGGTCTGAATTTCAATAATACAATAAGCATCAGGGCTCATTCCTTTTACTGCAACCAGCGTCAGAATCGCATTCATGTCAGCCTCTGTTTCTGATTTATGCTGGTCGGACGTGATCAGTACTGCATTTGCACCATGCATATTTGTTTTTTTCAGTGTCTCATCCAAATAAGGTTTCCCCTTGATAAAATGGACATTGCCGGAGGGGTATGGATTCGTCTCCAATGTTTCATCAATGAGGACAACCGGCTGTTCCGGCTTGAGTTCCTGGAGCTGCTGAATGACTTTCCGCGCACGTTCATTCCACCCGATGATCACCATTTGCCCCACTCCCGTAAAAATTTCTTTGCCTTCCATAAATGCATTCTGTCTCGTCGCCGTCGCACTGGCCAGTGATACAAAATAAGCGGACAATACGCCCGCCCCCGATAAAATCAGAATAATCCCGATCAAGCGCCCTGCGAAGGTAACCGGATAAAGATCTCCGTAGCCTACGGTTGCTGTCGTAATCACTGCCCACCAAATACCGTCAAATATCGTGGGAAAAGTTTTGGGCTCAACAAAATGGATGGCAAGGCCAAAACCGGAAATCAGCGTAAGCGCCAGCAGCAATATTCTCAACATAATCGGCCAGCGGAGAAACCGGTAATAAACGAGATGCAACATCTGTCCCACTTCCTCTTAATGTATCTACGGTAGTATTCCCGATATTGAACGGAGATAAAACAGCTGCAGGCAAAACGTATTTCAAAAGCCATCTTTTAAAAAATTTTTTTAAAAAATAGTTGCGCGGTTGTTCAATGCGTTGTATAATAATTTTGTCGCGATGAAAAGACGGTAAAAATGATTATCCTGCTTGACACACGGGGCATTAGCTCAGTTGGGAGAGCGCTACATTCGCATTGTAGAGGTCGGCGGTTCGAATCCGCTATGCTCCATTCCCAACTCAATTATAATATTTCGGGGCATTAGCTCAGCTGGGAGAGCGCTTGCATGGCATGCAAGAGGTCAGCGGTTCGAGCCCGCTATGCTCCATCCTGAAAAACGTTCAGCCTATAAAAGGTTGAGCGTTTTTTTAGTGCTTTTTCATGTTCTTGACGATGCCCTCATATATTGATAAAAAGATCCGTACAAATGGGGTGGTGCCATGCTTGTTTTAAATGAAACAGACATTCTTGGCGCTGTTACGATGAATGATATGATTGCGGCTGTTGAGAGAGCGTATGCCATTTATGAAGACCGTGCTTTTGAAATGCCTTTGCGCAGCCATTTGCAGATCCAACAAAACTCGGCCTTGTTTATGCCCTGCGGTACTAAAAAAGCGGCCGGAGCAAAAATTGTCACAGTCTTCCCGGAAAACAAGATACGGCCAGCCACCCAGGGCATTGTCGTATTAATTGATGAGAAAAATGGTTCCATCAAAGCATTGCTCGATGGTACGGTTTTAACGGGGCTCAGGACCGGTGCGCTTGGCGGAGCTGCTTCAAAATACCTGGCGCCGGATGAAGCAGGTACTGTCGGCTTAGCCGGCACCGGTTATCAGGGCCTGTATCAGCTATTGGCCGTCTGTGCTGTTCGTGACATCCGCGACATTTATTTATACAATCGTTCAGCTGCTAAAATTCCTTCATTTATTCGCAATCTTACAACGCATCTTGCAGGAAAACAGATTCAAATGCATGCAGTGGAAAATGCCCGCGAACTTGTCCGGCATTCAGACATCATTATCACTGCAACATCTTCTGCAACCCCGGTGCTGCCGGATGAGGAAGATCTTTATCAAGGAAAGCTGATCATCGGGATCGGATCCTACCTGCCGCATATGCAGGAATTCCCGGACGGTTTATTAAAAAATTCAGAGCAAATATTTGTTGACTCACTGGACGCCGTAAAAGAAAGCGGAGATCTCCTTGTCCCGCTTGAAAAAGGCTGGCTGAAGGAAGAACAGATCATTCCGTTTTCAAAAGTAGCCGCACAAAAAGTAAAGCCGAAATTAACCGGCACGAAACCGCTTGTATTCAAATCAACAGGAATGGCATTGTTTGACCTGGCCGCAGCTGAAACAGTTTTTGAAAAAGCGGTGCAGCTGAGGCTGGGCATCAACCTTAAGATGTAAAAGTGGATTTCGGGCCTTCCTGCAAGAACTTTCCGCCTGCATGATTCAAAGGTGTATTAACCAGTTCCTGTATGTTAAATAGCTGTGGAATTTTAAGAATGACCGTTAATTTATCGGGCCTTCCTGCAAGAACTTTCCGCCTGCATGATTCAAAGCCATTTCCTGTTTGTTAAATAGCTGTGGAATTTTAAGAATGACCGTTAATTGACCTTTATTGAAGGGATGTCATGTCATGAATCAATATTTGAATTTTATCGATGGCAAATGGTGCGAGCCTTCTACAGGCCGCTATGTTCCGGTGATCAACCCGGCAACCGGCGAACAAATGGGGGAAGTCGCGCAATCAGCAAAAACTGATGTCAGCCGCGCTGTAGAAGCGGCAAAACAGGCGCAGAAGCAATGGCGGCTTGTTCCGGCTCCCGAGCGCGCCGGCTACTTATATAAAGTAGCAGAACTTTTAAAGCAGAGAAAAGAGCAGATTGCCCGCGTACTGACAAGCGAGATGGGAAAAGTAATCAGCGAAGCGCGCGGCGAAGTCCAGGAAGCCATCGACATGGCCTACTATATGGCAGGAGAAGGGCGCCGCCAGTTCGGGGATACGGTGCCGTCCGAGCTGCGGAATAAATTCGCGATGAGTGTGCGGGTCCCGGTCGGCGTTGCCGGGCTGATCACGCCATGGAATTTCCCGATTGCGATTGCTTCATGGAAATCACTGCCGGCGCTTGTCACTGGAAATGCCGTTATCTGGAAACCGGCGACGGAGACCCCGGCTACCGCATGCGAGTTTGTAAAAATTTACGAAGAAGCCGGGCTGCCAAAAGGGCTTGTGAACCTTGTTAACGGGTCCGGATCGGAAGTCGGCGAGGCCATGGTCGAGCATCCCGGCATTGATTTGATCTCGTTCACCGGCTCCAATGAAGTCGGCAGAAAAATCAATGAACGCGCCGGCGGACTGCTGAAACGGACTTCGCTTGAGATGGGCGGGAAAAATGCAGTCATTGTGCTGGAGGATGCGGATCTGAACCTCGCAGTGGACGGCATTCTGTGGGGGGCATTTGGAACCAGCGGGCAAAGGTGCACGGCAACGAGCAGAGTGATTGTCCACCAGGATATTAAGAAGGAGCTGGAAGACAAACTGGTTAAGCGGACGGCGGCTTTGAAGAGCGGAAACGGTTTGGACGAAACGGTTGCTGTCGGGCCGGTGATTCATGCTGCAGCACTTCGGCGGATTGATGAATATGTGGAGATTGGAAGAAAAGAAGGCGCGAAACTGCTGGCGGGCGGCCATGTCCAATCAGGAGGCGGACTCGAAAACGGCTTTTACTATGCGCCGACAATTTTTACGGATGTTACCCCGCAAATGGCGATTGCGCAGGAAGAAATCTTCGGCCCGGTTGTTTCCATTATTCCGGTCCGCAGCCTTGAAGAAGCTGTTGAGGTGAATAACAGCGTCGAGTTCGGATTATCAAGCGGGATTTTTACAAAAGATGTTAACCGTGCGTTCGAGGCAATGCGCGATCTTGATACGGGCATCGTATACGTCAATGCCGGAACAACGGGGGCCGAAATCCATTTGCCGTTTGGCGGGACGAAAGGAACGGGCAACGGCCACCGCGATTCCGGCCCGGCGGCACTGGATGTTTACACCGAATGGAAGGCTGTCTATGTGGATTTCAGCGGAAAATTGCAGCGTGCGCAAATCGATAACAACTAGCGGATACTGAAAGGGGCGGGCCCAGGATGGCAAACAGTGCAGATCTGATCATCATTGGCGGCGGAATTATCGGTTCAAGTGTCGCTTACCATCTGCTCCATGACGGCTTCACCGGCAAAATAATCGTGTTTGAAAAAGACAGCACCTATGAATTTGCATCCACACCGAGAAGTGCAGGCGGTTTCCGGCAGCTTTTTACAACAGCAGTGAATATCCAAATGAGCCGGTTCAGCCTGCAGGTTTATAAACAATTTGCAAAAAACATGGCAATCGGCGATGATACGTTCGAAATCGATTTTAAGCAGCGTGGATATTTGTTTCTTGGAACGGAGACGATGATGCAGCATTTTAAAGAACATGTAAAGATTCAGCATCAAAATGGCGTTTCCTCCGAACTGCTCGGCAAAAAAGAGCTGCTTGAAATCATCCCCGAACTCCATACAGATGATCTGGCGGGCGGGCTTTATTGTGCGGAAAGCGGCTATTTGGATCCTTATTCTGTCATGCAAGGTTATATTAAACAAGCAAAAAAACTCGGAGCGGAATACCGTTATGAAGAAGTCGGCAGCCTGCTTAGCGGCCAAAACCGCATAAAAGGCGTGCGGCTTACGAACGGTGAAGAATGTTTGGCGCCGGTTGTCATCAATTGTGCGGGCGCCTGGGCTTCATCATTAAGCAAAAGAGCAAATATGCCGCTGCCGGTAGAGCCGCTGCCGCGGAGGATTTTTTTGTTTGATTGTGAAAAGCCGCTTAAAAATGCGCTGCCGCTGACCATGGACCCGACCGGTGCCTATTTTCGCCATGAAGGAAAGAAGTTTATTGCCGGTATTGCCGAAGATATGGAGCCGAAAATTGATTTCACCTGGAAACGTTCCGAATTTATTGACCGGATTTGGCCGATCCTTGCCGGGCGCATCCCGAATTTTGAAAAAGTGAAAGTGGAGCGGGGCTGGGCCGGGCTGTATGATTACAATACGGTAGACCACAATGCAATTATTGGGGAGTATCCGGGCATGAAAGGCTATTTTACCGCGTTCGGATTCAGCGGCCACGGGATGCAGCAGGCGCCGGCAGTGGGGAAGGGGATCTCAGAACTGATCAGGACCGGCCGCTATGAAACAATTGATTTAACACCATTAAGAGTGGAGCGATTTGCAGAAAACGATCTGGTCGTGGAAGATGCCGTTTATTGAAAATGGTGTTTTTTTTTTTGAGTAGATCTGTTAAAGGTAAATGTTGATATTTGATACTTGTGGATTTCTTGAATAATTTGCATTAGGAACAAACTCTCGAGGAGAAGTTTGGAAAAATAGCAACAATTATCAAAAATTCTCACTGTTGGTTTGTTATGATTATTTTGAGGTGAGCGAGTTGTATTACAGTGACACTTTTAAAGTACAGGGAAACCTCTAATATTGGTTTCCTAAATTATATCAAGCAATCAACATTAAAATTTTACAGGGGGTTTGGGAAAAAACGAGGCTGGCGGCCCGGATATAATGGTTTACAACTGTAGTGGCTTGTAAGCACATTGTTTTTCCAATAAACTTATTTTATAAAAAAATTGTTTTAAAAAAACAGGGAGAAATGAATGCAATGGATAAATATTTTGATGTGATAGTGGTTGGAGCAGGTTCAATAGGAATGGCATCCGGATATTTTTTAGCAAAGCAAGGGATAAAAACATTATTGATTGACGCATTTGATCCGCCCCATGCATCGGGCAGCCATCATGGCGACACCAGAATTATCCGCCAAGCATACGGGGAGGGGCGTGATTATGTGCCGCTCGTATTGCGGGCGCAAACGTTGTGGAATGAATTAGAACAAGTATCAGGAGATAAAATTTTTGCGCAGACCGGCGTGCTGAGTTTCAGCCCTGAAGGACATTCATCGTTTCTCGACGAAGCGATTGCAAGTGCAAAAGCGTACAGCCTCCCGATTGAAATGATGAATGGTACCGAAGTTAAAAAACGCTGGCCGGGGATTTCGGTTCCTGATCATTACCGCGCCATTTTCGAACCGGATTCGGGCGTTTTGTTCCCGGAAAACTGCATCCGCGCATACCGCAAACTTGCTGAAGAAAACGGCGCTATACTGCTCACCAACGTGCCGGTAACAAATATACAGGTTGGTAAAGGTTCCGTCAGTGTGGAAACAGCGAAAGGCGTATTTACGGCTGATCGAATTATTGTGAGTGGTGGAGCCTGGAACGGGAAGATCCTTTCGAAATTAGGCTTGAATTTGCCTCTTTTACCCACCCGGCAAACGATCGGCTGGTTTGAAGCAGATGAAGATTTATATCGGGATACCGTTTTTCCGGCTTTTACTGCCGAAGTACCAGAAGGAATGTATTACGGGTTTCCAAGTTTTCGTGGAAGCGGGGTAAAAATTGGCCGCCATGATTACGGGCAGCCCGCAGATCCCGATACGCTCAACCGCGAATTCGGTTATTATCCTGAAGATGAGGGCTATCTCCGGAATTTTTTGGAAAGCCATATGCCTCAAGCGGCGGGAAACTTAAAAAAAGGCAGCGTGTGCATGTATACGAAAACGCCGGATGAACACTTCATCATTGACAGGCATCCCTCCTATCCTCATGTCATCATTGCCGCAGGGTTTTCAGGACATGGATTTAAATTTGCGAGCGCAATAGGAGAACGATTGAGCCGGTTGGCATCAGCTTGGAAACCGGACGATATCCTGCCATTGTTTTCTATTAACCGCCCCACTCTCCAAAAAAATGACGAGTTGTAGGTAAATATCGGGTTGTGCCGGATGACCTTTCAAACGATAAAATCAGATCAATAGTCTTTCATAGCCGATTTACAACTACACGGTCGTTCATCCTCTTCATGAGCGCCCACGCCTGCTGAGTTTTTAATCAAACGGTCGTTCATCCTCTTTATGAACGCCCGCACCTGCTGAATAATGAATCAAACGGTCGCTCATCCGCCATATGAACGCCCGCGCCGGCCGAGTTTTTAATCAAACGGTCGTTCATCCTCTTTATGAACGCCCGCGCCTGCTGAGTTTTTAATCAAACGGTCGCTCATCCCCTTTATGAACGCCCGCGCCTGCTGAGTTTTTAATCAAACGGTCGCTCATCCCCTTCATGAACGCCCACGCCGGCCGAGTTTTTAATCAAACGGTCGCTCATCCCCTTCATGAACGCCCGCGCCTGCTGAGTTTTTAATCAAACGGTCGCTCATCCGCCGTATGAGCGACCGCACCGGCTAAATAATTAATCAAACGGTCGTTCAAAAGCCGAATGAAGTCCCATTCAACAGGAAAACAGAGGATGGCGGTCGTTCATTTATCGGGCAAACTCCAACCGCATTCCCGGCTGGTCGGCCGTTCGTGGTGACAACGATGAGACAAGTTAAAAAAGAGTTAAAAAGGAGACAGCCTTACCGGTATGCGGCTGCCTCTTTTCTGTTTACTGCGAACCCGGCCGGTCAGCCGCGTAGCAGTGATTCGGTTCCGTCGATGTAGATGTCTGTTCCGCTGATGTGGCTGGAATCATCAGATGCGAGAAACAGGACGAGGTCTGCGACTTGTTCCGGTTTGCCCGGCCCCTCTGCAAGCGGCTGGTCGCCTTTTGGAAATTCGACCGGAATATTGACCTTTTCCAACGCTTCAGTACGGTTTGTGTTTTGTTCGATTTTCGTTTCTATTGCACCGGGGCAGACGGCATTGACGCGGATTTTATAGCGGGCCAGTTCCAGTGCTGCCATCTTCATAAATGCGACCTGGCCGGCTTTTGAACTGCTGTAGGCGGACATACCAATATTCGAGAATATGCGGTTGCCGTTGATTGAACTTGTAATGATAATGCTGCCGCCATGCGTTTTTAAATGCGGGATTGAATACTTCGTAAACAGGAACGACCCTTTTAAGTTAGTGGTGATGGTTTCGTCCCAATCTTCCGGGGACATATCTTCAATCGGCGCCACCGTTCCATTAATGCCGGCATTGGAGAATACAATATCCAGGCGCCCCCAGTGATGAACCACTTCATCAACGGCATGCTTGACCCGGTCGGGATTTGCGACATCCACTTCCAAAGCCAAAGCTTCCCCGCCTTTTTCATTAATGACGTTCTTTACTTTATCGGCCCTCTCTTGTTTGATGTCCATTACGCAAACTTTTGCACCTTCCCCGGCAAGCTTCAGGGCGGATGCTTTTCCGATACCTGAACCGCCCCCGGTGACAATGGCTACTCTGTCTTTTAATTTCATCTTTTCTACTCCTCTCTGTGGAATACTCCAGTAGTTTACCCATTCCGGCCCGGCTTGTAACACCTGCTGAGCCGGCAATCTGTCAAGCCCGTTCGTTGTTTTTCTTTTGTTTTCCTTGTAAGATGTAGATAGTTACATTGTTTCCAAAACGATCTTTTGGAAAATGTTGGCGTTGAGATATCGGAGGGGGTACACGATGGGAAATTTTGCTGTAATTATACCTGCCCTGAATCCCGGAAAAATGTTGATTCATTATGTGGACAGCCTGCTGGCAAATGGGGCGGCGCATATTATTATCGTAAATGATGGAAGCAAAGATGAGTGTGCACCTATTTTTGAGGAAATTGAAAAAAATAGAAAGTGTACCGTTCTGCAACATTCGGTAAACCGCGGGAAGGGACGGGCGTTAAAGACGGCATTTGCGTATTTTTTGGAGCACCACGCAAACCTGATCGGCGTGATTACGGCAGACGCAGACGGTCAGCATACGGCGGCGGATGTCACCAGAATAGCGGAGGCACTGAATGAAAACCGCAATGGCATCATTTTGGGGGCAAGGGATTTTAACCAGGCGAATGTGCCGGCAAAAAGCAAGATCGGCAACAGGCTGACGAGTTTCATGTTTGAAGCCTTATACGGCGCAAAAGTCGGAGATACGCAGACAGGCCTGCGCGGCATTCCGAAACAGGAGCTTCCCTGGATGGTTGCTTTAAAGGGCGAGCGGTTTGAATATGAAATGAACATGCTTATTTATGCGAAAAGGATGAAAGTGGCGCTGCTTGAAGTGCCGGTCCAAACGATTTATTTTAACCATAATGCTGGCACAAACTATCACTCTATCAAGGATTCTTTTAAAATTTTCAGGAAGATTCTTTCTGGCATGATTTATTATGCTTATCCAGCCTTGCTTTACTTCCTGATCGATATGCTTAGTTTTGCCCTGTTTTTCCGCTATTTGCTGAACGGGGTTCCATTCTTATGGAAGTTGTTTGTTTCAACCGTGCTTTCGCAGCTGGCCGCTTTTGGCACCGATATGCTCGCCAAACGCAAACTTTTGCATATGCAGCACTTTTTTGTTCGATCGATAGGGGTTTTATGCGGATTCATTGTGATTGCTTTTTCCCTGTTGGCAGGCGCATCCGCATATCTGCAGCTGGATCTTCTGTTTGCAAAGCTTGCGGCCAGTGTTATCCTGGCTGTGGTTTTTTATCAAATCCAGCTGCACTGGGATGTAATTGACACCCAGGGGCAGGCGCAACTGCCATTGGAGGAGAGGCGCCATGGATAACGGGTTCGGGATTTTTTTTAAAGCGGTGCGGGGGATTGCCCGGATATTCTTCCCGGCTTACAAAGCGGATATTTCCAGGCAGATTGACGGCCCGGTTGTCTATATTTCCCATCACCGCAACCTGTTCGGGCCTTTTATCACCCTGCTTTGGTATCCAAGAACGGTGCGGACCTGGATCCTTCATGTGTTTCTTGACAGGAAGGCGTGCTATCAGCAGTATGCCGGTTATACGTTTACTAAAAGATTCGGACTACATCCTGCAATTGCAAAACCGGCTGCTTTTCTGCTTTCGTTCGGCATTTCAAGGCTGCTGCAATCCGGAAAAAGCATCCCCGTTTACAGAGGTTCGAAAAAAATACTGCGCACATTCCAGATGAGTGTAGAGGCCCTTCAAAAAGGAGAGAGCGTTGCAATTTTTCCGGATATCGATTATACCGATTCGTCCGCGTCTGTTAAAGGCATGTACAACGGCTTTCTTTATTTGGAAAAATACTATTATAAAAAAACGGGCCGACATGTCCGGTTTGTTCCCCTGTACGCGAGTAAAAGAAAACGGCTGCTGGTTGCAGATGCCCCGATTTGTTTTCGGGACGGGGAAAACTTCCGGACAGAAAAAGAAGTCGTTTATGAAAAACTGCATACCGCATTAAACACTTTGGCGGAACAATCCGGAGAGATGGAAGAAAGCATGTGCTGATGGGGCATGCTTCTTTTTTTAAAATATAGAAAGTGTATTAAACTATTGCTGCACTGCGGCCTGCTGTAAAAGATAGCAATCATGCAAATTGATCTAAGATCTTGATGTAACAACTTAAGTTCATTCATTTTATAGAATAAGAATATGAAAAGTTCTAAAACAGGGAATTTACGAACTTGAAGTGTTCTCCTAAAGACTACCCCCGTATCCCCCGATAAAAATATATGATCATGTTTATCAATTCAAAGGGGAGACAGCAATTGAAAAGAAAGGAACAGCAAAAAACGGCAAAGAGATTTTTTTCTCTTCGTTATAAATGGGGGCTGATCATTTGTGCTACCATTTTGATTTCTATTATAACCACCGTCGGGCTGATGTATTTCACAACCGGAAAAATTCTAAAAACGAATGACCGGTCCGTTAATAAAATGTACGCCAACCAGGTGGCAGCCCGGATTGAGGCTGAACTGTCAAACTATGAAAATTCGCTCAGCCAGTTAGACGGCCTGGTTACGGCTGACATTCAACAAAAGAAAAAAATGTCCGATATCGAAGCGTCGATCCATGCGGTCCAGTCGCGCAACAGCACGTTGGTTGCCGCTTATTATATGGACTTTCAAACCGGGAAACTTCATATTTCGCCATACGCCAAAATGGATCTCGATGTAAGAAACACGAATATTTACAAATATTTAACGGCAAATCCGAAGACACAGTGGATGGACGTCTATCAAGATAAGGTAACCGGAAAAATTATGACTTCTGTTGTATCGCCGGTTTTTTCTGAAGGCAAAATGATTGGTGCAGTCGGTTATGATATCAATCTATCCACGATTGGAAAAGCAAGAGCAGCGATAGAGAAGGAATCGGATCACCGCATTGCGATTTTGGATCCTAAAGGGGTCATTGTCACATCTTTTATCAAAAACGGTAATGGCAGGAATATCAGGCCTTCCAACAGCGGAAAAGTAGAAGGTGTGAAAGATATCAGCAGTGCTGCCCGTTTAAAAAAAGAATTTAACTGGGCCGATGCGATTTACAGCCGGCAAAATTCAACCGGTACATTCACTTGGAACGGCACATCTTACAATCTGTACGCAACCACTGTTCCGAAAATGGGCTGGAAAGTCATTTCCTTTGAACCGCAGCAGGCTTTTGCCGCGAAAGTCAGCAAACTGAAACATGCGGGGCTGCTTTCTATATTGATCGGCCTTGTGATCGGGATTTTGTTTGCTGCTTTTATCGCCGGTTACCTCGTTAAGATCATCAAAAAGCTGCAGCAGGTATTGGGCAAAACCGCAGAAGGGGATCTGGTGACAAAGTTTGTTGTCCACTCAAATGATGAAATCGGGGATTTGTCGAAAAGCTATAACAATATGCTGCACGGTATGCGGAACCTGATCGCAAAGGTTCACGGCAATGTCGATTCCGTTAATGAGGCGGCATCCGGCCTAAAAAGGATCACAGGAGAAAATCAGGCGGCGATTACCGATGTATCAAAAGCGGTTGAAGAAATTGCCGCCGGTGCCAGCAATCAATCGGACCAAGCTGAAGCTGGTTCCGTAGCGGTTCATGATTTGAGCGGTGAAATTGAAAAACTGGCCGAACAGTCCGGCGTAATCGAAAAAGCGGTGGATGAGGCCAATACGCAGATTGAGTCTGGTACAAAACAGGTGGAAGGACTGGAAGGGTCTTATCAGAAATTGGAGCAGGCATTTGAAAAAGTCACAGCCATGATCACGAATTTAAATGAAAAATCGCAATCCATTTCAGAAGTGACAGGAGTGATTTCACAAATTGCCGAACAGACGAATTTGCTTTCTCTGAATGCCTCTATTGAAGCGGCGCGCGCAGGGGAAAACGGTAAAGGTTTTGCCATTGTCGCCAATGAGGTCCGCAATTTGGCGGAGCAGTCGAAAAAATCGACAAAAGCTATCCAAAAAACGATTGCCGATGTACTTGTGGATACAAAGGAACTCGTCGGCGTCATGACAGAAACCAATCAAATACGTGCAGGCCAAAAAACAGCCGTCACATCTGTCAGTTCTTCAATGGCAGATCTAACAAATTCTCTGCGTGCGATGGTCGGCTCATTGAAGCAGGAAGCGGCCTCGATCGGCACCATCCGCAAACAAAAAGAAACGGTGGTACAAATGATCGAAGAAATCTCGGCTGTTTCCCAGCAAACCGCCGCCGCTTCCGAAGAAATTGCATCCTCTACGGAAGAACAGGCTGCTTCAGCCAATGAAATCGCCCGCCATACAGAAAAGCTTTTTGAACTGACAGAAGAACTTGAAAAGGAAATCGGAACCTTTACATTTAAAGCGGAAAATTAAGAGATAGGAAAACCGGGCCCGGTACGCTGCAGGATGAAAAAGAAGGCAGCGTACCGGGATTTTTTGCTTGTTAACGAAAGAAATGATACAAAAATGAAAACGCTATTGACAAACCTGTATATACAGGATATTATAAAAATGTAAGTTGTATATACAAGATTTTGAAAGCGCTTATGAACTTTAAATTGGAAGGTGAACAGTATTGTTACTGGCGCCCCAAAATGGCAGGAAATTGACGGTGTTATTTGTCCAGAAATTGACGGAATTGTTGTCAATTAAGGGGGAAGCCAGTTTGCGCTTTATTGTGGCTTCCCCTATGAGTTTAATACTTAAATTTAAATCATTGTCATTTCACGAAAGTTCCCCTTCAATCACACGTTTTACCATATGATCGTCAATGATTCGATGCCTGTTTTGTGCTCCGTAAAGTAGACAGTGGGTACAAATCTTGTTGATGATCCTTGCGGCTCCCCC
>NZ_KB893984.1:0-46498 GCF_000374345.1 Heyndrickxia acidiproducens DSM 23148
TTAAAGAAGCTTTTAAGGATGAGTATATCCTTTGTGAAGAAGTACTAAATACTATTATTGAGCAATTTTTAAAAAAGTTACCTGTCAGCTATCAAAAACACCTAATTAAAGCAGCTTAGCTCTAAATTAGCCGGGGTAACCGCAGTGGTGACAAGGGGTTTGCACGATTTTCGTACTTTCAAGTTTTAGTAACATGTAAAAAACTTCTTTAATACTATTTTAATGCCGTTCCGTTCTTTTTTTTTCATAGATTCGCTACTTTTATGTTTCAAACGGAATTACGTTTCGGGCACTTAAGCAGACACTCGAGGCATTCGCTTATATTTTCGGATTCGTTCAATGCCTAGACTAAAAACGGTATCTGAAAAAGGCGGAACTCAGCCAGTTAAACAGATCACAGAGACACAAGATCAAAAACGGATTCTCCAAACGGTAAAAGCCATTGAAGGCTATATAATTTTGCAGTTGTATCGCCATGGGTCTACTGCAAATGATTGCAAGAATTAAATAAGTATAGAATTAAAAAGAGGCTGCCTAAGACAGCCTTTGGGTATGCTTCTATGCAATCATTTTGTAATGGTATGCGCTAAGTCAATTCCTTTGCTGATTGCATTATCTCTAAGTTCCATCTCGATTTGTTCAAGACTCTTCCCTTTTGTCTCTGGAATCTTTTTATTTACAAAAATATATGCGAATACTCCCATAATTCCATAGCTGATAAACATCGTACTAATACCGAATTGTTCAATTAATTTCGGGAATGTGAGGGAAACAACCAAATTTGCAAGCCAGTTTGTAACACTGCCAATTCCCATTCCAATTCCGCGGATTCGGAGTGGGAATATTTCTGAAAGCATGACCCATACAACCGGACCCCAGCTAAGTGAGAAGAAGGCAATGTAGATAGCTAAACAAATGACTGTTGTCCAACTGGCCGCAGTAGTCTGGCCTAGTGAAACGTTTACAATTCCGAGTACAAATAAAGCAATGGACATCCCAGCATTTCCGATCAGCAATAAAGGTTTACGGCCGATCTTATCAATTATTAATACTGCAACCGCTGTTATGATTACATTTACAATTCCGATACCGACAGTTCCTAAGATGGCTGCGGACGCACCAAGCCCAACATTTGTGAAAGTGGTAGGTGCATAGTAAAGGACAGTGTTACATCCGATAATCTGTTGGAAAACTGCCAAGCCAATCCCTGCAACTAATGCCGGACGGACCCACAGCTGTTTAACTTCACTCCAGCCGCCTTGATTTTCTTCTAATTTATTGGCTAATTTAATCTCGTTAATTTCTTCTTCTACTCCTTTTCCTTTACGCATATAATTTAGGATGGAGCGTGCTTCTTCTTCCTTTTTCTGTTTCAATAACCAACGGGGGCTTTCTGGTAAGAAAAACATGCCAATGAGCATCAGTAACCCGGGAATTAATGCGATACCAAGCATCCATCGCCAACCTTCTATAGAAGAGAAGATATAATTGACGATGTAGGCGAGCAAAATTCCTGTCATAATCATTAATTGATTCAAACTCGATAAAGCACCACGAATAGCTGTGGGTGCCATTTCTGATAAGTACATCGGAACGAGGGTAGAGGCACTTCCGACTGCAATGCCCAATACAATACGAAAAAGAATTAAAAACATCGTATTTGGTGCTAATGCAGTTCCTAAAGCACCGATACAAAAGACAGTTGCAGCAATCAAAACGACTTTGCGCCTTCCTAATCTGTCAGACAAGGCGCCGCTTATTGCTGCACCAATCATACAACCAAATAATATTGAACTAACAACAATGCCTTCCGTCCAGGATGTAAGGTGCAGATCATTTTTAATAAATAAAATGGCACCTGAAATGACACCGGTATCATAGCCAAATAAAAGACCGCCCAGAGCACCAAAAAAATAAATCAGACCATTATTGACCTTAAACTTCATGGTTTTTCCCTCCTGAGTTCGGTATGAAACGGATAAGAGTTACATTATCTCGTGTTTTTCAAATCAAATAATTGATGGTTTATCGCAACTGTACGCGGATACACGTCTTTATACACTTGATAGAATGCTTGATAACGCGCTGCATTTTCCGGAATAGGTTCGTAAACTTTTGCCTCTTGAATAAAGGCGTCCGCGCACTTTTTTAGAGATGGAAACCATTCCAAGCCGCTTGCTGCGATCATGGCTGCCCCCATACCAGGACCTTGTTCATTTTGCAATTTTATCACTTTGGCGTTAAATACATCAGCTTGAATCTGTAGCCACAGGTCGCTTTTTGCACCGCCCCCGATTGAAATGACTTTATCAATTGTTTTTCCGTAATTGCGGAAAATTTCAACGCTCTCATTAATTGAAAACACAATCCCTTCTAGGACAGCACGTGTAAAATCACGTTTGGTGTGAGAACTGTCTATTCCTGTAAAGGTTCCTCTTACTTTCGCATCTGTATAAGGTGTCCGTTCTCCAACCAGAAACGGAGTGAAAATCAGACCTCCTGCACCGATAGGGGACAGGGCTGCTTCTTCTAATAAGGAAGTGAATGATTCATCTTTTGCAAAAGTATTCTTAAACCAAGCTAAGCTGTAACCCGCTGCTAAGGTGACCCCCATTGTATAATAAGAATTTTTTTGCCCATGGTTGAAAAGGTGAACTTTTCCACCAAAGTTTTTAGTACTATCCTTTTCGTAGGAAAGAAATACCCCTGATGTTCCAATACTGCATAAAGCTTTTCCTTCAGATAAAATACCGGCTCCAATTGCGCCGCATGCATTATCTGCACCACCTGCAAAGACTTTTGTAGCAGGAGATAAACCGGATTCAAATGCAACTTCAGGCAGGATGGTACCAACCATATCTTCCGTCTCTACCAGCGGCGGACAAATATGTTCAGGAATTTCAAAAATACGAAGGATATCTGTACTCCATGATTTATTGACAATGTCCAAAAGAAGGGTTCCGGCAGCATCTGAATAATCCATACCGATTGCTCCTGTTAACCGGAAGCGCAGATAATCTTTTGGCAGCAGGAAGAAACGTGTTTTTTGCAAATTTTCCGGTTCATTCTCTTTTATCCAAAGAATTTTAGGAAGAGTGAATCCTTCTAGCGCTGGATTTTTCGTAATTTCAAGTAATTTCCCACCTAGTTGTTGATCAATTTTCCTGCATTGGGAAGTAGTCCTTGTGTCATTCCAAAGGATAGCATTGCGAATAATATGAAAATGCTCGTCAAGCAGTACCAAGCCGTGCATTTGTCCGGAGAAGCTAAGTCCCTCAATATCCTCAACGCTAACATTTGATTCTGTGGTTAATTGTTTTAAGGCCTGGATTGTTTTTTGAACCCACTGTTCAGGATCTTGTTCGCTATATCCGGGTCGAATTTGAATCAATGGATAGTCCTTAGAAACGGAAGCACAGATATTTCCATTTTGATCTACAAGCAGTACTTTAACGGAACTGGTTCCAAGATCTACTCCTATTACATATTTCATTCTGATCTCCTCGCTGTTCATTAGACAGATATTAGCGGCTGGCCCAATATTGGCGAGCCAGCCAAAATTTTTTATAATCTTAAGCAAATGCCCCTTGATAAGCTTCTTTAACAATATAATGATTTAGTGTGTTCTTTAATTGTTCCAGTCTGCCGGATTGATTGGTAATTTCTTTCTTATCCAGGATATAGTTTTCTAATGATTTAAAATCTGCTTTTCCGGAAACGATCTCGGCGCCGATGCCTGTTTGATAGCTGCTGTAGCGTTGTTCTATAAATTCATCAAATACTTTATCCTCAATCAAGCGGTTGGCCACCTTCAGCCCAAGGGCAAAACTGTCCATCCCTGCAATATGAGCATAGAAAAGATCTTCTGTAGTAAAGGATCCTCTCCGTGTTTTCGCATCAAAATTTAATCCGCCTTTTCCAAGCCCACCGTTTTTCAACACTTCATACATCGCCAAAGTGGTTGCATAAAGATCGGTTGGAAATTCATCTGTATCCCATCCGAGTGCCGGGTCGCCTTGGTTGGCATCCAGTGAACCCAGAAGCCCATGTGTTCTGGCTACACGAATTTCATGTTCAAATGTGTGGCCAGCTAAAGTAGCGTGGTTGGCTTCAAGATTCAGTTTAAAATCTTTGTCCAAATTATATGTTTTTAAGAAAGCAATCGCCGTTGCGGCATCAAAATCATATTGATGTTTCGTTGGTTCTTTTGGCTTCGGTTCAATCAAGAATTGGGCATCAAAGCCGATTTCTTTTGCGTAATCTACAGCCATGTGGAAGAATCTGGCCAAATTATCCTGTTCAAGTTTCATATCTGTATTTAATAGGGTTTCATAACCTTCACGCCCGCCCCAGAAAACATAGTTTTGCGCACCTAATTCTTTACCGACTTCTAATCCTTTTTTGACCTGGGCAGCGGCGTATGCAAAAACATCTGCATTGCAGGAACTTGCAGCACCATGTACAAAACGGGGATTTGTAAACATATTGGCTGTATTCCAAAGAAGTTTTACATTGCTAGTTTTCATATAATCTTTAATCATAGCGACAATAACATCGAGATTCTTATTTGTTTCCCTTAAAGTTTCCCCTTCTGGAGCAATGTCGCGGTCATGAAAGCAGAAGAAGGGATTGCCCAGTTTTTCAAAAAATTCAAAAGCAGCTTCTACTCTGGCTTTTGCCAGATCCAGACCGGTTAAATGATCCCAGGGGCGGACTTTTGTTCCAGCACCAAATGGGTCTGTGCCTTTTTCAGTAAAGGTATGCCAATAAGCAACAGAGAAGCGAAGATGTTCCTCCATTGTTTTACCGGCTACAACTTCTTTTGGGTTGTAATGGTTAAAAGATAGATCGCTTTTTAATTGTTTACCAGAATAGTCGATTCTACGAACATTTGGGAAATAAGCCATTTTTGTTTCCTCCTTTAAATAGATAAAATGAAACCGCATTCATAGAGCCCTAAAAAAATAACGATTAACTTTGTTTAACTGTTAAACTAAGTACAAGTACATAATAGCACTTTCATTTTGTGAAAACAACAGCCTTTTTTAAAAAAACTGTGATATAATAAAAACATACCAATAAAAGAGATGATGTTTGTTTAACGGTTATACAAATGAGGAAGAGATAATATGAACACAGCCGATCAAGCGTTTATTAAAATTCAGAATCAACGAGTTGTTTTAAACGAAATTATTAAGCACTATCCAGTATCACGTGCTAAGTTATCCAAAATTACCCAGCTAAATAAAGCAACCATTTCCTCCCAAACTGCTACACTGATTGATAAGAATTTAGTGACTGAAATTGGTACCGGCTTATCAAGCGGTGGTAGGAAACCGGTTATGCTTGTGTTTAATAAAAATGCAGGTTATGCTATCGGGGTAGACATCGGAGTCAATTATATTTTGACCATTTTAACCGACTTAGAAGGGGGCATTGTATACAGCGATTACTGTGAGTTTGCTGATCCTTCTTTTGAAGTAGTTAAACCGATTATTATTGAAAGAATCAGACTTGTATCTAGTAAAGCGCCCGATTCCCCTTATGGAATTATTGGTATAGGGGCAGGGGTTCATGGGTTTGTGAACAGGAAACAAATGGTTTTGTTCACGCCTAACTCAAAATGGCGCAATGTAGATTTAAAAAAACTGCTTGAAGACCATTTTGATTGTCCGGTTTTAATTGACAATGAAGCGAATGCAGGAGCGTACGGTGAAAAGTTGTTTGGCTCCTTAAAAAACTGCCACAATGGCATTTATGTTAGTATCGGGATTGGGATTGGTCTCGGTATTATTGTAAATGATGCTTTATATCGGGGCACAGAAGGGTTTTCTGGGGAAATGGGCCATATGTCCATTGATTTTAACGGAAAATTGTGCAGATGCGGCAATCATGGATGTTGGGAACTTTATGCATCCGAACATGCTTTTTATGAAAACTTATATAATCTGAAATCAAAAGAGGATATCACGCTGGAAAAAGCATCAAAATGGATTCAGGAAAATGATAATGAAACCATTGAACAATTGGAACTATTTGGATATTATTTGGGCATTGGTTTGACGAACATTATTAATACGTTTAATCCTGAGGCGATTGTGCTTCGCAGCAATCTAATCGAAGCCAATCCAATTGTTCTGAATTCAATTCAAAGTACGATTGCGTCCCGGGTATCGCGATTTGTGCACCAGAGCCGCCAAATTTATATTTCACAACTAAACCGGAATGCAACTGCGCTTGGCTCAGCTTCTTTTATGATTCAGGATTTTTTAAAGGGAACAGGACAACTTAAGATGTGATAAAAATTGAAAGGGAAGCCAGCTGTATCTGGTGCCCTTTATAGTACAAAATAAAGAAAACGGTTTCCTTGTCTCTTTACATTATTCAACCCTGTCATAATTAAAATGAAATGGGGATAATTCTATAATTTTAAAAACAGAGAGAGTTGAGTATGAAAGGTTTGGTAGCAAATCAAGCTGTAGATACCACTTTTAACGGTTTTAATGCAATTGAATTGAATTGTTTTCCATATCAAGCTGTTATTTTACCAGAATTCGGCGGGAACCTCATTGCTTTTCGTAATGTTGATAGGGGATATTGCTTTTTACGAGAACCTTCAGCAGAGGAGATGGACGACTTTCAAGTTAATCCTTTCTTATATGGTATCCCAGTCTTATTTCCACCTAATCGAATTGAAAATGGAAAAATTCACATTTGCTGGAAGACCATATCAATTTTCTATAAATGAGGACGCCACCCATAATCATTTACATGGTTTCTTCTATGCACGTCCCTGGAAAATATATGATAAAGGCTACAGAGACGGGGAAAGCTATGTCGAACTTGTACAAATTGTTGATGAATTATCCGAAATTTATCGCTATTATCCCAATCATTTTAAAATGTACTTACGCTATACCTTATCATCTGAGGGCTTGGAGCAGAGTGTTAAAATAGTGAATGAAAGTTCTAATGTATGCCGGTTATGCTGGGTTGCCATACGTCCATTCAAGCACCGTTTTGCAAAACAAGCACAGAAGCGGACTGTATTTTGAAGTTGGGTGTCCTAAAACGAGTTGAATTAAATGAGCGGTCTCTTCCTACCGGCCATTTTATCGAGCTGGATAAAGACGAGAGACAACTAGCTGATATAGGAAATTCGCCTTATTTTAAACCTTTGGATCATCATTATATTGCGCGAGAAGCTGAAGAAAATCAAATGGTCTTAACGGATAGTAAGGAGAAGGTTTCCTTTGTTTTGCTGCGGGATCCGTCCTTCCGATTCTGGATGTTGTACAATGATGATGCGAAAAGCGGATTTTTTTGTCCTGAACCGCAAACAAATATGGTGAATGCTCCAAACGTACCACTTAGCTATAAAAAGACAGGCTGATTGAACTGAAAAGCGGAGAAGAGTGGACCGCTGCATCCGTTTTGAAGGTTCAGCCAATTGAAAAGTAATTTAAAAAATATTCGAAGAGAAAAGAGAAATTTATCCGCTTTTTTGAAAGAAAAATAAGTTTTTTAAGAAGTTAAAGCTCATAAAATATAAGAAAAGGGTGGTGCTGTTGCCGGCACCACCCTTTTCGCTGTTTCGTATTGTTTTATCAACCGGCTATTGTTTTTTCCATTGCAAGCTGTTCAATCGTCTTCATCGCTTCGGCAATTTTTTCTTTTGAATAATCGCCGAGCAGGACGAAGGATTCTTCCGGTTTTGCTGCATAGGCTGCTACTTTTTCAATTGCTGCTTCATGATTTTCCGTTACATGAAGGGTGTCTAAATTGTAAGGGAATCCAAGTTTTTGATAGAGCGGCAGCAATTTTTTCACTTCATCCAAGTCCCCTGTTGCGGCCAATTGGACCAAAATGCCATAAGCGACTTTTGAACCGTGCAGAATGGAATGGGTTTCCGGCAAGAAGGACAACCCGTTATGGATCGCATGGGCACCAGCCATTCTGCCGTATTCGCCGGCAAATCCGCCGACAGTTCCAGCAGCACCGATGATAATCTCAACGATATTACGGAAAGCATCGGTAATTTTTCCTGCTGTCTGGTCTTTAATGGCTTGTTCGCTGTCACGCAGGATGCCTTCACGAATGGTTTTTGCAGAGTTAAGCCCGAGTTCAACCATCACCGGTAAGGACGGCATATTTCGTGTAATGGCTTCTGATTCATACCATTTGGCAAGAGAGTCGCCGATTCCGCCTAATAAATATTCGACAGGGGAATGGAGCAAGATCCGCAAATCGATCAGGGTTAAATATGCTGATCGTTTATAGTAGGCAACATGGCTGAACTGGCTGAATTCATCGTATACCGCAGAGAGCGGGGTATAACCGGCGCATGTTCCGGCGATTGTCGGTACCAATACGACTTCACAATCGAGGAGTTCTGCCGTTCCTTTTGCAGTATCCAGCACTTTCCCGCCGCCGATCCCGACGATAACGTCCGCATCCCCTGCTTTTTCGGCTAATTCCGCCATGTTTTTATCGCTTGCTGTATGGTCATAACGGAGCACCGGCCAAGTTTCCGGCACCGAAGCGAACTCCTGGAAAGCCTTGTACGACTTTACACCGGTAATTACAACCGGATGCTTGAAATCCGCTAATTTTTCTTCTAAATATTTTGCTGCATCTTCTTCACATATGTACTGATTCGGGCCGCTTCTAACGACTTGACTAAGACGCATGTACAGCACCTCCAATTAAAATAGTGTATGTATTGTATAGCTTACTCCTAAACGAATGGCAATTCAATAGATTTATTCGACAAATACGAAAATAATCATTATAAAAATTATGCTATGTTTTCTAGTATGTTTTCTGTCTGAAATAAATGAAAAACAGAGAAAAGGTATTTGTCAGATAAATTGGTAATAATATTCTAACCCAGAAGTAGGTACTTACAATAGAGAAATACTTGTATTTTTACCAAACTAATTTTACGGACTTCTAGCTTATGTATTCTCGTATTTATTCGCTTGAAGACGTTAAAGTCCTTCAAGGTGATAAAGATGTATACAAAAAAGGACGTAAATTCTAAAACATGCCTGAGTTTTTAAAAGCAATTTAAAAAGTTCCCCTTTAATTATGATTGGAAGGGGAACTTTTTTTGGGGTTTATCCCATTTAGAAAAAAGCAGGGATCTCTTGTTTTCCGAATGGAATAAGGGATCCCTGCTTTGTGATAGGGGCTTGATTATTTTGTAATGATAATGTCTTCTGCTGTGATATCACTGCTGAAATACGGTTTCAAATTTTGATTGTAGTCTGTTTTGAAAAAGCCATTATTGTTTAATTTTTTGATTTCCTTGTTTGTCCAGTTCAGAAGCGATTTGTTTCCTTTCTTAACGGCAGGTGCAATATATTGGTTCGGCCCGAGCGTTTTAATTCCAACGGTGTATTTCGGGTGATTTTTAACCCAGGCATACAGGTAGGAATTATCATCAGCCAGTGCTGCTGCCCGCCCATTCTTCAGTGCATTGAATTGTTCTGTCTTCGAATCATATTTTTGCAAGTTCACATCTTTTTGCTTGCTCGTGAAATAATTCTCTGCCGTGGTGCCTTTGTTTACAATTAAAGACTTTCCTTTTAATTGGCTGACGCTGGTGATCGGGTGGTTTTTCGGCGAAATCACCCCAATGGAAACTTTCATATAGGGTTCAGCGAAGTCCACGACTTGTTTGCGTTCCGGCGTTACAGTGAAGTTGGCCAATACGAGATCAACCTTGTTCGATTTCAATGCATCAACGCGGCTGTTTGCATTTACTTGAACGAATTTGACCTTGACGTTTAAATCTTTGCCGATTTGTTTGGCAAGCGCAACATCATAACCGGCACGCTTACCGTTTTTATCCACCCATCCGTATGGCGGCAAATCTCCGAAAACAGCAATCTTAATCGTGCCGTTTTTCTTAATCGCGGAAACGCTGGACGGGTTGCTGCTCGAGCTGGTAGAAGATGACTTGCCGCAGCCCGCTAGCGCCACTCCCAATATAAGCACAAAAGCTGTTAATAAACCGGATGCCAAACGAAATTTTTTCATGATCTTTTCCTCCAAGATGTATCAATTTTAAATGTTGTTGGTTAGAATTCCATGCTTTCCAGAAACTTTTGAGCACGGATTGTCTGCGGTTTCGTGAAAAATTGGTTGCCCGCTGTTTGTTCGAGAATGTTTCCATCTTCAAGAAACAGAATTTTGTCAGCAATTTGGCGGGCAAAGTTCATTTCGTGCGTGACAACGATCATCGTCATATTATTTTTGGCCAGGCGCAGGATAATTTCGAGAACGCCGCGGACCATTTCCGGGTCAAGCGATGCGGTGACCTCATCAAAGAGCATCAGTTTCGGATTGAGTTCAAGCGCCCGGACGATCGCCACCCGCTGTTTCTGGCCCCCGGATAATTCACGCGGGTAGGCCGCTGCATATTGCTCCATTCCGACTTCCTTCAGTAAGCTTAATGCCTGTTTGGCGGCTTCGTCTTCTTTGCGCTTTTGAACCTTGACCGGCCCGAGCAGGATATTTTCCATTACCGTCAGATTCGGGAATAAATCATAACTTTGAAAAACCATTCCGATTTCCTGCCTCAGCCTGCGCCAGACTTTTTGCGACGGCTGTACAGGCTTACCGTTGAAAACAATGGAACCGGATTGAAATTCTTCAAGGCCGTTTAAACAGCGTATCAATGTACTTTTTCCTGATCCGGAAGGCCCAAGAAGGACAACGACGCTTCCTTCTGCAACATCGAAACAGATGTCATGAAGCACCTGTTTATCGCCATATGATTTCTCTAAGTGTTCTACTTTTAAAAGTTCAGCCATTTGCTTCTTCCTTGCCCCTCCTATCTAATCGCCTTGCCCACCAGGATAGCGGATAGCATAAAATAAAATATAAGATGAAGATAAAACCATACACCCAGAAAGCGCCGTCCTGATAACGGTGGCTGTTTGCTTCAATAATTTGCTGCCCGACATTGATGACATCCACAACGCTGATCAGCAACAGGAGCGAGGTTGTTTTAATGATCCGGGTCATCAGGTTGATGGTAGCCGGAATCATTAAATGAATTGATTGCGGCAGCATCACATACCGATAGAGCTGAAAACCATTTAAGCCAATCGCTTTTCCTGCATCAATCTGGTGGTTCGGAACTGAAATCAGCGCACCGCGAACGATATCGCTCATTTCTGCGGCCATCCACAAACTGAATACGAGAATTCCAACCGTATCTGCCTTGAGATTGAGATGAAAGCTTTGCGGCAAAATATAATAAAACAAAAACAGCAGCACGATGGTCGGCACAATCCGAAAAAATTCCAAATACAGGCGCAAAATGGCACGCAGCGGCGGAATACGCAATGTTCTGAGCACACCTAAGAGAATACCGAGCGCACCGCCAATGAGAATCGACAACAGGGCGATTTTAGCTGAGACATATAATCCGCCTAATAATCGTTGAAAGTTGATCCCATCAAAAAGAATATTAATTCCCAAATGTCCCATATCGCACCTTCTTTTCTAACCATGTCAGTAAGATCGACAGTGGAATTAATATGATCGCGTAAGCCAGGACCAGTACAAACAAGTACTCATTTGTGTGGTAATACATTCCAATTAAGTCGAGCGCCGTATTGGTCAATTCCGGGATTGCCAGGACGGTAAAAATCGATGTTTCCTTGATTAGAAAAATGATGTTAGCAGCAAAAGCAGGGACGCTGAGCATCAAACCCTGGGGCAAAACGACATAGCGCGCCAATTGGTAACGGCTCAGCCCAATCGCAAGCCCGGATTCGACTTGTGATTTTGATACACCTTGCAGCCCGCCGGTAAACCCTTCAGCCATGTAACTGCCGCCCAGAAAAATAATGCCGATGATCCCGCAAAGCTGGGCCGGAATTTTGATGCCGATCTGTGGCAGCCCGTAAAAAATAAAAAATAACTGGATTAATAATGGCGTATTTCGCGATAGTTCAACATAAGCCGCAACGAGCTGCCGCAATACCGGGGCTTTAAAATACTGAATGAAACTGCATATTAAACCGATAAGCGCTGCGCCGAGGATTCCTAAAAAAGACAATTTCAAAGTCAGCCAGAATCCCTTCTCAAACAGGGGCAGGCTTTGCTGTATAACGGTCCAGTCCATCGCATGCACTCCTCAAAGATGATTTTGCCCATTAGATGAGCGACAATGATTTTTGGCGATAAATAAAATGAACTTCGTTTTTACATTAAGACGCAGCATCAATTTGCATGACTGCTGCTTTTTACAGTTGGCAGCAGAGTAGCAGTGTTTCGTTCATTTTATATAGATAAAGATAGATAGATTTGGGATTACCAGATCATCATTTGACTTGCTCGTGTATGTAACATGAGAAATCAAACCGTTTTGATCGCTTTAAAAATAAAGACAATTTGATTCGGCGCCGGTGTTCCTCGTCCAAAATATTGTACAAAGGCCCGGTTGGATCGATTATGTAAAAAATGAAGTACTCTCCGTAATTGTTTTGATTCTTTTCCCCCTTTAAATATTTCCCATCTGCCAGCAGGCAACAAAAAAGCCGTTTCTCATATAAGAAAACGACGTCTTTACGCTTTTGGAGCGCTTTGTTGTTTTCCTATCTTTTCAGATGCAGATCTGCTGGAATTAACACCATACATTCTGTAAAATGCTGGTTGTCGGGTTTCATTGGGCCAGTCCCTCCGCCGCTCTTGATAAGAAATATTCATTATTTTTAGCAACATCTTTATTTTACTGGACATGATTTCAAAAATCAAGAATATTCCTATCGACTTTCTTGGTTTTTGCCATTTTTTGTAAGAGAAAAGGGCAAATTAGTGAACAAACTACCCGCGGATTTTTATGAGCGACCATACCAATGTGATTTACAACTACATGGTCGTTCATCTCTCTAATGAACGACCACGCCGGCTGAAAATCTAATCATACGGTCGATCATCCCACTTATGAAAGCCCGCGCCGGCTGAAAATTTAATCACACGGTCGATCATCCCACTTATGAAAGCCCGCGCCGGTTGAAAATCCAGTCACACGGTCGATCATTTTCCTTATGAACGACCATGCCGGCTGAAAATCTAATCACACGGTTGATCATCCCACTTATGAAGTCCCATGCCCGCCGAAAATCCAATCACACGGTCGTTCATTCCACTTATGAAAGCCCGCGCCGGTTGAAAATCCAATCATGCGGTCGATCATCCCGCTTATGAAGTCCCATGCCCACCGAAAATCTAATCACACGGTCGATCATTTCCCTTATGAACGACCACGCCGGTTGAAAATCCAGTCACACGGTCGGTCATTTCCCTTATGAACGACCACGCCGGCTGAAAATCCAGTCACACGGTCGGTCATTTTCCTTATGAACGACCACGCCGGCTGAAAATCTAATCATACGGTCGATCATCCCACTTATGAAAGCCCGCGCCGGCTGAAAATTTAATCACACGGTCGATCATCCCACTTATGAAAGCCCGCGCCGGTTGAAAATCCAGTCACACAGTCGTTCATAGCGCCAATGAAGGACAGTTCAAGCGGGAAAATGGGGTCAGATGGTGTTCATAAGCAGAATGAAGCCTAAAAACAAGTAAAAAAAAGCCCGAAATGTCTTTCATAATGGAGATGAAGGACATTTCAGGCGGAAAAGATTGGTCAGATGGCTTTCATTGGCAGGATGAAGCTCAAAACAAGTAAAAAGAAAGCTCAAAATGACTTTCATAACGTTGATGAAGCCCATCCCGGCGGTTAATTTCACGCGAAATGGGCTTCATCCATGAGAAGGGTGCCGTTATAGAAACGTACATTCACTTGTTTGTGTGGGCTTGAAATTAGTCTATTCAGTCCAAATGCCGTTATAGAAACGTATTCACCTGTTAGGGCAGACACACAGAAGACTGTGGCCATAACTCAGCCAGAACCCCTGCTTTTTGCAATGAAAGCTCTGATCTTATTAGAAAAGACTCTTTTTATTGTGCAGAACGAAACCGTTCGACTACCTCTGTCAGTGCCATCACGCCAACGTCGCCTTCCTGGTGCTTCCTTAGTGAAACGGTGCGGTTTTCCATTTCCTTTTTGCCGACGACGAGCATGTACGGGACTTTTTGCTGTTCGGCTTCGCGGATTTTCAGCCCGATTTTTTCTGCGCGGCCATCCACTTCGACTCTGTAATCACGGGCTTCCAGTTCTGCCTTGACTTCATTCGCGTAATCAAGCTGCGCGTCTGAAATCGGCAGGATCACGGCCTGAACCGGGGCCAGCCAAAATGGGAAGTTTCCGGCAAAATGTTCGATTAAAATCGCCATGAAGCGTTCAACAGATCCATAGATGGCTCTGTGGATCATGACAGGCTGGTGGGCATTGTTGTCTTCGCCGATATAGGAGCAGCCAAATTTTTCCGGCATTTGGAAATCGAGCTGGACTGTTCCGCATTGCCAGCTGCGGCCCAGTGAATCTAAAATATGAAAGTCAATTTTCGGGCCGTAAAATGCGCCGTCGCCTTCGTTGATTTGAAAGTCAAGGCCTTGTTTTTTCAAGACGGCTTCCAATGCGTTTTCCGCCTGGTTCCAATCTTCTACTGCGCCCATGAATTCATCAGGGCGGGTAGATAGTTCGACCCGGTAGTCAAAACCGAAGTGGGCATATACCTCGTGAATCAAAGCCAGGACTTTTTCAATTTCTGCCTCGATCTGATCGGGGCGGACGAAGATATGGGCATCATCCTGTGTGAACGCGCGCACCCGCAGCAGGCCGTTTAAAGAGCCGGACAGTTCGTGGCGGTGGACGAGGCCGAGTTCGGCGTAACGTACCGGAAGTTCACGATAGCTCCTGCGCTTGCTGTTAAAAATTAAAATCGCCCCCGGGCAGTTCATCGGTTTGATCGCATAATTTTGGTCATCAACATGGGAAAAGTACATATTTTCATGGTAATGGTCCCAGTGCCCGGATTGTTCCCAAAGTGATTGTTTCATCATAATCGGTGTTTTAATTTCCTGGTAACCCGCTTTTTGATGAACCTTTTTCCAATAACCTTCCAATTCATTTCTCAAAGCCATCCCTTTTGGCAGAAAGAAAGGCATGCCTGCCGCTTCTTCCATTGAGATAAAGAGCCCGAGGTCCTGCCCCAGTTTACGGTGATTTCTGCTTTCGACTTCTGCTTGATTTGCCATCATAACGCCCTCCAATATTTTGATCAAATAAAAAACCGCACTTCCCCAATGATAGGGGCGAGTACGGTCGCGGTTCCACCCTAGTTCCATCGCACAAACTTCCACATGCAATGCTCAAGGATTGATAACGGATTTTCCGGCCGGGGCTACTTTCACAAAAAGCGGTTCGCCACGGCAGCTCAAAGGGGGTAGACCATGCCTTTTTCTTCAGGGTTTCCAGCCAAGGCCCTGTTCTCTGGAAAGAAAGGGAAACATGATCCATATCCTTTTCTATGCTTTTTTCTGATAAAATAAAAAATCGCACCCATCCCTTAAAAAAGGGGCGAGTGCGGTCGCGGTTCCACCCTAGTTCCATGGCGCATAAAATTCGTACAGCCATGCTCTGGAAAGATAACGGTTTGACCCGATTATGGTTACTGTTCATTTCCCCACAATTGCTCCAAGGCGGTAAATCAATCCTGTTTCTTCAGGGTTTCCAGCCAAGACCCTGTTTTCTGGTAAGAAAGGGAGGAAGGATTCATGTCCTTATCATTGCGTCTTTTATTGGTACTAATTGTAGTACCGGCTTGCAGGAATGTCAAGGGATGCAAGCAAAAAAATTAAATGACCTGCTAAAGCAGCCCGGCTCTAAATACACCGCGATTACGTTTGTAAAATTACTTGTTATAGATAATTTTCGCGGCCTTCTGAATGGTAATTTTCCATTTCGCCCCTGTTTCAATGTGATACGCTTTCGCAAAGGAGCCCTGGTTGATGGCAACGCCGATTTTGTACAGGGAATTGATGTATAAAAGCGGTTCTCCGATATGGCTGTCTGCAAAAGAGTGGCCGAATGTCATAATGTTTTTGTAATGCTGCCGCGACTCAGTTGAAATCGTGACTTCGAAGGAATCGCCGAAGTTTGCCCCCAGCTGTTTAAACAGGGATGAATCAATATTGGTCCACAGATTCCCGAACCGTACGTCCAATGTATCGATATTTCCCTCGATCACGCCATTTTGAAGGACCGGATCCTTTTTCGGGAGTTCAATGATGCTGTCCGCCGGGATTTCACGGCCGACTTCTTCAAACGTAATGACATTTGCTGCTAATCTTGCACCGGTATAGGCATATACATCCCTGCCGTGGAAAGTATACGATTCCTCTGAATTCGGGAGCCGGTTGATGGTTTCATCAATTTCCCTTGCTGCTGTGATGCCGATGCTTTTTTTGATATGGGTGAGGGTGCCGTTGTCCGGTGTGATAATATAGTGGTCTTTCGCTGTTTTGGCGGCGATGCTTCTTCTGCCGGAGCCGACGCCGGGATCAACCACGCTCACAAAAACGGTTCCCGCAGGCCAATAGGAAACGGTCTGATACAGCCGGTAAGACGCCTCCCAAATATTGTAAGGCGGAATTTCGTGGGTTAGATCGAAAATGCGCAAAGACGGTTCAACGGAAATGGCGACCCCGTTCATCGCGCAGACCGCTCCGTCACAAAGCCCAAAATCTGTCTGCAATACCAATGGATTTGTCATGTTCATTCCTCCTGATCGTTGTGTGAAATGGTGAGGGCAAATAAAAAACCACGCTCTTATTTGACATAAATAAGGGCGTGGTTGATCGCACGCGGTACCACCTTTGTTTGCTGTTTACTCACATAAACAGCCTCTGCAAGTACAGGAGCTCTTAAATCAATGTTCCTTATACTTCGGCATGGTTAACGGATGCCTGATCCCGCCGGAACTTACTTGCCCTGAAAGACTTTCAGCACGGAACTCTGAGGCCATTGTTCGGATTCGTCCTTTTGCTTCTTTTCAGCTGCAGAAGCTCTCTGTGAAAATTCGTGAACCTTACTTTCCCTCTTCATCGTTTTTCCGTTTCGTAACTTGCATTCATTATAGACTTTGTTGTTTGAAAGTTCAAGAAAAAGAGAAAGGAAATTTGCTGCATACGCAGTCAATCCTGTATTTTTTGCATTTTCACAGAAACTGGTTTTGCTGATCTGCAAACGCCTGGCTGTCTGATGTTTATTGCGTTCGCCAAGCCGCGTTTTAGGCGGTAAAAAATCGCAGGTCGGGGAGAGGTTACGCTTGAAACAAATTATGGATTTTGCAGCTGCGTGACGGGTCGGGCTTTCTAATTTGAGATTATGATCGTAAAAAAAGCGGTGAAGCACCTGATTTGCAAGGGCCCACCGCTTTTTTTTGATCCGATTGTTTTGGAAATTTACTGCACTGTATATCCGCCGTCCAGGACGACTGCCTGCCCGGTCACGCCTTTTGCTTTGCCGCTCGCCAGAAAGACGGCATAGTCGGCAATTTCAGAAACGGCAAGCAGCCGTTTTTGCGGAACAAGCGGATAAATCACTTCCTCGAACACTTTTTCGTAAGCAACCTGTCTCGTTGCCGCCAAATCTTTTAACTGGTTGCGGACGAGCGGGGTGTCAACATAGCCCGGGCAGATGGCGTTGACATTGATGCCGTATGGCGCGCCTTCCAAAGCGGCGACTTTGGTCAGGCCGATAACGCCATGCTTGGCACTGTTGTAGGCGGCTTTTCCGGCAAATCCTATCAGCCCGTTGATGGAAGCCATGTTTAAAATGGTACCGCCGCCATGCTTTTTCATGATCGGAAAAACGTGTTTGATGCCCATAAATGGTGCCGTCAGCATCACTTTAATGAGCAGTTCGAATTTCTCTGTCGGGAAGGATTCGATTGGCGAAACATGCTGGAGACCGGCATTGTTGACAAGAATATCCAGGCTGCCGAATGTGTCGGCTGCTGTTTCAATCGTTTGCTTGAAATCATGCTCGATGGTGACATCACACGGTGCGGCGACGGCCTTCCATCCATTTTTTGCCAGGTTTTGCGCCGCTGTCCGGGCGGATTCTTCATTTTTATCGGAAATGACGACAACAGCGCCTTCTTCCGCAAACGAGCGCGCGATTTCAAGGCCGATGCCGCTTCCCGCTCCGGTAACCAGTGCTGTTTTACCTTCAAGAATGCAGCTCATTTTCTGTTCCCCCTGTCTTATCTATTGGACATTCCCTGCTGTGTTGACGATAAAGTGCGCCTCTGTTTTCGCTTTGACCTCTTCAATGGTTGCGCCTTTTTGCAGTTCGGATAAAACCATGCCGCGATCCGTAAAATCAAAGACAGCAAGATCCGTAATCAGGCGGTGGACAACAGCTTTTCCTGTTAGGGGCAGGGTGCAGGCCCGCTTGATTTTCGATTCACCGCGTTTATTGACATGCTCCATGATGACAACCACTTTTTTCGCACCCTGAACCAGATCCATGGCCCCGCCCATGCCTTTGACCATTTTGCCGGGAATCATCCAGTTGGCCAAGTCACCGGTTTCAGACACTTCCATGCCGCCTAAGATGGCGAGATCGATATGCCCGCCGCGGATCATCGCAAAAGATTCGGCACTGTCAAAGTAGGAAGCACCCGGTACAGCAGTGACCGTTTCTTTTCCGGCATTGATTAAATCCGGATCCAGTTCCGGTTCCGACGGGTATGGGCCGATGCCAAGGAGCCCATTTTCCGAATGCAGCAATACATTGTAATCGGAAGGAATTTCGTTGGCAACCAAAGTTGGTATCCCGATTCCAAGGTTCACATTCATGCCGTCTTTAATTTCAAGCACCGCCCGTTTGACAATTTTTAATCGCGTTTCGTTCATTTGTTTTTCTCCTCCTTATGCCCTTACTGTGCGGCGTTCGATTCTTTTTTCGTAGTTCTCGCCTTGCAGCACGCGCTGGACGTAAATGCCCGGGGTGTGGATAAAATTCGGGTCTAGTTCACCGGTGCCGACCAATTCTTCCACCTCGGCAATCGTGACTTTTCCGGCCATCGCTGCAATCGGATTGAAGTTCCGGGCAGTGCGGCGGTAAACGAGGTTGCCGAACGGATCAGCTTTCCATGCTTTGACAAAAGCAAAATCCCCAGTGATGGCTTTTTCAAGAATATACGTTTTGCCATCGAACACTTTTTGTTCTTTCCCTTCCGCAACCGGGGTGCCGACGCCGGTCGGGGTGTAAAACGCGGGAATTCCGGCGCCGCCTGCACGGATCCGTTCGGCAAGCGTCCCCTGCGGCACAAGTTCGACTTCCAGCTCGCCGTTTAAATACTGGTGCTCAAACGTTTTGTTTTCGCCGACGTAGGAGGCGATCATTTTTTTAATCTGGCGGTTCGCGAGCAGGAGGCCGAGACCCCAGTCATCGACACCGCAGTTATTGCTGACGATCGTTAAGTTTTTAACGCCTTTATCACGGAGGGCAATAATCGCTTTTTCCGGGATGCCGCACAGCCCGAAGCCCCCGGCAATGATGGTGGCGCCGTCTTGGATTTCGTCAATGGCGGATGCAAAAGATGAATAGATTTTCTGGCTCAAAAGAAAAACCCCTTTCTTTTTTATGTGTAAGTTGTCGTGATCCCCCTGTGTGATGTTACGATTCGCGGATATTTTTCCAGATCGTGGATCCATTTGGTGCACAGGGGACATACAGCTGGCTTTCTATATGCATAAAACGGAACGGTGCTAATCATAACATTTTATGAGCAGTTATGACGAAAAATTGATATCCCATACGTTTTTTCGTTCAGGAGGCGGCAAAACCGGTTAGACGATTCCAAACAAGGTATAGAGTGCAATCACAATGAAGACGGATAATGTTTTAATGATGGTGATCGCAAAAATATCACGATAAGACTGCTTATGCGTCAGGCCTGTGACTGCCAGCAGCGTAATGACAGCACCGTTATGCGGGAGGGTGTCCATGCCGCCGGATGCCATTGCAACAACGCGGTGCATAACTTCAGGCGGAATATGGGCGGCGGCAATCGCTTTGTTGTACTGGTCGGCCATCGCGCTTAATGCAATCCCCATGCCGCCTGAAGCCGAACCGGTCACACCGGCGAGCGTGGTGGTGGTCACAGCACCGTTAACAAGCGGGTTTGTAAAGGTATGGGAAATGCCATGGCTGATTGCTGTAAAACCTGGAAGAGCAGCAATCACCCCGCCAAAACCGTATTCGGCGCCGGTATTCATTGTTGCCAGCAGCGAACCGCCGATGCTGGCATTCAGTCCTTCTTTAAAGTTTTTCTTCACCCGCTTCCAGTCAAATGCAATTGTCGCAAGGATCCCGATGACGAGTGCCAGTTCCACAGCCCAGATTGCGGCAACGGCAGAAATATCGACAACGCCGAAAGCTTCAAGGCCGATTTTTGAAAAATCAAAGCCGTTCGGATACCATTGCGGAATATAGGTCACAAACACTTTATTCATGACTCCGACAAGAATCAACGGGACAAATGCGAAAATCTGGCGTGCTAAAGGTTGGGAATTTGAAAGATCAGGCATCGGTTCTTTTTCGGCAGTCTGGCCTGTTTCAAGTGCAGCAGCCGTCTCAGCCTTCAATCCGTAGTATCCCTCGCCAGCTTTTTCCGCTTTTTTGCGCCGGTATTCCAAATACAAAAGCCCGACAAGCAGGACAAAGGCGCCACCCAGCAGACCGAGTACCGGCGCTGCGTATATGTCGGTTTTAAAGAAAGCAATTGGAATCACGTTTTGAATTTGCGGGGTGCCCGGCAAAGCGTCCATTGTAAACGTAAAAGCCCCGAGTGCGATCGTGCCAGGGATGAGCCGTTTTGGAATATCGGCTTCCCTGAATAATTGTGCGGCGAACGGATAGATGGCAAAAACGGCGACAAACAGGCTGACACCGCTGTAAGTAAGAATCGCGCCCAGCAACACGATGGCCAATATCGCCCGCTTTGCCCCGATTAAGCGGACAATCGTCTTGGCGATCGACTCCGCAAGCCCGGACATTTCGACGACTTTACCAAAAATCGCTCCTAACAGGAAAACGGCAAAATAGGATTTGATAAAGCCGACCATTTTTTCCATGAAAACATTAGAGAAGAATGGAAGTACATACTCCGGGGCGGTTAGCAGCACAGCCAACAACGCACATATCGGCGCAAATAGTATAACAGAATACCCCCGGTAAGCCACAAACATCAATAGTCCCAAAGATAATAGAATAATAATGAGATCCATGTTCATTCCCCCTGCGGATTAGTAAGCGGTTACAAAATGAGCCTTTCCCCTTTCAGATATATGCTGTAGCACAACGATTTATAAGCAAAATGCATGCCGAAATTTTACGGGGGTGATAATCGGGAGAAATGTTGCGGAAAGGTTCATTAAATGGATGGAAGGTTTTGGAACGAAGGAGTAAAGATTGTCGGGGCAGGAAGTGCAGCACCTTATATTAATCTTCTTCCGGTTTGGACCGTGCTGCTTGGCATATTGGTGCTGCATGAACAAATCTCAGCCATTACGCTTGCGGGCGGTGTCGTCACCATTCTCGGAGCCGTACTTGCGAGCGTTGCGCCGCGAAAGTTACAAATGAAAAAGCAGAATGCAAAATCCTTTTGAAAAAGGAGTCATTCAGGAGCAATCACAAAAGCCTTATTAATCAAAAATCGCCGGGGTTGGCGGTTTTTGACTCTTGTTGAAAAAACGCAATAAAAGGAAAGGAAAAAAGTCCGGCGGCTGCGAATACAATGAGAAGAGGGCAAGGGGGGATGTAAGTGGAACACGATCGGATCAAACGATTGGAACTGAGAATTGAGGCTTTAGAAAAAGAAGTGCAGGCTTTAAAAGATGACCGCTTGAATCAAGAAAACAGGTATAAAAAACCGGAACCGGTCCTATCAAAAAAAACTGAGAATCAAACTGTTTCCCAACCAAAGCAGCCAGAACAACCAAAGCAGTCAGAACAACCAAAGCAGCAGCAGATACCGGAACCACCCGCCCGCCAGCACGTACCGGTGGACTGGGAGTACCGGATTGGACGGGTCTGGCTTCCACGAATTTTTATTTTCGTGCTGCTGCTCGGACTCATTTTTGCGTTTACGATTGTTGCTATTGCGGGTACGGACCTGATCCGGATCTTGATGGGGTACGGACTTGCAGGGCTTCTCGCCTGGCTGGGGGAAAGACAGGTCAAAAAACAAAGGGATGCGCTCGGAAAGGTGCTGTTGTCGGGGTCGATTTCGGTTGCGATTTTAACGACATTTGCCATGCACGCTTTATATGGCATGGTTCCGCCGGCCGCTGCATTTATTTTAAATATCATTTGGGTGTTGTTGGGGATTTATTTGGCAAAGCGCCACCGCTCAGAAGCCATTGCAATTCTGACGGCATGCGCCGGCTATCTCATCCCTTTTCTAGTCGAGGGCAGGGAGCACGCCGCCAATTTCGTCATTTGGTACGAAACGGTTTTTTATGCGCTGCTGCTTTTATTTGCGGTAAAGCAGGGCTATAGAAATTTATTGTATGCAGCAAGCGGTCTGTGGCATGCGGCCGTATTTCTCCTTTATATCGCCCTATTGGGAAGCGGTGCTGCTGATGGCGCTGCCTATTCCATTGTTCTTGGCGCATTGGCCCAGCATGTGCTGCTTTGCTATTTCAGCTTTTACCGCAAGGAGTTCGAGCAGGTAGTATTGCCGATGATGTTTACGAGTTTTACACTGACAACTATCTGGGCCTATATTTGCTGGGGCGTGCCTATTCCGCCATTCCATGATCACCAGGCAGATCTAAAACATACTTTATTTAACGTTTATTTGCTGGCTGTTGCAGCCGTTTATGGCTGGTTTGCCTACAACGGCTGGAAAAAGCAAATAAAAGACCAGCTGGCTGTTGCAGTTTCAATCAGTACGGTTAGCTTTTCTTTCCTACTGTATCAAATACTGCCACATGGCGTCCTGATCTTGGCTGTTTACCTGATTGCAGGATTATTCGCTATTTATTTGGGCTGCCTTTTCAGGGTGGCTGTTCAGCAGGTAATCGGGTACATTATTTTTATCCCCGCCGTTCTTTTTACGTTGACCATTGTTCGGATCCGGGACATACTCAGTCCTGAAACGGCGGTTTGGCTTGTATTCATCGGGACATTTTATGCCTTTTACCAGCTTACGTCTGCTTATTATGAACAACAAACGGGCTTCAGAAACTTTTTAATCGGCGCCAATGCGTTTATCCACCTTATGTTTATTACACAAGCGGCCAATGCACTTACCGGCGGCTGGTCTGTCAGCCTGCGGATGATGGTCCAGTCATTCGCCTGGATGATCTATGCAGTTTCCGGCATCGTAATCGGTGTCTTGAAGGATAAGAAAAGTTTCCGCTTTGCCGGCATGATCTTGCTGATGATTACACTCTGCAAATTAGTATTTGTCGATTTGTACACTGTAAATTTACTTGTCAGGACGATTTTATTTATCGGGTTGGGCGCAACAGGCCTGCTGGTATCACGGTTATTTTATGTGAAAAAATAATATATAAAATGAACAAAACATTGCTGCTTTGTTGCCTGCTGTAAAAAGCAGTCATCATGCAATTGACGCCTGGCCTTGATGTAAAAACTTAAGTTCATTTCATAACAGCAACATTTCTTCCGGAAGCAAACCGGGCTGCCCGCATGCATCAGATGGAAGCCCGGGATTTTATTTTATATCACTTTTTAAAAATTGAATCAGTACTTTTTCCCGTTTTTCGTTGATGGCCTTTGAAAAAGCATCATTCCAATTGTAAAAGCCTTCTCCCGTTTTATCTCCGAGTTTCTGTTCGCCAACAAGCTGTTGGAGAATAGCCGATTGCGCGGCGTTGCTGAGCACGGGGAATAAGTAGTCGGTAATCGCTTTTGCCACATCAAGCCCGGTCATGTCGGCAGATAAAATCGGTCCGGTTACTGGCAGACGGCGCCCAATTCCAAATGTAACGGCCGCGTCAATGTCTTCTTTCGTCGCCACGCCTTCTTCCAACAAAGCCTGGGCTTCGCGAAAAAGCGCAAACTGGAGCCGATTCCCGACAAAGCCCGGCACTTCTTTTTTGACTTCAATTGGTTTTTTGTTCATCTGTTTGATCAGTTTCATAGAACGTGCGACCGTTTCATCGCTTGTTTTTTTGCCGCGGACGACTTCAACGAGCGGCACAAGGTGGGCAGGATTCCAGAAATGCGTCACCACAACCCGCTCAGGATGCGCCAATTGTGCGGCAATATCGGTCGGCTTCAGTCCGGAAGTGTTGCTCGCTAAAATGACGGACGGCCCGCAAAGCCGGTCGAGCTGTTGGTAAAGGTCCTGTTTTAACTTTAAGTCTTCCGGCGCCGCTTCGATGACAAAGGTTGCGCCGTCTACGGCATCCTCCAAGGAAGTCATCGTTGAAATCCTGCGTTGAATTTCTGTTCTGTCTGCTTCTTTTATGATGCTGTTGTCAATCAGTGTGTCCAGCTTTTTCTTAATTCCAGAGAGGCCCCGTTCAATATCAGCCTGGTCCATCCCTTTCATTTTTACATCCATGTTTGCCCATGCCGCACACAAAGCAATCGTATGCCCCATCGTTCCGCAACCCAAAATTGAAACACTTTCCATTTTACACACCGCCTTTATTGTGAAGGTTTTCATTCTATTTTCAGTATATAACTTTTTGAAGTAGATTGTCTTTATCGGGGTTCTAAAGATGAAATTAAGAATAAAAGCCTAGTAAAATCAACGTGGTAGGGTTTCTAAGGGCCAAATAAGAAATTTCAAATTTATGATATAATTTATTTCATTGATTAAAACATTTTATTATAATAACTTTTTAAATAATTGGATAGGAGCAGCGCTGTAATGGATGAGTGGATTTTTACATTGCTGGTGATGTTGTCTTTGGGCGCACCAATTGCGGGTTATGTTGTTCTTTTGCTACTAGGCTTTTTGGATAAAGAATTGGATTATCTGCAACTGGAAAATAGAAAAATGGAAATGGAAAAGGAACTGCATCGGATTGAGTATTTGCAGCTCAACCAGCAAATCCAGCCTCATTTTTTATTTAATTCGTTAAATGCGATGTTATCGTTAAACCGGCTTGGGCGGGCCCGGGATTTAACTCATTCACTTGAAGAATTTTCAAAATTCCTTCGCTATAAATATACGGAAAAAGAATCGCTCGTCTCTTTTGAAAGAGAATTGAAATATACAAGCCACTATATCTCCATCCAGAAGATTCGTTTTGGAAACCGTTTGAAAGTGAACACACAATTTGAAGAAGATGCGAAACCGACTTACATGCCTCCTTATATGCTACAAACCCTTGTGGAAAATGCTTTTAAACATGGGCTTGAAAAACAGCCGGGGGATAAACAGCTAGAAATCTTGCTGAAACGGGAAGGAAATTGGGTCACACTGCTTGTTGCGGATAACGGGCCGGGTATAAATGCTTCAGATCCGGACGGTATGGGTGTAGGCCTTATGAATATTCGGAAACGGCTGGATTTAATTTATGATTTACGTTCAGAATTATCTGTGAAAAGAGAAGGCGATAAAACAGTTTCTATAGTGGTATGGCCATATACACCGGAGGGAAAAGTATGAATATTTTAATCGTCGATGATGAATTACTTGAATTGGAGCAGCTGGTATTTTTAATTCATCAGCGTTACCCGGAATGGAATTTGTTTGAAGCTGAGGACGCGGTACAGGCAAAAAGAGTGCTCAGCCAGCATTTAATCGATTTATCGTTGCTAGATATCCATTTGCCGGGGGAGTCTGGTTTAGAGTTATGCGATTATATAAGGGGAAACTATAAAACAGAATGCGTGATGATTACGGCGCATGCTGATTTCCAATATGCCCAACATGCGATAAAACTGCATGTGTTCGACTATCTCGTGAAACCAATTATGACGGAAGAATTATACCGAATGCTTGAACATTATATGAATCGTTATGGTTATGTAGAAGGGCTTTCCCTTGACATTCAGGGAGTAATCCGGGTGATTCGGGAGGAATACCGTTCGAAAATTAACTTGGCTGATCTTGCCGCAAGGGTTCATGTATCCCCAAATTATTTAAGCCGGAAATTTTCTAAGGAACTCGGCATGAGCTTTCAAGAATATTTGTTGACTTATCGAATTGAGATGGCCAAAGTATTTTTAAAAAAACATCCGGACTGGTCGATCCAAAAAGTCTCGGAAGAAACGGGATTTGCCACGATTAACCACTTCAGCCAGTCGTTTAAAAAGCATACCTGTGAAACCCCAACACAATATAGGGAAGGTAAATATCATGATTGATTGGTACCTCATTTTGTTTTTGTTTGCGGCTATGGTGGTTTTTAATTTGGAAAAAATTGCAGATCCTTCTGCCCGGTTTCAATTTCTTCATCCAAGCCAGAGGTTTGGTATTCAGCAAGGGATTGTGTTGATCTGGATATCGTTTTTTACGCAAACTTATTTAGTGATTCCCATCTACTGTACGTTTCATTTTGGTTATTTGTGGAGTTTGTTTTTTTTGATCTTATTTTTGTTTCTCACATTGATCTGCATTCACTATCTGCCATGGCATGTCCAAGAGAGAGGACAGAACTGCCCGGTATTATTAAAAGTTTATGAAAACAGGTTATCGCCGGCCGGGTTTAAACTGGGGTTTTTTCTACTGCTCATTGCAAATTTGGATGGTTTGATGTTGCAGCTATCTTTTGCAAGACGTATTTTTGAAATGAATTTTCAAATGTCTCCGGCCCTTTTTACTGGTCTCGCTGCATTGTTTTGTCTCATCATTGCCGGGTTGGGCGGGATACATGTGATGTACAGGACAGGCTATGCATTTCTATTGATTTGCGGATTTATCCTGCTTTTTGTCCCGCTTTTTTTCTTTTTAAGAGAAGGAATTCATCATATATATCAACATTACAGTATGGTGATCCCCCATACAAAAAATATGGTCTTGCTGGTTGCCGCTTTATTTATGGCCTTTATCGGTATGCTGTCAGTACATGTTTTTTTATGGCAGGTACTATGCTCGATTAAACAAAATTACCGGAATAGCACAATCAGGTTATCACTGCTATGTTTTTCCGGCGTTCCGCTCTCAATCATGCTCTATACTGTGTACTTAATGAGTAAATTCCGCATTTCCACTTTTACTGGGCTGGGTCATGCTATTTTTTCTTTCCCGCCTCCTTTTATACGGTCGATGATTATCATTGTTTGGCTTTTTAGTATCATGAATACGGTTATGTTCTCAGTTTACGCTTTAGCCGTTATGTTGGCTTTCTTATTTGAACGGAAGGCAATGCTTCAAAAGAGGAAAAATTTTTTTATCACCTTGTTGCTGATCGTTTCACTGTGTGTGCTGGTCCAATTTGGAATAGGGAGTAACGTGAAATATTTATGGAAAATTTATTTTCTTTATTACGTGGCCATCTCCCTTCCTTTTTATGCCTTGCTTGTCGGAAAAAAGAAGCGAACAATCTTGCTCCCGTTTTCCGTTCTTGTTGTAGCCATTTGTGGAGGAGCGACAGGTATTTTGTTGAGAAATTTTTACGCAGCGCTTGCTGTTACTGCTGTAGGTGCCTTTATTGTGGGATTGGCAGTAATGCTGACAAGAAAAAGTAAAGATTTAATAAAATAATGTCAAGATTTTATAAATGTTAATATTCTTAATACTTTAAGATATAGGTAAGGAGGTTAAATATATGACAAAATTACTCTCAAGGGAAAATTATATTTATGCAATGAGTGCAAAACATGAACCTGCTATGCGTGTGAAGTCGGGTAGTGAAATTGTTGTTGAAACGTACGATTGTTTTTTAAATCAGATTGATAGTGAAAAAACAGCCTACAACTCTATTGATTGGAACCAAATTAATCCTGCAACAGGCCCGGTTTATGTAGAAGGGGCAGCTCCAGGGGATATTATAAAAGTGGAAATCAAAAAGATCGAACTGGAAAAAGAGGGTACGATGGTAACCGGTCCGGAACTTGGTGTCCTGGGAAGTGAACTCACTGACTTTTCAATCAGGAAAATCCATGTAGAAAATAGTCATGCGGTGTTTAATGGAAAAATCAACTTCCCGTTAAGGCCAATGATCGGCGTGATTGGTGTGGCGCCGAAAGAAGGGGAAGTCAATTGCGGCACACCAGGGGAACATGGGGGGAATATGGATACGACTTTAATTACAGAAGGCGCAACATTATACTTCCCGGTGTTCCATGAAGGGGCTTTGTTTTCCTTAGGAGATGTTCATGCCGCTATGGGCGATGGGGAAGTTTGTGTTTCCGGTGTTGAAATTCCTGCCAAAATAACAGTTGCGTTAACCGTTATAACAGGTGAAGCATTAAGCACGCCGGTTGTTGAAAATCAAGAAGGGTTTGCGTTTATTGTTTCCAAGCCTACTCTTGATGAGGCAGCAGAGGAAGCAGTGAAGGAGATGGTTCACTACTTGGCAGAGCGCTCCGATTTGTCGGTTAGTGAGGTGACCATGTTATTAAGTGCGGCAGGGGATGTTCAAGTAAGCCAAATAGTCGATCCGCTTAAAACAGCCAGAATGTTTGTACCAAAAATGATTATCAATCAGCTTGGCATTACCAAAATATTTTAGGAGGAAATACAATGGCGGAACAAACAATGGCAAAAGCGGACCAGCAGCCGCTCTACAAACAGGAGCTGAAACGGTCCTTAACTTTTGGGGATTTACTTATTTACGGAATGGTATTTATGGTGCCGATTGCCCCGTTCGGGATTTACGGATCGGTTGCCCAGGGTTCGAATGGAATGGTCGCTCTTACCTATTTAATTGGCATGGTAGGGATGACTTTTACAGCATTCAGTTATGCGCGAATGTCTGAAGCTTTCCCGATTGCAGGCTCTGTATACTCTTATGCACAAAGGGGCATTAATGATTCAGTCGGCTTTATTGCAGGATGGCTGATTTTATTAGATTATATTTTCGTACCGGCTTTGCTTTATCTCGTTAGTGCTTCAGCGTTACACGATATTGTTCCGCAAGTGCCGATTATCGCATGGGCTGTTTTGTTCATAGCAATTAACACAGTCATCAATGTCCGAGGCATTGAGTTTACGGCAAAAGCAAACAAAATCATTGTTGTACTTGAACTAATTGTACTTGCTATTTTTCTTGCGGTTGGCATTGCAGCAATTGTAAAAGGTGTAAACGGTGCAGAATTTACGGTAAAGCCGCTATATGATCACAGCCATTTCAGCATGAGTGTTGTCATGGGAGCTGTTTCTATTGCAGTGTTAAGTTTCCTTGGATTTGACGGCATCTCCACACTGGCGGAAGAGACGACAGAAGGCAGCAAATCCATCGGAAGAGCATGCGTGTACTCTCTTCTAGCCGTAGGCGGATTATTTATTATCCAAACATGGGTTGCTGCCTTGATTTGGCCGAATTTTAACGCGTTTAAAAATCCGGACGTTGCTTTTTATCAGATTGCAGAGATAGCCGGCGGAACTTGGCTGAAAGTACTCACGATTGTCGCAACGGCATTCTCATGGGGAATCGCGAATGCGCTGGTCGCACAAGCAGCCATTTCACGGATTTTATACAGCATGGCTCGCGATCGTAAATTACCGGGTTTCCTTGCAAAAATCCATCCGAAATACAAAACACCTTATCTGAGCACGCTGCTGATCGCAATCATTTCTATTATTGTAACAGCATTTTTCTCATCACAGATTGGCAAACTTTCTTCAGTCGTCAATTTCGGGGCTTTATCATCGTTCTTGTTTTTGCATTTATCTGTAATGAATTATTTTATCAGAAAGAAAAAAAGCAAAAATTATGTTGCACATCTGCTGCTTCCGCTGATCGGATTTGCTGTTATTGCCTATGTGTGGATCAGTCTTGACCCGTTATCTAAGAAACTTGGATTTATTTGGCTGGCAATTGGTATTGTCTATTTGATCGTATTGAAATTATTTAAAAAAGACACGGCGTTAAATTTGGAATAGCACTCAATAAGCCAGGACAACTGTCATATACGACAGCTGTTCTGGCTTTTATTAAAAGTTGAGATTTTTAATACCCGCCCGCTTTAAATTACAACCACCCGGACTAATTTCTCCATATAATCCCGCATAAACACCTGCAAATCATACCCGCCATCATGAAGGCACCAATCATAGGTAACTCATCATTAACTATCCAACTCCATACCTGCTTCTCTTGCTGCCATAAAAGGGCGTGTTACCAGGCTTACGGTAACAAGGAAAAACAGATTCACGATCATTGCGATGATGCCGACATTTAAATCCTGTACCGGCTGGGGCAGAAACGGTACTAAAGTGCCAACCGTATGATTGGAAAGTGTCACATAAGCAACGGTAAAAACCCCGGTCGCAATGCCGGCAAATGCGCCATATTTTGTTACAAAGTTATGCTTCAGCAAGCTGAAAACAAAGGCAGGAAAGAGCTGGGTGACAAGACTGTATCCCATGAGCAGCAAAGCGACAATTGTATCCCCGCCGTTGATTGTGAAGTAAACAGTGATTAATGCTACGACAGGAACAAGAATTTTGGCGGCTGCTTCAACCTGCCTGTCGGATGCTTTTTTGTTTACGACTTTAAAAATATTTTTTGATAAAAGAGTTGCTGAACTCATTAAAATTAAGGAACCTGGAACGAGGGCTGTCAGTACGCCGGCGCCTCCGATGATACCGATCATCCATGGATCAAAAGTAGCCTTTGAAATTTCTAAAAGGGCAAGGTCGGTATCGGATCCTGTTAACCCGGGCACTTTTAAAATTGCTGCAAATCCGACAAAGAACACGAATAGCAAAACCAGGGAATAAAGCGGCATGATTATCGCATTTTTTCGAAATACATTCGCATTTTTGGCGGAATAGGAAGATCCGAAAGTATGCGGCCACATATAGAAACCGAGTGATGTCAGTAAAACCGTGGAAATAAACCACGAAGCGCTTTGCCCTGTTTCCGGAAGAGCCAGAAATCCCGGGCTTTTTGCGTTGATGGCTTCGAACATCGGCTGTATCCCGCCATAGTAATGAATAGGTAAATAAATGCCAAGAAACAATACAACGGCCAGAATCAAGAAATCTTTTACGACAGCTGTCCATGCAGAACCATGTATGCCTGAGATCATGACGTAGATGGTGACTGCAATCGCACCGATCCAAATCGCGGCATTTGGGGAAATGCTTCCGTAAGATGCCTGGGAGACAATTAGCCCCAGCCCTTTTAATTGCGTAATGAAGTAGGGGATCATTCCCAACACACCGACAAGAGAAACAAAGATACCCAAATAAGGGCTGTTATATTTCGATACAAAAAAATCTGACTGCGATAATAAATGGTGCTGTTTGGCGTATTTCCAAACCTTTGGAAGAAGAAAATAGGACATGATGTAGGCGACAGCACTGTACGAAATAATGTAGTAAGTGGGCCCGCCTTTTCCATATGCCCAGCCGCTGCCTCCCAGAAATGTGAAGGTGGTATAAATTTCACCGGCCATCAGGATAAATACAAAAATAGAACCGAAACCTCTTCCTCCAACAGACCATTGTTCCAAGTCCATTTCTTTTCCTTTTCTTGCCCGGACGCCCAAGGCAATGGACATCAGCAGAAAGGCGAAAATGATGAGCAAAGCAGAATTCATGCAAGTCTGTCCTCCTTCCTGTCAGGATCAAAGTGATAAACGATCCACATTATAGGCGAGGAAAGGACCGTCCACATCACTAGCCAAAAGAGCAGAAACGGCATGCCAAGGACAAAAGGCTTTACCTGATTAAAAAATACCGGCCCGCTGAAAACTCCGATAATTGGAAGAAGGGCAAGCAGTTTGATTGGTCGCGTCATAATCAGTCCTCCAGTCAAATTTTTAGAATAATATTTAAATATAAGAATCGTAATTAATATTTTAATAGTTAGAAAGATAATAATCAATGGTTAATTTAAAAAATGGTAATGTTAGGTGGATGCCTGGCATCTATTCGGAATTCCCCTTGTTGTGGGGGCACATTCCCTGGAGAGGAGGGCTTTTTTCGGAAAAATGTTAGAATGATTTATAGAAAGGATGGTTTAGATGGGCAAATGGTTTCCATACATATATGACTTCGGGATGAAACCGCTGGAAGCCAAAAGATTTACGGCGGTTAGAAAAAAACTTTTGCAAAAAGCAAGGGGGCGTGTGCTGGAAATCGGTTCGGGATCGGGCGTGAATTTTCCGCTCTATCAAGAAGTCCAGCAGGTGGATGCCATTGAGCCGAGCAGGGAGATGCAGAAGAAATCAGCGTCCCGTTTGCAGGCGGCGTCCGTTCCCATTTACTGCCACCAACAGACGGCGGAACAACTGGATTTTGCAGATCAAACTTTTGACACGGTTGTTTCCACACTTGTTTTTTGCACGATCCCCGACCCTGAAAAAGCGTTGAAAGAAATCCAGCGGGTCGCCAAACCGGGTGCTGTTTTTCTATTTTTTGAACATGTAAAAATGGAGCAGCCGCTGCTCGCCAAAACGCAGGACATGCTTACGCCGTTTTGGAAAAAAATATGCGACGGCTGCCATTTAAACCGCAACACGCTGGCTTTGATCAGGCAGGCGGGATTTCAGGTGAGGGAAACCGAAGAATTTTACAAAGGCTTATTTATTACCGCGGTATGTACATATGATGCGGATTGTCTATAGCAGATTTCTAAGAGATATTTAGATAAAAAAACAGGGCGAAGTGTTCAATAGAAGCGGCCTATTAGACAAGTCATTCATAGGTAGAATGAAAGCCCGCGCTTGGGAAAAACCTGTGCCCGTGGTCGTTCATAAGAGGAATGAAAGCCCGTGCCGGGGAAAAATTTGCAGTTATGGTCGTTCATGGGAGGAATGAAAGCCGTGCTGAAAGAAAAACAGTGCCCATGGTCGTTCATGGGAGGAATGAAAGCCCGTGCTGGGGAAAAACCCGCGCGCCTGGTCGTTCATAAGAGGAATGAAAGCCCGTGCTGGGGAAAAACCCGCGCCCGCGGTCGTTCATAAAGAGAATGAAAGCCGTGCTGAAAGAAAAACAGTGCCCATGGTCGTTCATGGGAGGAATGAAAGCCCGTGCTGGGGAAAAACCCGCGCGCCTGGTCGTTCATAAGAGGAATGAAAGCCCGTGCTGGGGAAAAACCCGCGCCCGCGGTCGTTCATAGGGGAAATGAAAGCCCGTGCCGGAGAAAAACCCGCTCCCGCGGTCGTTCATAAGAGGAATGAAAGTCCGTGCTGGGAAAAAACCTGCGCCCGCGGTCGTTCATAAGAGGAATGAAAGCCCATGCCGGAGAAAAACCTGCGCGCCTGGTCGTTCATAGGGGAAATGAAAGCCCGAGCCGGAAGAAAACCCACGTGCCCGGTCGTTCATAGGGGAAATGAAAGCCCGTGCCGGAGAAAAACCCGCGCCCGCGGTCGTTCATAGGGGAAATGAAAGCCCATGCCGGAGAAAAACCCGCGCGCCCGGTCGTTCATAGGAGGAATGAAAGACCGCGCTTGGGAAAAACCCGCGCGTCTGGTCGTTCATAAGAGGAATGAAAGCCCGTGCTGGGGAAAAACCCGCGCGCCCGGTCGTTCATAGGGGAAATGAAAGCCCATGCCGGAGAAAAACCCGCGCGCCCGGTCGTTCATAAGAGGAATGAAAGCCCACGCTTGGGAAAAACCCGCGCGTTTAGTCGTTCATAGGTAGAATGAAAGCCCGTGCCGGAGAAAAACCCGCGCCCGCGGTCGTTCATAGGGGAAATGAAAGCCCATGCCGGAGAAAAACCTGCGCGCCTGGTCGTTCATAAGAGGAATGAAAGCCCGCGCTGGGAAAAAACCTGCGCCCGCGGTCGTTCATAGGGGAAATGAAAGCCCGTGCCGGAGAAAAACCTGCGCGTCTGGTCGTTCATAAGAGGAATGAAAGCCCGCGCTGGGAAAAAACCCGCGCCCGCGGTCGTTCATAAGAGGAATGAAAGCCCATGCTGGAGAAAAACTCGCGCGCCCGGTCGTTCATAGGGGAAATGAAAGCCCGAGCCGGAAGAAAACCCACGTGCCCGGTCGTTCATAAGCCTGATGAACGCGATCACAGACAAAGTTTAGGCTCAAAATGACTATCATAAGCCCGATGAACGCGATCACAGACAAAATTTAGGCTCAAAATGCCTATCATAAGCCCGATGAACGCGATCACAGACAAAATTTAGGAACGAAATGACTATCATAAGCCTGATGAACGCGATCACAGGCAAAATATAGGCTCAAAATGCCTATCATAAGCCCAATGAACGCGATCACAGGCAAAATATAGGCTCAAAATGACTATCATAAGCCCGATGAACGCGATCACAGATAAAATATAGGCTCAAAATGCCTATCATAAGCGCGATGAACGCCATCACGGGCAAAATATAGGCTCAAAATGACTACCATAAGCCCAATGAACCCAAATCAAGTGAAATATACGAGTCTCATTTCGTCGTGTCCACTTTTCAGACTAACTTAAATATGGAGATTATCCATAACAGCCCGGGGCTTTTCAAAATTCCAGATTACCCGGCCATAATTCATAATGTCAGATTCCCCATAAAACCCCCCACCTGGCAAGGGATCCCTTAACCCACATAAAGCCACCTGCCCGTGTTGCCATAGGGCAGGTGGCTTTATGTCAGACGGTTACGGTACCATCCATGACAGTACATTTGATTGCAGGAATGTCAAAATGCAAACGACGAGGAGCAGGAACAAACTGTGTTTGACTGTAAAGCGCAGCAGTTCTGACTCCCTGCCGATTAGTCCGGTTGCGGCGCAGGCCACAGCAATTGATTGCGGGGAGATCATTTTTCCTGTCACCCCGCCGGAAGAGTTGGCGCCAAGTGCTAAAAGCGGGTTCATGCCGACAGATTGCGCGGATACCTGCTGCAGTGTACCGAATAAAACATTGGAAGACGTATCCGAACCGGTAATGAAGACGCCGAGCCAGCCGAGAACCGGTGAAAAGAACGGGAACAGGGCCGCTGTTTTTGCCAGCGTCAGAGCCAGGGTCGTAATCATGCCGGATGCATTCATCACATACGCAAAGCCGACGATAAACAAAATGGTTAAAATCGGAAACTTCAATTCTTTTAAAGTATCGAAAAACACGTGAAACCAGTCTTTCCAGGAAATGTTCAACAAAAACTTTGTCATGATCGCTGCGGCAAAAATTGCAGTTCCCGCTGTCCCCAAAAGGTCCAGTTTGTACATGGCAGCAATCGGGTCATTTGAACTGTTAATAATATGATTATTCAAAAATGGCACGTTCGGACTGAATGTTGCTGCGCTGCCAATTCCGTTTATTGCATTTAAAATTGCATTTCCGCCCGTATATTGTCCGGTGAGTGCAAGTTTGATTTGCGGAATGCCCCAAATTGTAATGAAAATCGTCAGGACAATAAATGGCGACCAGGCTTTGGCAATCTGGCCTTTTGTTTGGGATGCGGGCGCCGCTTCCACAGCCGCTGCGGCCTCCTCATGTTTAAAGTAAAAAATGCTTTTTGGCTTCCAAAATTTCAAAAACACTGCCAGAGTGATTAAAGAGACAAGTGCGGACAAGACATCCGGCAATTCCGGGCCCATAAAATTTGCGGTGAAAAATTGCGTGACTGCAAATGACAGCCCGGAAACCAGCAAAGCAGGCAGCACTTCCATGGCTTTTTTAAATCCTGCCATCACGATAATCAAGTAAAGCGGAATAAACATCGAAATCAGCGGAAGCTGGCGCCCGATCATTTTTGAAATTTCCAAAGCGGGCAAGCCGGTCGGGCCGGCCATCGCGATAACTGGTGAACCGATCGCGCCGAACGCAACCGGCGCCGTATTGGCAAGCAGGCAGATCCCTGCAGCATAGAGCGGGTTAAAACCGAGACCGACGAGCAAAGCAGCGGTAATTGCAACCGGCGCGCCAAACCCGGCGGAGCCCTCCAGAAAAGCGCCAAATGAAAACGCAATCAATAAAGCCTGCAATCTTCTATCCTCTGTAATTGAAACGACAGAGTTGCGGATCACATCAAACTGGCCGGTTTTCACGGTAAGTTTATATAAGAAAACAGAATTGACGATGATCCAGGAAATCGGGACCAACCCGTAAACAATTCCCTGTGTAGCCGACATGACCGGCAATGCAGCAGGCATCTTGTAAACGATTACAGAAATAGCCAAAGCAAGAAGCATCGTAAAAAAACTGGCAAGATGCGCTGCAATCTTTTTAATTGCTAATGCCCAAAAGAAAAACGCAATGGGCAAAACAGCAATCAAGGCGGACCAAAATAAGTGGCCGTGGATCGGAATAAAATTTTGTACATAAGTCAAGATCATACACTCCCTTTGTTTGTTTCTCACGAATATCCCCATATTCGAGTTTTTGATGACAATATGAAAATGTCATCAGATGACAAGGTTTACATGTTAAAAAGTATAAGTATAATAGAAAGAAAATACAATAGATTTTTCCATTTTATTTGCTATTTTTTTCACGGCTCATAAGGTAAAATTGTTACAAATGGGGATTGAGGGGAAATCAATGGAATTTAAAAAAATCAAGCCAAAAAAAATTTATGAACAAGTGGCAAATGAAATCATTGCCATGATTGAACAAGGGGAATTAAAGCCCGGGGACAAACTGGATGCAGTTCCGCAGCTTGCAGAAAAATTTTCTGTTGGACGCTCGGCAATAAGGGAAGCGCTTACGTCTTTGCGGGCGCTTGGCTATATCGAATTAAAACAAGGAGAGGGAACATTTATCCGCAGTTTTGACGTACGCAACCTTTCTTATCCGATCTCCCAGGCCATATTAATGGATAAAGATGATATTGAAAATCTTTTGGAAGTCCGCAAAATTTTAGAGTCCGGTGCAGCTGCTGTGGCAGCGGAAAAGCGCGCAGCATCAGATTTAGCGGATATGCATGATGCCCTTCGCGAAATGAAACGGGCAACGGGGAACGAAGAACTGGGGGAACAGGCGGATCTTGCTTTCCATCTCGCCATTGTCCGCGCTACGCAGAATCCGCTTCTTGCCCGATTGATGAGCCAGGTCTCAGATACGATGGTCAAGGCAATGAAGGAGACACGTAAAATGATGCTGTATTCCAACCCATCTACATTCGGGGTCCTGTATGAACAGCACGAGCAGATATTGAAAGGAATTGAAACCCGCGATACGGAAAAAGCCAGGCACGGGATGCTGGACCATTTGCAATTTGTGGAAAAGCATTTGAAAACGTACCTGGGATAAAATTCGGAAAGCCGGACTGCTGAAAAGGTAACCGGGCATCTCCGGTAAGCATCGTCCATTTCATCTTTTTTCATTCGCAGGGGATGTGCACGATCCTCCGCGCATACCATATAAATAGGATATACACATTTTCTGTGACCCTGTTTGATATGCCCGATGACAGCGGAGGAGAGTGAGGTGCGGCAGTGAACCATGTGTTATCCGATTTGAGCGGGAAGATAAAAGAAAATGCCATTGATGCTTACATGGACAGCATTCAGACATCTGCAGCAGATCCTGTTTATTTCAGTGTGGGGATGCCAAATGGCGCCATGATTCCGAAAAAGCCTTTGCAGGAATGTATGAATGCCATTTTTGATACGGGGCCGCCCGGTTTATACCAGTATTGCGGGGCCAAGGGGTTTGAGCCATTCCTTTCAGTCATTGCGAAGAAAGAAAATATTCCGGAAAAGTATGTCATGGCGACCAACGGAAATACACAGGGGTTTGACCTTGTTTGCCGTATGCTGCTCAATGAACGGGACGGTTTTGCAGTCGAACAATATACGTACTCGATTGCACTATCCGCCATTCATCAGCACCAGCTGCAGGCAGTTTGTATTCCGCTTGAACATGATGGCATGGATGTGGATTTTTTGGAAAAAGCCTTACAGGAAAAGAGTTTGAAAGCGTTATATATTATTCCAAATGCTCAAAATCCAACCGGTGTAACAACGTCCCTTCAGAAAAGAAAAAGAATAATTGAACTGGCTTACCAATATGATTTTACGATTATTGAAGATGACCCATATCGGGATTTGCTGTTCCATGATCGCCCTCCATCTTTATTTGAACTCGACCCCATGAAAGAAAAAGTCATTTATTTGTACAGCTTTTCTAAAATAATTGCCCCTGCCATGAGAACCGGATTCATTCTTGCCCATCCTTTTTTTCTTCAAAAACTGGAGCAGTTCAAGCAAGTACAGGATGCGTGCACATCACCGTTCAATCAAATGCTTGCCGGTACTTTGATCGCCTCAGAAGCCTGGCCGGCAACGCTGGAAAAACAAAAACGCTTCTATGAAAAAAGAAAAGCGTGGACCAAACAATTTCTCCGGCACATGAATGAGACGGAACAGTGGACAGCTGTTGAACCGGCCGGCGGGCTGTTTTACTGGGCCGATGTTGGGAAAAAAGATGTACGGGAGTGGATGGGGATTGCTGCAGAAGATGGCGTGATCTTTGTACCGGGGAATGCATTTACAATGGAGGAAACGCCAAGCACGAAAATCCGCCTTTGCTTTGCGTTTTGCAGTGATGAAGAAATGGGTAAAGGATTTATGCGCCTTGAGGAGAGCTTCCGGAAATGGAAAAATATCCGGACGGGGAAAGGATGACGGCTCTTCAGCTGTTTAGCAGATAGTTTGTTACCCGTTCTTTCACCCAATCAGCTGCAATCGAAGGGTGGTATCTTCTCTCAAAACGCCATCCGCGCACAAACACGGTATAGTCCAAGTCGCTTCTTTTATAAAATTTCATCTGCTGCCGGCCTGTTTCCCGTTTTATGCTGTATAAATCATGCGACAGGCGGGCCAGCATATTTTCAATTGCCCGGATGTACGGCTCCTTGAATTTTATAGCGCTTGCTTCAATGGCTTTTTTATCCCAGGCCAGTGTTTTTCTGGCTAGCGGCAGCAGAATAAACGCATCGATGAGTTGTTCTTCTCCCTCTGTTAACATTTGCGGCAATAGACTCACCCCCGTTCTATGGTATGCAAACATGTGTTCCTTCAAGACGAAATTTTTCCGGGAAAATTTGGGGTCTGGTGAGGCAATTGGTATAATGGCATCATTAAAATGAATCGGAAGCGGTGTTCCGGTGAGAAAAGGAATCGATCCAATGGACAGACATGATGGAAATTTTGCAAAAGGATGCCTGATCGGAATGCTTTTGTCGGTTCCGGTATGGCTGTTCGTTTTATGGATGATCATGAAACTTTTTTGACCGCGAAAGGATACGGTTTATTACCGCCGGAAGAAGGATTTTTGCAGAAGAATACCTAGCAGCAAGGATACAGAAATTGGTGATCGGCTCGCTCTAAACCTACGCAAGAATGGCTGGATGTTTATTGTTCACAAAAAAGCGGTGAGACATTCCAAATGGGATATGTTCACCGCTTTTTCGTTCTTCTTTTTAGTGCCTTCCTTTGTATGGGGTAAGCGTAATATGTTTTGCTCCGGACAGCACCGGGTAATGTTTAAAATACGAACGGCTTTATGCCGGACATTGTGTAAAAGGCATAAAAACCAAGCCGGGAGGAGGATTCAGCATGGATTACAACAAAGACAAAAAAGGCGACTCGCAGGAACAAAAGGAAAAACAGCATCACAACAAGGATATTGAACCGGAACGGGATCCGGTAAAACCTCAAGAAGAAAATAAATAAGGGATTCGGCCCTGCTGTTGAAACGCACAATCAGCAGGGCCGGACCCCTTTTTCTTATTTTTCCATATTGATGACCATGTTGTGGACCTTTTGGCGTTCTGCTTCGCTGACGTTTAAATAATAAACGCCGCCGATTTTTCCGCCTGTGCCGGCAACTTCATAGTCTGTTGTATTGTTGCGGCATTCACGGTAATTCATCGCAATGTCTTTCATATCTGTAAAAGTAAGGTTTGTTTTAATATTGTTTTGGATGGCAGCCAGGATTTCCTGGTAACGCGAGAATGACTGGATCGTGGCCGCTTTGTTGATGACAGCCATGATGACATCACGCTGGCGCTGGTTGCGTCCGAAGTCGCCCTGCGGATCGAGATGGCGCATCCTCACATAACCAAGCGCTTTTTTGCCGGTATCCAAGGTGATATTTCCTTTTTGGTAGTGGTAGCCTTTCTGATAATAGCCCTCATCGTGCCAGTCAAGTTTATTGTTAACCGTAACGCCGCCGACAGCATCCACAAGGTCGGACAGGCCTTCCATGTTAATCCGGATATATTGGTCCAGATTTAAATTGGCAAATTGGTTGACAGTTGCCAAAGACATTTTCGGGCCGCCGTAAGCATAGGCAGCATTGATTTTGTTCATTGTTCCTTTCCCGGCAATTTCAGTTCTGGTGTCACGCGGAATGGAGATCATCTGCATCGCGTTCTTTTGTGGATTTAAGGTAAGGACGATCATGGTATCGGAACGCCCGACATCCCCTTTCCGCTCATCCACACCGAGAAGCAGGATAGATATTGGTTTTTGGGTTTTAATTTTCTCGGTATTTTCTTTTGAAGGCTTGACAGATTTGCCATCGTACATATTATCTGCGGTTTTTTGCACAGAATGGTAGACATAATAAACCAGCCCGCCGCCTCCGATTACGAGAATCGCAAGGATGATCCCAATCGTGATTAAGATTTTCTTTTTCATTTCTTCGTCCCTTTTCTGAAATTTTTATCTATTTATCAAACAGTTTTTACCTATTCGTAATCTTACCATTTTCTATGAAAAATGTTAATGATGTTTTATAGTTTATCCAGGTTGAATTCACTTAGCCGCACCTGTTTTAAAAAAAGTGTAGCTTTTTCTTACAAAACGGAAGACAATAAATAGGATAGGGGTTAAAATAAAAACAAGTTCATATTATAGAAAAATGAATGAACTTCAGTCATTTTAATGCGGAGGTTGTGGATTGGAAAAGGCAAGGAATGAAAAGTATGAACGCATTTTAAAAGCAGCCATTGACGTCATCTCAGAAAAGGGAATGGAAAAGGCATCCATTTCTGACATTGTAAAAAAAGCGGACGTGGCACAGGGGACGTTTTATTTGTATTTCCGCTCAAAGAATGCTTTGATCCCTGCAATAGCAGAAAACTTGTTGACGTATTCTTTCGGAAAAATCAAAAAGCGTTCCCATGGAAAGGATGATTTCTGGGATATTTTGCTCGTCATGATCGACCAAACGTTTCAAACCACCAAACAATATAAGGATGTAATTGTTCTATGCTATGCTGGTTTAGCATTCGAATATTCGATGGAAACGTGGGAGACGATTTATACGCCTTACTACCGGTGGTTTGAAGGCATTTTAGCAAAAGCGGCCGAAACGAAGCAAATTATTCCGGTGAACGTGAAATGGCATGCCACGATGATGATCAACTTAATGGAAAATGAAGCGGAAAGATTTTATATTGCAAACGACACAGGCAGCACGCTGGAAGGGGCAAAGCTCGAACTTTTCCATTTCTTTAAAAGATCACTTGCTTTACGCATCTGATCTTTCCTGCGGCAAAATGACTGATGTTCATTCATTTTATTTAAAATTAAGGGGAGTGGGAAAATGAGCCATGCGATGGATGTAAAAACAAAAGGGCAGGATCTCCACAAATACATGGAAAAGGTATTGGGCTTAATTGAAAAACCGGAAGTAACCGAAGAAGAAGCAAAGTGGATTACGGCGGAAACCGTGAACGGCTTCAGAGAATATGTTAATCCGGGATTTTTGGAATACAGAAAAACTGTCACATTGGATACACAGTTTGCAGCTGTAGAATGGTCTGACAAGGGCTCATGCTTTCAGGATGTGAATGGAAAACAATATATTGACTGCCTCGGCGGTTTTGGCATTTACAATGTCGGCCACAGGCATCCGAAAGTGGTAAAAGCAGTCGAATACCAGCTTAAACGCCAGGCCCTCCACAGCCAGGATCTGCTGGACCCGCTCCGTGCCATTTTGGCGAAAATACTTGCGGAGATTACGCCCGGCGATCTAAAGTATTCGTTTTTTACAAACAGCGGAACTGAGAGCGTTGAAGCGGCATTAAAACTTGCAAAAATGTACAGCGGGCGCACGACATTTGTTGCGGCAACGCGCGCGTTCCATGGCAAGAGCCTCGGTTCGTTGTCCGGCACGGCCAAGGGAATGTTCAGAAAACCTTTCTTGCCGCTCGTACCGGGATTCCGCCATGTTCCTTTCGGCGATATAGATATGATGAGAACAACATTTGAAACATGCGCGCTTGTTGGAGAAGACGTAGCTGCCGTTCTTTTAGAGCCGATCCAGGGGGAAGGCGGGATTATTTTACCGCCGGATGGCTATCTGCAGGAAGTCCGCGCGCTGTGCGATGAGTATGGGGCACTCTTGATTTTGGATGAAGTGCAAACCGGAATGGGGCGTACCGGCAAAATGTTTGCTGCTGAACTGTACGGCGTGGTACCGGATATCATCTGCCTGGCGAAAGCATTTGGCGGCGGAATTATGCCGGCCGGTGCGGTTGTAGCAAAAGAAAAGGTATTTAAAAACCTTTTTGACAACCCGTTCATGCATACAACGACATTTGGCGGCAACCCGCTTGCCTGCGCGGCTGCCATTGCGACCATCTCCGTACTCCTGGAAGAGGACCTTCCTGCACGCGCAGCGAAAGTTGGGGATTACTTTCTTGCCCGCCTGAAGGAACAGGCAAAAGGCCATGAGGATAAAATTTTTGAAATCCGCGGGCAGGGCCTGATGATCGGAATTGAATTTCAAAATGACGTAATCGGTTATAACTTTGCTAAAGGCATGTTTGATGAAGGCATATTGGTTGCCGGCACACTGGTCAACTCGAAAACGATCCGCATCGAGCCGCCGTTAACGATTGCAATAGAAGAAGTGAATCAAGTCATAACTGCATTTGATCAAGTACTTGCTGAACTTGAAGTATAACCAGGATGTAAGCTTGCCCGTAACGGCCAGGCAGAGGAGCTGGCGGGGGAGAATGGTTTATCCCCCGCCTGTTGTTCAGCTGCAGGTCTTTTGGCAGGCTTATACCAGATTTGCGACGAAACAATCCGGCGCTCTTCATTTGCGTTAAAATAACAGAAAATTTTTATGTTAGGTAATTTTACAAATATAATGAAAGAAAATATGCAGTTTCGTACAATTTGATCAATGATAAAAATTTGTCCTTTTCGTGAGGAAGAGATTACGTGAATAGAAAAATGACCTAATCTTGGAGGAATGATAATGGAAAAACAAGCGGTCACCCTAAAACGCTCATTAAGCTTATGGCAAATTGTGCTGCTTGGAGTCGGATATATGACCCCGATGGTTGTATTTGATACATTTGGAATTACTTCTGAAATGACTCACGGGCATGTTCCGGCAGCCTATATATTAGCCTTGGCCGCCTTGCTCTTGACCGCCGCCAGTTATCAGAAAATGATCCAGGTGTTTCCAACCGCAGGCTCTGCTTATACATACACACAGCATGCGATAAACCGCCATCTTGGTTTTATGGTCGGCTGGGCCGCGTTAATGGACTATTTGTTTTTGCCTATGGTGAATGCCCTAATCTTTAAAATCTATTTGAGTGCCTTTTTCCCAGCTGTGCCTTCCTGGATTTGGGTTTTGGAATTTGTGGTGCTTATCACGGTTTTGAACTTGCGCAGCGTAAATTTTACCGCAAACTTTAACACATTCCTGGTTGTCTTTCAAATTGCGATTATTTCCATGTTTGTTTTCATTTCAGCCCGCGCACTGCTCCACGGAAAAGGGACAGGGGAACTGTTTTCTGTTCATCCGTTTTATTCAAGCGGGATGGATCCGTCGTTGCTTGTTGCCGGGTCTGCAGTGTTGTGCTTTTCCTATTTGGGATTTGATGCGGTTGCCATGTTATCCGAAGAGACGAAAAATCCGAAAAAAACCATTCCAAAAGCCATCTTCATTACTGCATTATTGGGGGGCGTCTTGTTCACGGCAGCTTCGTACTTTGCCCAATCGGTTTTTCCAACAGTTGCAAACTTTAAAGATCCGCAAGCGTCGTCACCGGAAATCGCCATGAAGATCGGCGGCACAGCCGTACAGATGATTTTTCTTTCAGGCGGAATTGCCGGAGTGGTTGCTTCCGGGGTATCATCGCATGCGAGTGTCGCCCGGCTGCTCTATGCAATGGGAAGGGACAATATTCTGCCAAAGAAAGTGTTCGCTTATGTGCACCCGAAATTCCGGACGCCTTGGTTCAATATCCTATTAGTCGGTTTCATTTCCTTAAGCGCCATGTTCTTCAGCCTCGGAACCGCAACTTCATTTATTAACTTCGGCGCTTTAGTCGCGTTTACATTTGTCAATTTATCTGTGATTGCCCACTACGCATTCCGGAAGAAGAGGCACCGCACTGCAAAGGGGTTTTTTTCCTATGTGATCATGCCTGCCATCGGTGCCGCCTTTATCGGTGTATTATGGCTGAACCTGGAGCGCAATTCATTTTTACTGGGCATCACATGGGCAGTCATTGGCTTTGTTTATCTTGTTTTTATCACAAAGGGATTTAAAGTCAGCCCGGCTGTGATCGACTTTCCCGCGGAGGACGATGTACGGACCCAGACGCTTTAAGACTCCGGAAACGGTTTTAGAGACAAGCCTTTCCCTCAGTCATTATAATTGGTTTTACAACAGGTTTTGGGGGAGGTTTGTTTGGAACAAGCCTTTCCTCAATAAAAGTAATTGGCGCAGCCACCATAATTCAGGAGGATTCAACCCGTATTGGCTGTTTTCAATTTTAAAAAAATACGCCGGGATTTTGCTCTTCATCCGGGAGCAGCCGTACTGGGAAGGCAAGAGTTTTTGCGCAAACATAGATACCCGCCAAACATAGAACCGAAAGCTGTTGAAGATGTACTGGAACAGGCAAAGCAGCAGGCAGCGAATATGTAACCAAGCGCCTGTCATCTCCTGTAACTTGCCCGATTTCATTTCGGTAGGATGCGGGTGGTGGAGGTGTGATTTTTATTATAATAAAAGTTGTCAGAAAATCTTACGGGTTTAGTGCATTAAATTTTGTCTTTGCTATATTCATAGGTAAAGGCAGTCTTATAAGAAAATTCTGTCCTTATTCAATAGAATCCGGATATCGTTTAGGTCGGGATCAAGTGCCTATGAAACTCGAAAAATAGTGAATAATTGAGAGATTTGAACTTATTGAAAGAAAGCCTTTTAAAAGAAAGTATTTCCCAATGGTAAAAACTTTTCTCTGCAGTTAAAGTCCGGATAAAAGGGCTTGCCTTTTTGAAAAAAAACCAATTAGGCGAAATCCTTCGTTTAAAGGAAAAAGAAAAAGCTTCCTTAAAAAAGCCGGAATTGTTCACACGGGTGATAGCGGCCATTGATGATAAGGAACTTCCATTTATTTACATAAAATATGCCCAGGATCTTGCTCTTCACCCGGCAGCAGTCGAAAAAATGCTGGGTATTTCTAAAACTGAGCGGCTAAGAAGGACAAAGGAAGGCAAACTTGCGGTTGAATGCTATGCAAGTTTTTATAAATGGGGAAAAACATTGGAGTACCCGTTGTATGAAGGATATTCGATCCGCCTCATCACACAAGCGGAAATCAATGAATGGAGAAAGCAACATCAGTTAAAAATTGAAGAAAAAAGAAAACTGGCTGCAAAAAAATCGATTGTGACCAAAAAGAAAAATGAGCAAATGCGTAAACATTTCTACAAAGAAGAGTGGAGAAAAATGCTGTCGGACTGGTTCCGCATTGACGGCCAATTGGGCGCAGCACTGCAACTTTGCTTCTGGACAATGTGGGCAAGCCGCTGGGCAAAAGAATGCCAGGTGAAAGCCCGGCGTGCAAGAACAAAAGTCCATGCCTATGAAGCAAAGAAAGAGATGTTTTACCAAATGAAAAATCAATCACTGCGGCGGCTGATCCGGACGCCTTTTGCCATTCTCTCGTTTTACCGCCCTGATCAACCTGATAAGATTGTACACCTGAATTTTTGCACGCGGCATTTTGAATTATGGATGAATGAAAAAGAATTTGATTATGTGACCAAACGGGATTTTTATGAAGAAAATAAAACAGCAATATTAAAATGCCCCCAGTGCCATGTTGAGAGGATTAAAGACTACTATTCCCTCTACTATCTCACCGTTGGACACGAATCATTGCAGAACGGCCATTTTTCTTTCCATACACCATACCCGGTTGGCACTGCGTTTTTCCCGGGTAAAGAAACCCTTCCGCGTGTTAAACATGAGGAAGGTGAAGGTTTGTTCCGATTTGGCAGGACTTTGGCTGAAGAAGAAAAAATTATTTTCAATGAAAAAGAAGTAATCAAATACTTTCAAGAGGCCACTTTGAAATTTGATTTATATTTTCCAGACAAATAATCAGCTTCAGCTAATCTTCCTCAGTAAGTCACACCCATGAGGAATTTTACTTAAAGTGGAACCGCTTTTTTCTCCGGGATAGCGTTCATCAGGGGGATGAAAGCCATTTGAGGTAACTTTTTTCT
>NZ_KB893984.1:46910-85211 GCF_000374345.1 Heyndrickxia acidiproducens DSM 23148
CAGGGGGATGAACGCCATTTGAGGTAACTTTTTTCTCCGGGATAGCGTTCATCAGGGGAATGAAAGCCATTTGGGGTAATTTTTTTGACCGGGATAGCGTTCACCAGGGGAATGAAAGCCAATAGGGGTAACTTTTTTCTCCGGGATGGCGTTCATCAGGGGGATGAACGCCATTTGAGGTAACTTTTTCATTCGGGATGGCATTCACCAGGGGAATGAACGCCGAATCGAATGGATTTTTCGCTTGAAATGGCGTTCATTAAGCCGTTTCTTAGTTCAGTACCACCATATCACGGCCAATCTGTTTGAGCATGCTGATACTTGCCGCCGATATAACTGATTAAACCTGCTATTTTACGCACCGCGGCTAAAAATATCTTATGAATTAATAGGGAATAAGCACTATTTTTAGAAAATTTACACATTAGGTGCGAGTTTCGTTGTAAAATATAACTAGAAAGTATCCTGCAATGAAAGGAGAAAAATATGAAAAAGAAGCTGATTCCGTTTAAAGTATTGAAAGTCTATGAAAAAGTGGAAGAAACCATTCCGGAAGGCGTGAAACTGATTCAGGCGCCGGATGTATGGGAGAAAGCGGGCTTTGGGGAAGGGATCGTCATAGCGGTGATTGATACGGGGATCGACAAAACGCATCCTGATTTAAAAGATAGGATCATCGGCGGAAAAGATTTTACCAATACCGGTGACTACCAGGATGACAACGGGCATGGCACCCATGTTTGCGGTACGATATTGGCTTCACAAAATGCGCAGGGCGTGGTCGGAGTTGCGCCTGCTGCAAAAGTGCTTGTTCTCAAAGCGCTGGATCAGGACGGTTCCGGACAATCGGAATGGATCGAAGCGGCACTCGATTACGCCATTAAGTGGAAGGGTCCACAAGGCGAAAAAGTTTCTGTGATTTCAATGTCGCTTGGTGGGCCGGCTGATGAAAAGGAACATGCCTTGATTAAAGAAGCTGTCGAAAATAATATTTTAGTCGTTTGTGCAGCAGGAAACAGCGGGGATGGCAGGGCCGACACGGATGAACTGGACTATCCGGGCGCCTACCCGGAAGTCGTGGAGATTGGGGCTGTCGATTTGCAAAAGCAGCTCGCTGATTTTTCCAATACAAACGAGGAGATTGATATGGTCGCGCCTGGTGTTGAAATTCTCTCTACTTATCCAGGCAGCAAATATGCAAAACTGAGTGGCACTTCGATGGCAACGCCGCATGTAAGCGGAGCGGCAGCCCTGGTTAAAATCATAGAGGAAGAGGCATTCGGACGGAAACTGACGGAAGCGGAATTATATGCGCAGCTTTGCATCCATACAGAGAATTTAGGCTTGAGCAAAAAAGAACAGGGGAACGGAATGATTCATTTAACAAGATCGGCGCAAAATACAGAAACCGGTGAAAAGGAGATCAATATCACTGTAGAATCAAAAAGCCTCGGCCTTAAAGCACAGACGGTTACTGTAATATTTGAATAGAAGTTTCCATCATTCACAGATTTTCGATGGTTGATAGCGGCTAAGGCAACGGTACACATCATAATCGAATAGAACGGAAAAATGGTGATGATCCGGCCGTACTTTGCTAATAAAGCGGCGGCGGGGAACTTTGGGACTGGTGGCGGCGCGGCTCTAAATGAGAGAAGCCGGCATCCGATTGTACGGAATCCGGCTTCTCTCTGCCTAAAATTGAAAGTCAAAGTTGATTTAGTTGCCACCATAGCCTGTGGATTCGCGGCGTGTCCCGTGATGGAAGAGATTGTGCAGGTATTTGTGGAAAAACCATTCGCCGCCAGCAATGACAATGCTTGAGGCTAAAGCTGCCCATAAGATATCGTCAAGATCCGGAGCCAGCGATCTTCCCATCAGCCACACGACGAGAAAAGCTAACACAAAGTCGGAAATTGTGGCCATCATATTTCTTTGGTTATCTTCTTCCTGTTCATTTTCACGCCTGAAAATCATCAAATCTCCAAGTACATAAGCAAGAATTGTTAACACAACACTAATCGCCATGGTATCGCCAAACGACATGTCAAAAATGGCTGATAAAATAATGCCCAGGACAACCGCAACCATTACAAATTTAATGATCAGGGCTTTTGCATGATCCATATGGCATAACCTCCTTTTGTTGTTGTACTATTTGTATACCCTCTCATGAAAAAAATAATCTGAAAAGCGGGATGCTGCAGCCATGAAAGTTTTGGAAAACACTTGATGTGAAAAAAATATTGACACCGGTGGAAGCTCTGTTATAATGAAGTCAAATGGTACCGGTTTCATTTTAGGATGGTAAGAAAAATGAGAGAAAAAGAAACAAGAATAACGATTTATGATGTGGCGGAAAAAGCGGGCGTTTCAAAGTCTACCGTTTCCAGATATTTAGGTGGGCGGTTTCACGAGCTGTCGCCGAAAACCCGGGAAAAAATTAAACGGGTCATTGACGAGCTCCAGTACCGTCCGAATAATCTGGCAAGGGGGCTGAAGGGAAACCGCAGTTATTTAATTGGCGCGCTCGTTGCCGATATCACCAATCCTTATACCACAGCGATCTTAAGGGGGGCTGAAGATGTTTGCAAACAGCATGGCTACAGTTTGCTGATTTGCAACTCGGATAACCATCCTTCCAAAGAGCGGGAATATATTTCAATGCTGCAGTCCCACAAAATTGACGGGCTGCTGATCCAAACAACAGGCGGAAACCAGCATTTTTTACGTGACCTGTCTGAAAACGGCAGAAAACCGATTGTACTGGTCGACCGGAAAATTCCTGAGCTCCCTTTTGATACCGTTGGAATTGACAACCGCCAGGCTACGATACAGGCAGTGTCGTATTTGCTTCAGCAAAACTACAGGCGGATCGCGTTTTTTACAGAACCGGTAGCAGGGGTCAGCCCGCGGCGTGAACGTTTCGCTGCTTTTCAGGAAGCCTTGCGGATGGCAGACCCGGAACATCCAAGTTTAACAGATGCCTTTGAAGTGGACCTGGCAAATGACAGCCAGTTAGACAGTCTGCTTGAGACGTTTTTAACGCGTACAGGCCGCGAAACCAAAGCGATTTTGGCCGCCAACAGCGTTGTAGCTTTAAAAATCATCATCAAACTGAAAGAAAAAGGCATCCGCATTCCTGATGATCTTGGTTTTCTCAGCTTTGATAATCCGGACTGGGCAGCCGCCGTATTTTCGGGCATTTCAACGATTGAACAGCCAACCTACCAGATTGGAAAGACGGTGGCGGAGCTGATATTAAAACGGATGTCTGATCCTCAGGCTGCTATCCAGACGATTTCTTACCAGACACAATTGATTGAACGAGCATCAACACCGAGGGTTTGACATCCTCGCTTTGAACAAAATTGGTACCGGTCCCAAGCAAATCCACACACATTTAAAAGTATATTTTTAAATGCGCGGAAGAATGGTACCGATCCCAAAAAAGGAGTGAATATCATGGCAAACGTTTTGGTTACGATGAACGCATTTTCTGAGAAAGCGCTGTCTTCCTATCCTGAATTGTTTTCTGCTATCAGCCGCGCCGGGTTTGACGGGGTAGAAATTCGCAGGGAACTGTTAACCAAAGAGACACCGAAGCTGGCTGAGATCAAAACCCTGCTGACGGAACTGAAATTAATCCCTTACTATTCATGCCCGGTTTCTTTATTCGGCGCCGATCATCAGTTGGTTGATTTAACCCTTTACTATAAAGAAGCCACAGAACTTGGAGCGGCATTGATAAAATTTTCATTGGGGGATTACCAGGATGGCATTTCCAAGATGCATCCTTTAGCAGATGCCCTGCGGTATTTTACAGAAGCGGGCATTCGTTTTACCATCGAGAATGACCAAACCGCGGCAGGAGGAAAATTAAGCCGGCTGCAGTCATTTTTTGCAAAGTGCCGCAGTGCAGATATTCCAGTCTACCTCACTTGTGACATCGGCAATTGGCAGTATACGGGGGAAGATCCTGAACGGGCGGTTGCGGCATTGAAAGACCAGGTGGTGTACGTTCATATCAAAGAGGTCATCGAAACGGAAGCGGGGTATGCAACCATTCCAATCGGCCGTTTTGACAGGCAAAAATGGAAACGTTTGCTAAAACTGTTGCCGAATGATACAGCATTTGCCCTTGAATTTCCGGTTCAATCAGAGATGGAAGACTATCTCGATATGCTGAAAGAAGAGGTGTATGTAAAATGAGAACTTATGATGTGATCACATTTGGAGAAGCAATGGGCATGTTTATTGCCGAAGAAACGGGAGATCTGGCATCGGTAAGGCATTTTACAAAAGAACTGGCCGGTGCTGAAACAAATGTCGCAATCGGGCTCGCCCGCCTCGGTTACCGGGTGCTGTGGTTGAGCAAAGTGGGAACAGATTCGCTCGGGGATTATATCATTCAAGAATTACAGAAGGAAAAAGTGGATCCTTCTCTCATAAAGCGGGACCCGGAAAGATTAACCGGCTTTCAGTTGAAAGAAAAAGTAGAAAAGGGTGATCCGGGCGTACAGTATTACCGGAAGAACTCGGCTGCCAGCCAGATGGGTACAAAAGATTTTCCGGAGCTGGCTGAAATCCATGCCAATCATTATCATTTAACCGGCATTCCGCTCGCGCTTTCGCCATCTGTCCGTGAACTGAGTGCAGCGCTCCTGCACAAGGCCAGAAGTGAAGGGAAAACGATCTCCTTTGATCCAAACTTGCGCCCGTCGCTTTGGAAGGATGAAAAGACGATGGTGAAAACCATTCAATCCTTTGCCTGCCAGGCTGATTATATTTTCCCGGGGATCTCAGAAGGGAAAATATTAACCGGATATGCGCAGCCGGAAGATATAGCTAAATTTTATCTGGACCAGGGTGCAAAAATGGTATTTGTAAAACTGGGCGCAAAAGGCGCATATGTGGCAACGCAGGCAGAATCAAAAGTGGTGGCGGGCTTTCCGGTTTCAAAAGTCGTTGACACAGTCGGAGCCGGCGACGGTTTTTCCGTTGGGGTCTTGAGCGGGCTGTTTGACGGGCTGGATGTTTTTGAAGCCGCTGGCAGAGGAAATGCCATTGGGGCGCTGGCAACGATGTCTGCCGGGGATAAAGCCGGACTTCCAAACCGGGAACAATTACTGGCATTTATGAAAGGGTATACAGAATTAACCGTTTAGCCATGGGCCAGAAAATTCAACCAACCTAAAAGGAGTGTTTGGACATGGAAAAGTCATTGAAAAATGTTGCAGGCAAGAAGAGATTTTTGCACTTGGTTCCAATTGTATTCATTACTTACAGCCTTGCATACTTTGACCGGGCCAACTACAGTTTTGGCGCTGCGGGCGGTATGTCAGAGGATTTAAATATTACCGCCGGTGTTGCCTCGTTTTTATCAGCGCTGTTCTTTCTCGGTTACTTCTTTTTCCAAATTCCGGGTGCTGCGTACGCAGAAAAACGAAGCGCCAAAAAGCTTGTGTTTGTAAGTCTGATTCTTTGGGGGCTGCTTGCTTCTGCAACCGGCCTGGTGCATCATGTGGCCTGGCTGTATCCGATCCGGTTTTTCCTTGGTGTTGTCGAATCGGCCGTGATGCCGGCGATGCTTGTCTTTTTAAGCAACTGGTTTTTAAAAGAAGAACGTTCCCGCGCGAATACGTTTTTAATTTTGGGTAATCCTGTCACCGTTTTATGGATGTCGGTTGTTTCAGGTTATTTATTGCAAGTGCTTGACTGGCGGGGTATGTTTATTATCGAAGGGTTGCCGGCAATCATTTGGGCATTCATCTGGTGGAAACTGGTTGAAGATAAGCCGGAAGATGCGAAGTGGCTGACAGATGAAGAAAGGCAAAATATTGCTTTTGAAATGAAGGAAGAACAGAAAGGAATCCCTGCAGTAGCCGGTTATAAAGAATTGTTCCGCAATAAAACCGTACTGCTTCTCGCCGTCCAGTATTTTGCCTGGAGCATTGGCGTTTATGGTTTTGTCATGTGGCTGCCGTCGATGATCAAACAAGCTTCCCATATGGACATTGTCGCAACAGGCTGGCTGTCGGCTGCACCTTATTTACTGGCAACGATCGCGATGATTCTTGTGTCCTATTTTTCTGATAAAACATTAAACCGGAAATCTTTTGTCTGGGTCTCACTGTTGATCGGCACGATTGCTTTCTACGGTTCTTTTTTACTCGATTCCTCAAATTTCTGGTTCTCTTACGCTTTACTGGTGATTGCAGGTGGCGCGATGTATGCACCGTACGGGCCGTTTTTCGCGATCATGCCGGAAATTTTGCCAAAGGATGTGGCAGGAAGCGCCAATGCATTTATTAACAGCATGGGTGCTTTGGGATCCTTTGTAGGTGCATACATTGTTGGCTTTTTAAACGGAGTTACCGGCAGTACACAGGCTTCCTTTATATTCATGGCTGTGTCCCTGCTCGTGTCCGTTCTATTAACACTCATGGTCCGAACAAAAAAACAGGCTGCTCCCACTGCAACGGAAACACTGAAAACAAAGGCGGTATTAAAATGAACATTCAATTGGCATTAGATCGTTTTTCTATCCAGGAAGCGCTTCACATCGCGGCACAAGCCGAAAAAGAAGTGGAATGGATTGAAGTCGGCACTTCATTGATTAAAGAATTCGGTGCCAAAAGCATTTATGAAATCAAAAACCGTTTTCCGGAAAAAACGGTGGTGGCGGATATTAAAACTTTTGATAACGCCAAATACGAATTTGAACTTGCATTTCAGTCAGGTGCTGATATCGCGACGGTGATGGGGGCAGCTCCCCTTGTCACCCTGGATACCTGCTTCAATACAGCCGGCCGTTTTGGCAAACAAATGATGGCAGACTTGCTCAATACACGGGAGGAAAACCGCAAATACATTGCCGGCCTGCAAAATATTATCGTCTGCCAGCATATCAGTAAAGACGAGCAGGAAGAAGGCGGCGGCGGAACCTGGGGGCGGCGGGCTGCAACCGAAGACCAGAAACTGGCCATTGCAGGCGGCATCTCACTTGAAACATTGCCATCCGTTATCCCTTTGCAACCGGATGTGCTGATTGTCGGTTCAGCGATTAGCAAGGCAAAGGATCCGGAACGAGCAGCAAGAGAAATTAAAGAAGCATGGGGGGCATTGCAATGAACGAAGAAGTTGGCATTATTTTAGACGAAATCCAAACTGTTTTTTCAACAATGAACGGAAAACAAGTCGGGCAGCTTGTAGATACGCTCGGCTCTGCCAACCGAATTTTCGTATTGGGAGAAGGGCGCTCGGGATTGATGGCCAAATCGTTTGCGATGCGGCTGATGCATCTCGGCTTTAACGTTTATGTGGTCGGTGAAACGATTACCCCTTCCATTCAGAAGGGCGATCTTTTGGTTGCCATCTCCGGATCCGGGACGACCACCAATGTTGTCCAGGCGGCGGAAAAAGCCAGGAAGAACGGAATTTCCGTCGTCAGTGTCACTTCCGATCCGTCATCAAGATTAGCGGAAACATCGGATTCCGTCATTCATATTCCATCGGCAACAAAATACCGGCGCCCCGGCGAAATCGAAAGCCGGCAGCCGCTCAGTTCGTTATTCGACCAGGCTGTCCACTTGTTTTTCGATGCCGCCTGCCTGCGGATTGCCGAGCATCAGGAATCAGGGAATGACGCAGCCTTTGTCCGTCACAGCAATCTTGAATAAAAGCAGAAACGCACTTGAACGTGTGCATGAAGAACAACACGGTTAAAAAACGAATCGAAATGTTCTTCGTGCGCAGGAAAACAATCAACTGATTGAAGTGTCTTTCATCGGGTGTATGAAGGCTAAAATGAAACGGGAAGCAGATTGAAATGTCTTTCAAACCGCTAGTAGCATGGTTCGAATTTTGTCTGAAAAAAGGTGCAAAACCAATCCGGCTTTGTACCTTTTTTCTTTATTTAAGAAGATCTAACAGTACAAAAACAAAAACTTGGTGAACTATTCTTACAACTTTGTTGTCAAACTTTGTTTAAAAAAGGATAATATCAATTAACCAGAGATTGCATCACAAAAAGGAAGTAAGGGGGAAACAGAAAAACAGATCAAAGGAGGAATTAAATGAAAACGATCCGAATCAACAACCAAATTACATTTAACCAACATGCACCGCTCGTTCTCATTGCCGGCCCATGTGTCATCGAAAGCGAAGAAATGGCCCTGGAAACTGCTGCCTCTCTTAAGAAAATTGCCGAAAATCTCGGCATCCCATTCGTATTTAAAGCTTCATTTGACAAAGCCAACCGCTCATCCATCTTTTCACAAAGAGGGCCGGGGCTCGAGAAGGGTTTGGAAATTCTCGGCACGGTCAAAGAAACTTTCCATATTCCCGTTACCTCGGATATACACGAGCCCGGCCAGGCCGCAATGGCTGGTGAAGTGCTGGACATCATCCAGATCCCGGCTTTTCTGTGCAGGCAAACCGATCTGCTGGCCGCCGCGGCTCAAACCGGTAAAATCATCAATGTAAAAAAAGGCCAGTTCCTTGCACCGTGGGACATGAAAAACGTGATTAGAAAACTTGAAGAATCGGGGAACAGCAACATTCTGCTGACAGAACGCGGTTCAACCTTCGGATACAATAACCTTGTGGTCGATATGCGCGCATTGCCGGAAATGAGAGCGTATGGCTATCCGGTTGTCTTCGATGCCACCCACAGTGTACAGATCCCCGGCGGAAACGGGACATCAACCGGCGGCAGGCGCGAGTTTGTTCCTTACTTGGCAAGAGCGGCAGCCGCAACCGGCACAGATGCCTTGTTTATGGAAGTCCATCCTGATCCGGATCAAGCATGGTCTGACGGTCCAAATATGGTAAAACTCTGTGATTTGGAAGAAATATTAAAACCTGTTCTGGAAATCGACAGAATTGTTAAGGAAATCGGTACGGCTAAAATTCATTGAGGGAGGCGGAAAGCATGTTAAGAGACTTAAAAACGGAAGCGAATTATGTGGAGAGTATTCGTGAAGTGCTGGAAACGGAAGCCAATGAGATTTTAAAGCTGAAAGATCGCATCAATTTTCGAATCAATGCAGTAATTGAAACAATTTTAGAATGTGAAGGCAAAGTGGTATTTACAGGCATGGGGAAATCAGGGGTAATTGGCAGGAAGCTTGCTTCGACATTTGCAAGTACTGGGACACCGGCGTTTTTTCTTCATCCGGGGGAGGCGCTCCATGGCGACCTCGGAAAGGTGACGAAAAATGATGTCGTTTTAGCGATATCAAACAGCGGGGAAACGGCGGAAATCCTGAATATTATTCCATCCATTAAACGGATTGGTGCCAAGGTGATTTCTATTGCCGGATCGAGGAAGTCCACCTTGGCAAAACATTCCAATTTAACGGTAGACATCGGCGATATTGAGGAAGCCTGCCCGCTCGGACTGGCCCCGACTTCAACAACGACAGTGACGCTTGCACTCGGGGATGCCATTGCAGTGGCTTTATTAAAAGCAAGGAATTTCAGACCTGAGAATTTTGCGTTATTCCATCCGGGCGGTTCTTTGGGAAGAAGACTGCTGCTGACTGCCGGGCATATTGTCAGGCGCAAAAAAGTGAATCCAATTGCAACGCTTGATACGGATGTGAAAGATGCCTTATTTACCATGACGGAATCCGGGGTAGGTGCTGTTTCAATCGTCGACGAAAAAGGCAGGCTGATTGGCATTTTGACAGACGGGGACATTCGCCGTGAGCTGATCAAGGGGAATCACGTACTTGATCAAAAAATTGCGGATCTCTATACAAAACAGCCGGTCGCTGTCCAGGAAAGGCAATTGGCTGCAGAAGCACTCCGGATCATGGAGGATCGCAACTTTGATGTGCTTCCGGTCGTAAAAAACGGCTGTGAGCCGGTTGCAATGCTGCATATACAAGATTTGACGAGATTGGGGCTGTAGCAGAATAGCGAATACTTTACTATACAATACAATGAGGTGCGAACGATTTCATTTGTGATCAACATCCTATGAAAATTGAAAGATTAAGTGACTGTTTGCGAGGCGATTGAGTTTTATTGAAGAAGAGAGGATCCTTGCGAGATATTTTGTCCGGAAAAGGGGAATGTAAACAAACCTAATATTCAGTTTACTCATGTTTAATCATAAAAGGCCGGATGGACAACCCGGCCTTTTATGTCTGTCAATCTTTGCGCAGCTTCCGTGCAAGCAGGTTGCCGAGCGATTGGATGCCCTGAACCATAATAATTAAAATAATAATTGTGGTGTACATGACATCCGGCTGGAATCGCAAGTGCCCGAACTGGTAGGCGATATCGCCCAGGCCGCCTGCGCCGACAAGCCCTGCCATCGCGGTTGCACCGATCAGTCCGATTGTTGCAATTGTCAAACCGAGGACAATTGATGCGCGTGCTTCACGGACAATGACATTCCAAATGATTTTTGAAGTGGAGATGCCCATTGACTGATACGCTTCAACAATGCCGCGGTCAACTTCGAGCAGGGCAGATTCCATTAATCTGGCAATGTAAGGTGCGGTATAAACAACAAGTGGAAATATGACGCCCTGCACCCCGATTGTCGTTTGCGCAACAAGTTTTGTAACTGGCAGAATAAAAAAGAGCAGAATGATAAATGGAATTGAACGGATGATATTGATAAAGGTGTTTAAGATCGTATAGACAACCTTATTTTCCGCTTCGCCGCCTTTTCTTGTCAGGACAAGCAGGATACCGAGCGGCAGTCCGATAACGATGGCGATAACGAGGGAGATCGAAGTCATTTTTAATGTGTCCAGAAATCCCTGCCAAATGATATCGCCCCATTCATTGATAAATGTGCTCATATGGAACCCACCTCTTCTACAATAATCTGCTCATTTTTTAAATAGGCAATGGCCTTTTCCGTTTCCTCCAGCTCACCTCTAAGATGGACAAGCAGATTGCCGATCGATTGATCCTTTAGTTCATCAATGCCGCCCGCGATAATGCTCGGCATAATATTAAATTTTTTTGTAATGGCTGCAAGAAACGGTTCTTTAGAAGATTCGCCGAGAAATGTCAGGGCAACAAGTTTTCCTGTTTTAGCAAGCTCATTTTGAATATGTGCGGGGACATGAAAAACAGATTTATTCCGGACAAAACTCTTTGTTCTCGGATGCTGCGGTTTTGCAAACACATCAACCACTGTCCCTTGTTCAACGATTTCGCCCGCTTCCATCACAGCAACCCTGTCGCAAATTTTTTGGATGACATTCAATTCATGGGTGATCAAAAAAATCGTAATCCCCAATTCCCGATTGATTTTCAGCAGCAGCTCAAGAATTTGTTCTGTTGTAGTCGGGTCAAGTGCGCTTGTGGCTTCATCGCTCAACAGCACTTCCGGTTCATGGGCGAGGGCGCGGGCAATCGCGACACGCTGGCGCTGGCCGCCCGAAAGTTCACTCGGGTAGGATTTGGCTTTATCTTCCAGCCCGACAATGCTTAAGTATTTTTTCGCGCGCTCGTTGATTTCATTTGCCGGAACGCCTTCAAGCTGAAGCGGAATCGCAATATTTTGATAGACGGTTGCCGTTTTTAATAGATTATAACCTTGGAAGATCATGCCGATTTTCCGGCGGATTTTCTGCAGTTCTTTTTTATTTAATGAGAGAAGATCTGTCCCGTCGATGAATACTTTTCCGCTTGTTGGCCGTTCCAGCAGGTTGACACAGCGGATCAGGGTGCTTTTTCCGGCGCCGCTGAAGCCAATGACGCCGAAAATTTCCCCTTTCTGAATCTCTACTGATACATCTTTCAATGCTTCGACTTTTTTATTTCCTGTTTCAAATGTTTTTGATAGATGCTGCAGGCTGATCATACGTTTTACAACTCCTTACCAGGCTGGTACAACCGATCCGCCGAATTCTTTGGCAATATATTTTTTAATCGTATCCGAGTAATAGTATTTTTTAATCTGTTTGACAACTTTATCGTTTTTATTTTCAGTCCGGACGACGAAATAGTTCGGATATGGATTGTCTTTGATTTTTTCATGGAAAATTGCGTCTTTGTTGATGGTCAGGTCTGCTCCCATGGCAAAGTTTGTGTTGATTGCTGCAGCGGTCACTTCGTTGAGTTGCGCCGGCAGTGATTCAGCATTCAGTTCTTTGATGTCCAGGTTCAATTTGTTTTCCACAACGTCTTTTTTCGTGGCATTCTGGGTTACACCCTCTTTTAGCTTGATCACACCTGCTGCTTCAAACAATTGCAGCGCGCGCAATTCGTTTGCCGGATCGTTTGGAACGGCGATGGAGTCGCCTTTTTTAAGTTCGTTGAGGCTCTTTATTTTTTTCGAGTAAACCCCCATTGGGAATGCAACGGTTTTAAATACATCCGTAATTTTATAGTTTTTATCTTTAATTTGCCCTTTTAAAAATGGCAGCGTCTGGTAGCTGTTTGCATCAAGTTCACCTTGGTCAAGCGCTGTATTTGGCGTGTTGTAGTCATTAAAAACTTTGAGCTTGATGGTCAGGCCGTCCTTTTTCGCCAGCTTTGCGACTTGCTCCATGATTTGCTGGTGCGGGCCGCCTGTGACGCCGACTGTAATTTCTTTTGTGCTTAATGCTTTGGAATCCGATTTTCCGCATGCACTTAATGCGAATAATAGAATGAATGCGATCCCTAAAGATAATAACTTAGATGCCTTTTTCATATTTTTCTCCCCCTAGGAATATCTTTTTTGAATGAAAAGAACAAATCCCAATCTCCTGCTAATCTTGAAAATCTAGTCCGGGCGGCGATGCATGCACGTAACGACTAAAAAACCGCTTCAAAGAGAAGCGGTTTGGCGTCAAACGTCTTCTCTTATCTTTCAAAACCTGTAAAAACAGGTTTTGCAGGAATTAGCACCTGAGCCCAAAAAGGCTTGGTTGCCGGGTTTCATAGGGCCTTTCCCTCCACCGCTCTGGATAAGATCTATTAAATTCTTATTCATTCAGTATGTATACTATATAGCAAATGATCGAATTATGTCAATAAGCTTTTTACAAAAAATTTTCTACAAAGTAAGAATGCCTTCAGACCGTCCCTTCAGCCGGGGGGAGGAGGCTTAAATGGTTGCGGATTCTGCGGCATAGACGGCAGACAGGTGAGATTTACACCAGAATACTAGATCGGTGCATCCGGAGAAATGACGGGCATACCAGTGAGGAAGCGGTATTTTTGAGGATATTTTTTAAAAAAAGAAAATAAAAATATTTGAAAAAGAATTGACGTTGGAAATAAATTGGTGTACATTTGAACGAAAAGTAATTATATTTTTTCTATTCTTATCAAGAGAGGCAGAGGGATCGGCCCGAAGAAGCCTCAGCAACCTTCAATGCTTATGTATTGAAAAGGTGCTAAGTCCTGCAAGTTATTTGAGATAACTTGAAAGATAAGAAGAATGGCTGAAATGATCGTTTATTTAAGTCTTCTTCTTATGAGGAAGGCTTTTTATTTTTTAAAAAACAGGGAGTGTCTAAACCATGTACCAAACAGAAACAAAGCTGGCGCAAATTGGAAATCGCAGTGATCAACAGACAGGGGCCGTCAATCCGCCCGTTTATTTTTCCACGGCATACCGCCATGAAGGGATCGGACAGTCGACCGGTTTTGATTACACACGCACAGGCAATCCAACACGGCAGCTGCTGGAGGAAACGATTGCCGATTTGGAAGGCGGAGACCGCGGGTTTGCCTGCAGTTCCGGAATGGCCGCCATTTTTACCATCCTCTCCTTGTTCCAGTCGGGAGATGAATGGATTGTCAGCGAAGATTTATACGGCGGGACGTACCGGCTGTTGGAGCAGGGATATAAGAAATGGGGGCTTTGTTGCCGCTATGCGGATACGTCAGATCTGAGCGAAATCGAAAAGAATATCACGCCGAAAACGAAAGCTGTCTTTCTTGAAACCCCGACGAACCCCCTCATGCAGCAAACCGATATTGCCGCGGTCGCTGAAATTGCCAAAGAACACGGAATTTTACTGATTGTCGATAATACGTTTTACACCCCGCTCCTGCAGCAGCCGATTAAACTGGGCGCAGACATTGTGATTCACAGTGCAACCAAATATTTAGGCGGGCATAATGATGTGCTTGCCGGTCTCATCGTTGCAAAAGGAAAGGACCTGTGCGATCAGCTGGCCCTTTACCATAACGGTGCAGGCGCCACGCTCAGCCCGTTTGATTCATGGCTCTTGATGCGCGGCATGAAAACGCTGGCGTTAAGGATGGAAAAGCATGAAAAAAATGCAAAAGAAGTTGTCCGTTTTCTTTCCGGACATCCGGATGTCGCCGATGTGCTCTACCCGGGGCGCGGCGGAATGGTGTCTTTCCGGATAAGGGAAGAGGAATGGGTTGACGCTTTCTTGAGAGGGCTGTCGCTGATTACTTTTGCCGAGAGCCTTGGCGGAACGGAAAGTTTTATTACGTATCCGGCAACCCAGACGCATGCGGATATTCCGGAAGAAAAACGCATTCAGTCCGGCGTCGATAACCGGCTGTTGCGATTTTCCGTTGGGATTGAAGATGCAGGCGATTTAATTCAGGATATTGAAAAGGCATTTGCAAATATTCATAAAGGAGCTGCACTGCGATGACAAATGAATCTTATACTTTTCAAACCCGGCTTTTACATAATAGCCATAAAATTGATCCGGAAACAGGGGCTGTCAGCGTCCCGGTCCAGCATGCTTCCACTTACCATCAGTTCGATGTGGACCGCTTTGGGAAATATGATTACAGCCGTTCACTCAATCCGACACGGGAGGCGCTTGAAGATGTAATCGCTGAGCTCGAGGGCGGCACAAAAGGTTTTGCCTTTTCATCCGGCATGGCCGCGATCTCGACTGCATTTTTACTGCTGTCGGCGGGGGATCATGTCGTGATTACAGAGGATGTTTACGGCGGCACATTCCGGATGGTAACAGAAGTGCTGTCCCGCCTTGGCATTGATCATACTTTTGTTGACATGACAGATTTGGATGAAGTACGGCAGGCAATCCGGCCGAATACGAAAGCCTTTTATGTTGAAACTCCGTCAAATCCTTTGTTAAAAGTAACCGATATTCGTGCCGTAAGTGAGATCGCAAAAGAAATTGGCGCTTTGACATTTGTTGATAACACGTTTCTCACGCCCGCTTTGCAAAAGCCGCTCGAACTTGGTGCCGATATTGTCCTGCACAGCGCGACGAAATTCATATCCGGCCATAGTGATGTGATCGCAGGCCTTGCCGTTGTAAAAGATCAAGCGCTGGCAGAGAAACTTGGATTTCTGCAAAATTCATTTGGGGCTGTGCTTGGGGTTCAGGATGCCTGGCTTGTCTTAAGAGGATTGAAAACGTTGCATGTGCGTCTTGCGCAGTCGCAGCAGTCAGCCCTTCAAATTGCCCATTATTTGGAACAGCATCCGCTTGTGCGTAAAGTGCATTACCCGGCACTTGCCGGCCATCCGCAGCATGATTTGCAAAAGGCGCAGGCAAAGGGTCCGGGTGCAGTTTTATCCTTTGAACTGGAGGATGAGGAGGTGTTGCGTTCATTTGTTGCCCATGTGGAAATTCCGGTTTTTGCCGTCAGCCTTGGTGCAGTAGAGTCGATTTTATCGTATCCGGCTAAAATGTCCCATGCTGCCATGGCACCGGAAGAACGGAAAAAGCGCGGCATATCGGACAGCCTGCTGCGGTTCTCGGTTGGCCTTGAAAACGCGGCAGACTTAATCGCAGACTTTGAACAGGCATTTTCATATGTACGGGCCGGGGAAACGGCGAAATGAAGACTTTCCTGCAAATGGGGAGAATAAATACCGCAACGCCGTGCTGAGCTTAAGCCCCCCTTGTTTTTCTAATTTGGGGCCAGTTGTGGAACAAAAGCGGGGGAAGCAGGAGAATTATCGTAGAGAGGGCATCCAAAAGGACAAAAGCAGATCCGCGAGCTATCCGTATGTCTGGTTAGAAACGGTAATTAGACACATGCAGCCTGCGGGTCACGGAAATGTCCAATAGAACTAAGCCGTAGCCGTATAAGTAAGAAGGAAAAAGGCACATGCATTTCATGTGCCTTTTGTGAAGCGGGCCAATATCGAAAAACAGCTTCTGAATGCTGTCAAAGAGATTCACCCCGAAAGCGTTCCGCGAACAAGACCTGAAGGAAACCGGGCAGCACGATTCTAAATAGCCGGGCAGATCACCCGTACAGAATCAAAAAAAGCCGCGCGTGCAGCCCCGGCTTTTTTGCTGGCGAAGAGAAATTTTATTTGTGTGCGCTCCATCCGTTGATGCGGGCGCGGCTTTCGTTATATACTTAGGAAGTGTGAACCGATTTCTTTAGAATGGTACTAAGGAGAAAGTTTGTTTTGAAAAAAGCACTGGGTAATATTATGCTGACGGTAACATCGGAAGAAGAATTTTTGGACAGGTTTACGAGCCGCATGCAGAGCGGGGAAAAGTCAAATATTTATTTCCTGAACGCACACTGCTATAATATCGCGCAAACAGATTCCTACTATAAAAGCATTTTGAATTCGGCGGACTTTTTGTTAAATGACGGCATCGGAGTGGAGATCGCTTCCAAACTGTTTGATATTCCGCTGACCGGGAACCTGAACGGGACAGATTTAATGCCGAAAGTGTTAAAACGCTGTGAAGAAAACGGCTTTTCTGTTTTTGTGCTTGGTTCAAATCAGGCCAATTTGGAAAGTGCGGTTCAAAATTTTCACCGCGACTATCCGGCATTAAAGATAGCGGGTGCGCATCATGGCTATTTTAAATCCAGAAAAGCGGTAGTGGCGCAAATCAATGAATCCGGTGCTGATGTGCTGGTTGTCGGCATGGGTGTACCGCTTCAGGAGAAATTTATCGCCGATTTTGATCATGATCTTCGCTGCCTGGCCAGAATCGGGGTAGGCGCTTTTATTGACTTTGCTTCCGGAAACGTTCCGCGGGCGCCTTATTTGTTCAGGAAACTAAGAATAGAGTGGCTCTTCCGGCTGATGCGGGAGCCGAAACGGTTGTGGAAGCGGAATTTCGGCAGCCTTATTTTTTTATACCGCATGTTAAAATACAAATGGAAATATGGCCGTAAAAACCAATCAGTCTGACTTTTGGCCGCAAATCCGGCTAATGGCGGCAGCACATGAGAAATACAAAGGCGGTTTTTCTGCCCGTAAACCGGCACCGGCTTATTTCCCTATGGCCTGCCGTTTTCCGCATCAATGGCTTTTAACAAGGCTGACGATAAAATCTGAATGCCGGTAAGCATGGCACTGCGGTCAAACGCCATCTGCGGATGATGCAAGCCGGGAGCCAGTCCGCAGCCAAGGCCGAGCATGGTTGTTTTTAATTCCGGCCGTTGTTTGGCGTAAAAGTGAAAATCTTCTCCGCCTGTTGTCACAAGCGGCGCATCGCATTTGTCTTCGCCAAGGATGTCGCGGATCGCAGCGGCCATGATACTAGCGGCCTCCATGTTCAGCGTTGCGGCAGCGAGATAGTCGGGGACGATGAGCTTGATTTTGACTTTAAAAAATTCGGCGATGGTGGATACCGCACGCTTCACCTGTTCAATCAATTGTTCCATCACTTCATTCGTTTGCGCACGAAGATCGAGGGCAAATGCTGCCTGGCCGGGAATGATGTTGGCGCTTGAACCGCCGGCCTGCAGCTTTGTCATTTTTACAGAATGCGGCACAAGCGGATCGGCATGGATATGGGCGAGTTCATTGACAAGGGAAGCTGCGACCTCAATCGCATTGGTTCCCAAATGCGGCCGGCTCGCATGGGCGTCTTCCCCAATGATTCTTCCTGTGATGGAACAACTGGCGCCGTGAAGGATCGCTGGTGCGGCACGTCCGTTTTTCGTTTCTTCCAATGGGCGGACATGAACGCCGAATAAGTAATCAAGGCCGTTTACCGCACCTTTTTTAAGCATTAGCTTTGCACCTTGCCCGATTTCTTCTGCAGGCTGGAATAGATAGCGAATGGTCCCTTTTGGTTCGATATTCATTTTTTTAAAATACAGCAATGTGCCGAGCACCATGGCCATATGGGCATCATGGCCGCAAGAATGGTTGGCGCGGAAAGTCCCGTCCACTTCCTGCCATAAAGCATCCATATCAGCACGGATGCCGACAATCGGCGCACCTTTGCCAATTTCAGCGATGACGCCGGGATCATCTCCAAAAGTTTTGATGTTCCGGCATCCCCATTCGTTCAATTTATTTTTAATGAACGCTGTTGTATGATATTCTTCCATGCTGACTTCAGGATGGGTGTGAAGGTAATTAAAAATTTCCATTATTTCACTGCTGAATGTCGTGCTGTGAATCCGGGGCAATTTCATCAAACAAGCACTTCCTCATTAAATTTAGGATAGACGTTTTCACCATTGTAACATAGGGAGATCATTATTCTCAATATTTGTGATGTTTATAATTTTCTATCCTTATAGTAGGTTTATTCCGGTTGCTTTAAAAAATTGCCGGGAAAAGCAACGATTTCCAGGAAAAATACATCCTTCAATAGAAAATCAAATCCCGGTAATTGTAAAACTGCGGTTTGCTGTCGAAATGCGTCTTGCCATGAGCCCTGTTGTTTCTAAAATAACAGAAGCGGGTAATTGTTTTATAAATCCGTGCATTCATGGGAGGTTATATCGGACATCATAAGTTATGGCAATTTAAATCAACGAGGAAAGGTGAAAAATATGGAAATTACGATTAAACCGGCTGCACTTTCGCAGTTTAAACAAATTGATTTTAAAGAAAATGAAGGTATCCGGATTGAAGCGGTATTTGTCGGGAGCTGTTCAATAGCAGCTGAGCATTCTTTAAAAATAGATCATAAGCGGGACGATGATGATTTGTTTAATGTCTACGGCATCCCGGTCCTTATCTCCAAGGCCAGCCAGGAGCAGCTCCGCGATAAAGTGGCCATTGATTATAATCCGAAAATGGGATACAAACTATCGTCGGATGAGGAAGTTTATCAATATAATCTGCACTTAACAAGAGCTGAATAAGAAAGTTGCCCGATGGATCCCCGTTTGAAGTTCATCAGGCTTACGAAAGCCATTATGACTGGAGTTTTTAAGCGAAATGAAGTTCATGGGGGTTTATGAAAACAATCGCGTCTGAAATTTAAGAGCGAAATGAATTTCATCAGGCCTATGAAAGCAATCGCGTCCGAAATTTTAATGTGAAATGAATTTCATCAGGCCTATGAAAGCAATCGCGGGCGAATTTTTAGAGCGAAATGAATTTCATCAGGCCTATGAAAGCAATCGCGGCTGGAATTTTAGCGCGAAATGAAGTTCATCAGTCTTATGAAAGCTATTACGGTCGAAGTTTTAGAGCGAAATGAAGTTCATCGGTCTTATGAAAGCTATTATGGCCGAAATTTTAGAGCGAAATGAAGTTCATCAGTCCTATGAAAGCAATCGCGTCCGAAATTTTAGAGCGAAATGAATTTCATCAGTCTTATGAAAGCTATTACGGCCGAAATATTAGCCCAAAATGAAGTTCATCAGTCTTATGAAAGCTATCCGGCCGAGATTTTAACCACAAATAACGTTCATCAGGCACATGAAGACCATTTCCATGCAGGCAAAGACTGAATACCCCCGGTCTCACAAACCCAAAAGCGGGCAAGCTGAGACCGGGGGATTTGTCTGCCGGGGGATTTAGCGCGGCACCTAGCCCGCCGTGACAAAACTTTCATACGCCGCTGGGTTCAAAATGGACATTGACTTCGTAAATTTCACAATCCTTAATTAATGTATTTTCTACTTCTGTTGAAATGTCATGGGCATGGCGGAGATCAAGGGAAGAATCAACTGCAATGACAAGATCAATCACCGTGTTGTTGCCGTACTGCCGGGCTTTGATGCTTTTGACACCCTGAACACCGGCAATGCCCAGCACTTTTTCTTTGTAGGCTTCCAGTTCTGTCTCGTCAAACCCGTCCGTCAGCAAATGGGATGTGTCCCGGAAAATTTCCCAGGCGGTATGGCAGATCAGCAGGCCGACCACAATCGCAGCTGCCGGATCGAGCCATGGCAGATTGAATTGTGAACCGATAATGCCAATGCTGGCGCCGATACTTACCCATGCGTCTGATAAGTTATCCATGGCGCTCGCACGCACGGCCTGGCTATTAATTTTTTTCGATAATTTTTTATTGTAGCGGTAGACGACATACATAATCAGGGCGCAAAACAGGCCGGTCCATGCGGAGATGAGGTCAGGGGACTGGGATTTGCCGTATACAATCGCACGCACCGCTTCGAACAGAACCTGGATCCCGACGGCCATCATAATCAGCGACGCGACCAAAGACGCCACGTTTTCTGCTTTCCAGTGCCCGTAAGGATGGTCCTGATCGGCCGGCTTCCGTGACAGCCGCAACCCGATCAGGACGGCAATGGAGGAAAGAATGTCGGTAATGTTGTTGAGACCGTCTGCCTTTAAAGCGCTTGAATGGGTATGGAAGGCAATGGCAAGCTTTAGTGCAGATAAGCTCAAATAGGCCGCCATGCTGATCATGATGCCGTACTCGCCTAATTTTAAATTATGGTATTTTTCTTCATTCATTTTTATCACATCCATTATGTTTACCTTTCTATCATAACAATATTAGGGGGATTGGGTCTACAGCAACGTTTTTTCCGCTTTCTATAAATGTAAATGGGGTACATAAAAGTTAGATAAAGGAAAAACGGGGGGTGGCAGCGGAAAGTACATGATAACGGTTCAACAAAACCAGCACTTTCAATCAAAAACAGCTGGGAATTTATTGGATTTATGCTAAGATGAAAGTATAAAAAATTATAGGTTGCAGGAGGCTAACATGAGCATAGATTGGAAAACTACATATGCAAAATGGGAACGTTTTACCGGACTAGACGCTTCCTTGAAAAAAGAACTGTCTGATTTAAGCGGGGATGAAAAAAGTTTGGAAGACCGCTTTTATAAAAGCCTGGAATTCGGAACAGGCGGCATGCGCGGCGAACTGGGCGCAGGCACCAACCGTATGAATATTTATACGGTCCGCAAAGCATCGGAAGGACTGGCAAACTTTATTTTGGACCAGGGCGATGAAGCAAAAACACGCGGGGTGGCGATTGCTTATGATTCCAGACACCAATCCCCGGAATTTGCGCTTGAAGTCGCGAAGACAGTGGGCAGGCACGGGATTCAGGCATATTTGTTTGATTCCCTGCATCCGACACCATTATTATCGTTTGCGGTCCGTTATTTGCATGCCTATGCCGGCGTTGTGATCACGGCCAGCCATAACCCGAAAGAATACAATGGCTATAAAGTATACGGCCCTGACGGCGGACAGCTGCCGCCTGAAGCAGCCGACCAGCTGATCGGTTATGTAAACCGCATTGAAAATGAACTGACGATTGAAGTCGGCGAAGAAAAAGAACTGGTTGAAAAAGGCCTGCTCGTTTACATTGGTGAAAGGGTCGATAAAGCTTACCAGGATCAGCTTATAAAATTACGCCAGAATCAAGATGCGATTACTTCTGTGGCGGATTCTTTCCGCATCGTCTATACCCCGCTTCACGGGACGGGAAATCTCCATGTCCGCCGCGGGCTTGAGAACTTTGGCTTTAAAAATGTTACGGTTGTCAAAGAACAGGAACTGCCGGATGCCGATTTTTCAACTGTTGTGTCGCCGAATCCGGAAGAACATGCCGCATTTAAACTTGCCATCCGTTATGGAAATGAAATCGGAGCTGATCTGTTGCTTGGAACTGACCCGGACACGGACCGCTTAGGTGTAGCCGTGAAAAATAAAGACGGGGAATACCAGGTCTTGACCGGAAACCAAACCGGTGCACTGCTTTTGCATTATCTGCTCTCCCAAAAGCAGCAGCAGGGGACGCTTCCTGATAACGGTGTTGTCGTCAAAACGATTGTAACCTCAGAAATCGGCCGCGACATTGCGAAGTCTTTCGGGATCCCAACCATTGATACATTGACCGGTTTTAAATTTATCGGCGAGAAAATTAAAGAATTTGAACAAACAGGCGAGCATACTTTCCTGTTTGGTTATGAGGAAAGCTACGGCTATTTAATCGGAGACTTTGTCCGTGACAAGGACGCGGTTCAATCTGCTGTATTTGCGGCTGAGGTGGCTGCTTTTTATAAAATGCAGGGCAAGAGCCTGTATGAAGGCCTGATGGATATCTTCGAGCGTTACGGCTACTATAAAGAATCCTTAACATCCCTCACTTTAAAAGGGAAGGAAGGCTCTGAAAAGATCGCTGAAATTCTGGCTAATTTCCGCGCTAATCCGTTAAAAGAAGTGGCCGGGATTAAAGTATCCGCGATTGAAGACTATCAATCGCAAGTACGGACCAATATGCAGACAGGTGAAACGTCGGCGATCGAACTGCCCGTCTCAAACGTACTGAAATTCTTCCTCGAAGATGGCTCGTGGTTCTGCATGCGCCCATCTGGTACCGAACCGAAAGCCAAATTCTATTTCGGCGTCAAAGCCGATTCGCTTGAAGCCAGTGAAGCCCTGAACCGGCGCCTGAGCGATGAGGTTATGAAACTGGTCAAGCAAATGGTTTAATCAACATTCCCTGGCTTTTTGGGGAGGACACGGAAAAACCAAATAGATGAAATGAAAAGCGGTGCGTACATCCCATTCCATAAGATGTGCCACCGCTTTTTAAGCATTTTCAGCAGAGTTTTTGTGTTTTTTACACGCTCATCAAAACGGTCAAAAGAAACTTTGAAAAATACGGTGTGAATAATGATTTATTTATGAACTTGTTGTAAAATATGAAGAAGTTCATATGGGAGGCAACAGGAGAGTGAGAATAAAAAGAAAAGAAGGATTATTGATTTTAGGCGTCATACTGCTCGTTTTTATGTTTGTCATGTTTTCATTTTCCAATACGCCTTATAAGGAACAGGATATGCGGCCTTTTTTGGAAAAAATCATCCACTTAAATGAAAACTCTTTGCCTGACATTGAGTTTTTCTACGGCGGCAGCCTGGTCACTTCGAAAATGCCTTACGATTTTATTGAATTTTTTATCAGAAAAGCAAGCCATGTCACGGAATATGCGCTGCTTGCGTTCTTAGCCGGTGTGTTTGTGCGCTTCGCAAGGCCGCGTTTACGGGTAGCTGCTTATTTTGCAAGCTTTTTCTTTTCATTTTTTTATGCCTGTCTGGACGAATGGCATCAGTCATTTATTCAGGGCAGAACCGGGCATATTATAGATGTCATTACTTTTGATTCTTTCGGCATTCTGATCGGCTTATGTCTATGCCATGCCGTTACAAAAAGAATTTTTTCATAAAAAATTGCCGTCTAAAGAATTACCGGGCGGCGGAATTGGTTTTCCCTGTTTTCAAAGGTGGAAAAGGATAACAGGCTTTGCTTACTTTGGGCAGCCCCCTTACTTTCGGATGGACAATCTCTTATAATATTAGGGAAGGCAAAGATTATTTATGACAGGGAGTTCTTTTTATATGAATAAATCAGTGGTTTTCAATCAAGTATCAAAAAAATATAAAATGTACCGGAGCAATTCGGAAAAAATTCTTGATATCATCTTGCCCGGTGGTTACGGAGACGATTTCTACGCCCTGCAAAATATAACTTTTGAAGCCAATCAAGGGGATGTCATCGGTGTTGTCGGCGTAAACGGTGCAGGCAAGTCGACTTTATCGAATTTGATCACAGGCATTATTCCCCCTACAACCGGAACGATTACATGTAACGGGGAAACATCCCTTATTGCCATTAACTCAGGGTTGAATAACGAACTGAGCGGATTGGAAAATATTGAGCTGAAATGTCTGATGCTTGGGTTTAACAAGAAACAAATCAAGCAGTTGACCCCTGAAATCATCGAGTTTGCAGATATCGGGAAGTTTATCGAACAGCCTGTAAAAAAATACTCAAGCGGGATGAAATCAAGGCTTGGTTTTGCCATTTCGGTCAATGTAAATCCGGATATTCTGGTCATTGACGAAGCTTTGTCAGTCGGGGACCAGACTTTTGCGGATAAATGTTTTGATAAAATGAACGAATTCAAAGAAGCCGGCAAAACGATCTTCTTTATCAGCCACTCGATGGGCCAGGTGAAAAGGTTTTGTGATAAAGCGATGTGGCTTGAAGCCGGGGAAATTAAACAATACGGCATGTTGAAAGAAGTATTGCCGAATTATGAATCATTCCTAAAAGAATTTAAAAAATGGCCAAAAGAAAAGCAAAAGAACTTTAAAGCAATGATCCTGGAAAAACGCAGCAAGGAAAGAAAAACAGACAAAGTCGCACAGGAAATTTAAACAGTCATTAAAAAACGCAGCCTGGTATTTGAAATGGACCAGGCTGCGTTTTTTTTTCGCCGTGAAAATAAAAAAGCCTGCATCCACGAGAGAATGCAGGCTTTTTTATTAAAAGTGCATGACCCAAATTGTACCGTAGACCACAACGATCGCAATGATAATGCTGTAGACCATGTTGCCGACATTGACTTTGCCGTTTTCTCCTTCTTTCACGTGCATAAACATAAACAGCTGCACGCCGGCCTGGATAAAGGCAAAAAGCCCGATTGTCCAAATGATGATTGATCTCGAAAGGTTGGTGTATAAGGCAACATACAGGGCCGCAATCGTAAACACGATCGAAAGCAGAAAACCAATCACGTGCCCAATTGGATATTTTGAATGATGTTCCATTATTAAATCAACCCTCCTAAGTAAACAAAGGTAAAGATAAAGATCCAGACAACATCAAGAAAGTGCCAGTAAAGGCTCACGACAAAGAATTTACGGGCGGTCATCGGGTTCAAGCCGCGCATGGCCAGCTGAATAATAATCCCGATTCCCCAAAGAATCCCGAGTGAAACGTGGCATCCGTGTGTACCCAGCAGAACAAAGAATGCAGAAAGAAATCCGCTTGTTTGCAAGGTGGCGCCATCATGCACATAAGTGATAAATTCATTTATTTCTAAACCAACAAAGGCTAATCCTAACAAAAGTGTAACGACAAACCAGCCGATCATTGCTTTTTTATTTTGGTTGCGCATCGAGAATACGGCCAGGCCGCAAGTAAAACTACTCGTTAGGAGCACAAATGTTTCAATCAAGACACCTTTTAATTCAAAGATGTCTTGTTGCGTAGGACCGCCGGCAGTCTGGTGCTGAAGTGTAAAATAAACTGCGAATAGTGTCGCAAACAAGGTGATTTCACCAGCCAGGAAAACCCAGAAACCAAAGATGGTTAACCGGTCCTGATTGCGTTGATACTCAAGTGGCAGTGATGTATCTAAATGTTCGTCGCTCATCGTTTTACACCTCCTGCTGCATTTTCCGTACGAATGATCTCTTCGACACTGATGTAGTGGCCCTTATCCGGGTCAAACGATCTCCAGGCCAGGCAGCCAAGCATCATGACGCCACCGAGAATCGCAAGCCACCACCAGGACCAAACCAAGCCGAAACCGCCGAGTCCCATCGCGATTGCCGAGAAGAACGGCATTGCGGAGTTATTTGGCATATGGATCGGTTTGAGCTTTTCGTCTTTAAAAATCGGTGTTCCTTTTTCTTTATACTCTGCATAAGCATCTAAGGTTGAGACAACCGGTTGTTTTGCAAAGTTATACACAGGAATCGGTGTATGGGTAGCCCAATCCAGTGTACGTCCATCCCACGGGTCGCCGGTCGTATCGCGCTTGCCATGTTTAATACTGTAAACGATATTCCAAGCCAGGACAAGGAAGCCAATCCCCATAAGATACGCCCCAACTGTTGAAGCAAAGTTCCAGCCGGTCCAGCCGAGCCCTGCTTCGTATGTGTACATCCGGCGGGCCATGCCGTCAAGGCCGACAAAGAATTGCGGAATGAAACACAGGTTAAACCCGACCATCCAAAACCAGAATGTTATTTTTCCAAGTTTTTCATTCAGCATATAGCCGAACATTTTCGGATACCAGTAGAAGAGCCCTGCGAAACATGCATAGGCAACTGCCGGAATCAACGTATAGTGGAAGTGGGCGATCAAAAAGTACGTGTTATGGTACTGATAATCCGCTGCTGCCATGGACAACATAACCCCTGTAACCCCGCCAATCAGGAAAGTCGGGATAAAGGCAAGTGACCAAAGCATTGGCGTTGTCGTTCTGATTTTCCCTTTGTGCATGGTAAAGATTTCATTGAATAATTTAACACCCGTCGGAATCGCGATAATCATCGTTGATATCGAGAAGAACGAGTTGACTACCGATGTGTTCCCCATTGTAAAGAAGTGGTGAACCCATGTGAAGTAGCTTAAGAATGCGATCCCTGCCATCGCAACGACCATGGACGCATATCCAAACAATCGTTTGCTTGAGAAGGTCGCAATAATATCCGCGTAAATCCCAAGAGACGGGAGCAGCACGATATATACTTCAGGGTGGCCCCAAATCCAGAACAGGTTAGCCCAGAGCATCGGGCTGCCGCCTGATCCCATTGTAAAGAAGTGGGCGCCGAAAGTACGGTCAAATGTCACATCAGCTAAAGCCACTGTCAAGACAGGGAAAGCGAAAATAACGATAATAAACGTAATTAAAGTAGACCATACGAACATCGGCATTTTCATCAATGTCATGCCGGGTGCCCGCATTTTAAGAATCGTGACAATAAAGTTTACGCCTGTTGCAAGTGTCCCGATCCCTGAAAGCTGAATACCGAGTGCGTAATAGTTGTTCCCGACACCGTGGGTAAATTCAGTACCGGCAAGCGGGAAATAGTTTGTCCAGCCGGCTGTAGGAGAGCCCCCAATAATAAATGAAATATTAAAGAGCGCCATCCCGGCAACCATTGACCAGAAGCTGAATGCGTTCAGCAGCGGGAAGGCCACATCACGCGCCCCGATCTGCAACGGGACAACCAGGTTAATCAAACCAAACAAGAACGGCATGGCCATGAACAGAATCATTACAACGCCGTGCGTGGTAAAAATGCCGTCATAGTGGTTTGCATCCAATAAATTTAAATCCGGCAATGCCAGCTGTGTCCGCATCATTAATGCATCAACGCCGCCGCGGAACAACATTAAGATGGCAACGATAATATACATGATACCGATTTTTTTATGGTCAACAGTCGTCAGCCATTCTTTCCACAACCATTTCCACTTTTTGAAATAGGTTAATGAAAAAATGACAGCGATCGCGCCAAGCGCCATACCGACTTCTGCAGCGTAAATGGCAGGCTCACCGGTGACGAAAAAATCACTAAGTTTCACACTGTTTTCCTCCTATTCCTTTTAATTGTTTCCGCCCATATCCATATCAGACATATCCATATTAGAATGATCGGAATGATTGGAATGATCGGATTCATTTTTCTTCTTGTGTTTATCTGCCTCTTCGTGGTAATTGTGTTGTTCCATTGGTTTATCCCATTTTAAATGGGTTCCTTTATAGGTATGTGTACCAACAAGACCTTCTGTTTTGATGAACTTTTCATAATCTGATTTTTTTAATTGGGGTGCGTTGCTGTTCACTTGTTTTACCCAAGTATTGAAATCAGCATTTGTTTGGACAACAACATCAAAGTCCATTTTTGCAAAGCCTTCCCCATTAAAGTTTGCGTTCCTCCCGATGTAGTCTCCGGGATGATCAGCAGCCAGAATTAACTGCATGGTCATATTCGGCATGGTATATTTTTGTCCGCCGAGTTCAGGAATCCAAAATGAAGCCATTGTGCCGGAAGAAGTTAACTGAAACTTAATCGGCCGGTCTTCCGGGATATTTACATAGTTTACGGTCTCAATCCCTTGTTCCGGATAACTGAAAATCCATTTCCATTCAGAAGAGGTCACATAAATGGTTAACGGATCTTTATCCTTTAAGGATTTTGGTGTTTCCTCAACAGAATAATTCGCCTTGACTGTAGGAATTGCAATGGCAATGATAAGGATGACCGGTATAACCGTCCACACGGTTTCTAATACTTTATGCCCATGAATTTCTGGTGGCTTGTAATCAGCTGGCAGTTTCGAAGCCCTGTACTTGAACACCATATAAATGTACAAAATCATCACGACAATGAAAACAAAGGCCATGATAATGCTTGAGTATACAATTAAATGGTATTGCGTTTTTGCCACCGGGCCTTGCGGGTTCAGAACTGCTAATTTTGAATCACAGCCGCCGAGCAAAAACAGCGAGATGAAGGATAGCAGCACTGTTAATTTCCATGGTAGTTTTCCCAACACATTTTTTCTCTCCTTCCGATTTGGTCGTATAAGTGAAAGCATCTGAAATAGAATAAAAACTGTTCACCATATTATTTTCACTTTTATTATGGTGCTAATCTATTTTACAATAAAAAATGTACTTTGTTTGTAATTTGGCTCGGAGTAAACCAATATTCATAAAATGTTCATAAAAAGTTCATATAATTTTCATTGGTTTGTAATAATCAAATGCTATTTAAAAATAATTAGCAAAATCGCATCGGATAGATAGGAAAGTGGATTAAAAGGATTGAAAATTTTTGCGATGATAACTGCGCGTTGCCGCTTGGCGCAGGGGGAAAGGCATCAGGCGGTAAATGTCTGGGTAGAGCTTTTAACAGGACAAAAGGCAGAGGCCAAAGGCAGTAAATGTCTAAATAGAGTTTCTAACGGGACAAACGGCAGAGGCGGTACGAAAAGTGCCGGGATTCCATTTTTGAAGGCTGATTCAAAATGGAGTCCCGGCACTTTTTAATTGTTTAGTAGATTTGATTGCAGTATTTCTTTGATTTTTGCTCTTTCGGAATCGGAAACAGATAAATAGTAAATACCGTTTAGGGTCGAGTTTGTACCTTTTACTTCATACTGGGTAATGTTTTTGGCGGCAGTGCGGTAATTTTTTTCAATGGCAAGCATGTCATTGAACGTTAGGTTTGTTTTTACGTTGTCGCCAAGTGTATTGAGAATGCTGGTTATTCTTGCTACGGAGGTAATGCTCGTAGATTTGTGGATGATGGCTTCAATGACTTTGCGCTGGCGCTGGTTCCGCCCGAAATCCCCGTTCGGATCAAGGTGGCGCATGCGGACATAGCCGAGGGCCTGCGCACCGTTTAACGTGATTTTTCCTTTTTCATAATGGTAGCCTTTCTTGTAATAGCCTTCGTCATACCAGTCAAGTGTATTGGTGACCGTGATGCCGCCGACCGCATCTACCATTTGCTCAAGAGCCTTCATATTGACGCGCACATAGTAGTCCATTGGAGTGCCGGTGAAATTTTCAACCGTTTTTAAAGCCATTTCTGTTCCGCCGTATGTATAAGCTGCATTGATTTTGTCCATTGTTCCGCGTCCGGCGATTTCCGTCCTTGTGTCACGCGGGATGCTAATCATTTGTGTGGTGCCTTTTTTAGGATTGAGGGTTAATACCATGATGGCATCGGAACGGCCCCGGTCGTTATTGCGCTCGTCCACGCCAAGCATTAATATGGAAATCGGCTGGCCGTTGTGGCTGCCGGCAACAGCGGATGTGCTGCTCCCGGCAGCCACAGACGCATCATCATGCATTTGATTCGCAGCTTTTTTTGCAGCATGTACGACGTAATAAGCATAACTACCGCCGGCTATGATGATGATGGCAATCAAACTGAAACATGTTCTTAGGATTTTTTTCTTCATGTCGTTATCCTTTCTTTTTATTTGGTAATATGATTGCAAATTATAACATGGTTTTACCATTTTGGACATATTTTTTGATGATTCAAATAAAATGTCGGATTTTGGACATGGTATCCATCCCCATTTTTTTCAATAAAAAATCATCCTCAACTTCATTTCGAACAGCTTCATTTTTTTGAAAGAGCATATCCCCGTTAATCATAATTTAAGAATGGCATTCCATAATAGAGTCAGCAAAACGGGGGAATCGGCCGTTCGCTACTTGTATCTTTAAGTAGGTGAACTGGAGATGTTCCATCCATATACCAGTGATGAAGGGAAGGCGTTAAGAAGATGAAAAAATGGGTGATCACAATTGTTATCATTGTTGTCATGATAGGGGGAGGGAGTTTCTTTTATGTAAAAAATAAACACAACACTGCGAATGCAACAACCGCTGCAACGCAGACAACCACTGTCCAGAAAGGGAATCTGACCGTCAAGGTGAGCGGGTCGGGCACGGTTGCTTCTTCCAGCAGCAAGGATGTTTCAGCAGAAACCGGCGGTACTGTTGACGAAGTGCTTGTTTCTGAAGGAGACACCGTTGAAAAAGGGGATGAGCTGGTCACCTTTACTGATGGCAGTGATCCGATTACGGCTCCGAATTCCGGAGAAGTTACCTCAGTTGATGTTTCCAGCGGCGATAAGGTTCAGCAGGGAAAGACTGTTGCCCATATTACGAACTACAATAAACTGCAAACTACGATCAGCGTCGATGAAACAGACATTAATCAAGTAAAAGAAGGGCAAAATGCCGAGATCACTCTGAGCGCCCTTGATGATCAGCGCTTTGATGGCAAAGTTACAGATGTAGCGAAAGAGGGGACCAATTCTAATGGCGTTTCCACTTTTGAAGTTACACTTTCGATTACCAATCCAAAAAACATTAAAGTTGGGATGTCCACGGAAGCCAGCATTACGACAAACAGTGTAAGCAACGCGCTTTATGTCCCGGTTGATGCGGTCCATATAAACGGCAGCACGAAATATGTTGAGGTAAAAAATGGCGGCACAAACAAACAGCAAACGATTAAAACCGGCATTCATAACGACGACTATATCCAGGTGACAAGCGGTTTAAGCGAAGGCCAGGAAGTTGTTCTTCCGATAGTTAAAAACAGTTCTTCTTCAAGCTCGAGTGCCAAAGAACAGCAGATGCGCGGCGGTATAATGGGCGGTGGCATGCCTGGCGGCGGAAACTCCGGCGGCATGGGCGGCAACATTTCGAAAGGCGGCACGCAATAATGGAGAAAACAATGATTGAAATGAAAGATATCGTCAAAACCTACAGAATTGGTGGAGAGACGGTGACTGCCCTCCACCGGGTTTCCCTTCATGTTGAAGAAGGGGAGTTCATCGCGATTATCGGCCCGTCCGGTTCCGGTAAATCAACGTTGATGAATATGATCGGCTGCCTTGACAAGCCTGAATCCGGCGAATATAGGCTTGAAGGCAAAAATGTCGGCAAGTTGAATGATGCCCAATTGGCAACGATCCGGAACAAAAATATCGGTTTTATTTTTCAAAACTTTAATCTGTTGTCGAAACAAACAGCGATTGAAAATGTGGAACTGCCGCTGCTTTATCAGGGGGTCAGGCAGCAGGAACGCCGAAAAATTGCCAGAGAATGCCTTGATAAAGTCGGTTTAGGCGAACGGGCATCCCATTTGCCAACGCAGTTGTCAGGCGGCCAGCAGCAACGGGTGGCGATTGCGCGTTCCCTGGTCTGCAACCCGCCGATCCTGTTGGCAGACGAACCAACCGGTGCCCTGGACAGCCGTACGAGCCGGGAAATTATGGAAGTCATTCAGAAGTTGAACAAAGAAGGCCATACGATTATTTTGATTACCCACGACCTTGGCGTCGCCCGGCAGGCAAAACGGGTCGTCCAAATCAAAGATGGCCAGCTCTTTGAGAACGGAGGGGATTTGCTTGAAACTTCTGCCTTCTTTTAAGTTAGCCCTGCGTAATATTCAAACAAGCAAGCTGCGCTCCATCCTGACGATGCTCGGGATTATCATCGGCGTGGCATCGGTGATTGCGCTTGTATCAATCGGACAGTCCAGTTCCCGGTCGGTAAATTCTTCAATTAACAGTCTGGGCACCAACGTTTTGACCGTCAGCGTGCTTGATTCGGACAGCAGCGATTTTACAATAAATGATGTGAATACCCTGAAAAAATTAAACGGCGTAAAAAGCGTGGCACCAACGATTTCGGGAAGGGTTACAGCAAAATACAGCACGACTTCTTCGACCCTGAACGTTGTCGGGACAACGGCCTCCTATCAGAAAATTAAAAGCACAGAAGTGGCAAACGGCCGCTTTATTGCGGATATCGATGATGAATTAAAATTAAAAACCGTCGTACTTGGATCGGAAGCAGCAACTACCCTTTTCGGCGCGGCTAATCCGGTCGGCAAGCAAGTCCAGTTAAACGGGACGTCTTATAAAGTCATCGGTGTTTTGCAATCATCCGGCAGCTCAATGGGCAGCAGCGGGGACAGTACCATTTTCGTCCCGTTAAGCACGGCAGAAAGATTGGCCTCTTCTACCAGCATTGGCAGTGTTTACGTACAGGCCAAAAGTTCAGAGCAGGTCTCTTTTGTTGAAAGGCAGTTGAACAATGCATTGCTGTCCGTTTTCCATGACAGCGACGATTACAGTGTTTCGAATTCCCAGGATGTTATGGATACAATGAGTGATGTGCAGGATACAATGTCCCTCTTGCTCGGCAGCATCGCAAGCATTTCTCTTCTTGTCGGCGGAATCGGGATTATGAATATCATGTTTGTCTCTGTCTCTGAACGGACAAAAGAAATCGGGATCCGCAAAGCGATCGGCGCCAAACGGAAGGATATCCTCGTCCAGTTTCTAATTGAAGCCATTGTGTTAAGTGCACTTGGCGGCTTGCTCGGTGTCGGCTTCGGGCTCGCAGCCATTAAGATATACGGGCTGTTTGCAAGCACGGGCGTTTCCCTGTCCCTCCCGGTTACAGCTGTTGCATTCGGATTTTCTCTGCTTGTCGGTGTCGTGTTCGGCGTTTTCCCGGCAAACAAAGCATCGAAATTAAATCCAATCCAGGCGTTACGGTATGAATAATCAGGACGAAAGACAAAAAAACGGGTTTGTGCACCGACATGCTTTTTGATCTTTGCAAACAGGGAATGGCCATCCGAAAAACACTTGGATCGTTTTCTATCCAAGTGTTTTTTGCGGTAATCATTGTGAAACAGACAGTCCCGTTTTATTTTTGATATAATTGGAAAAATGGAGGTTTACGGCATGAAACTTTTAATTGTGGAAGATAATCCAGCACTGCTGGAATCCATGAAACAGATTATGGAAGACGAATTTGAAGTGGAAACCGCAACAGAGGGGGATGAAGCCCTTTATTTGGCACAGCAAAATATATACGACATCATTTTGCTTGATGTCATGCTTCCCGAAATGGACGGCTTTACGATTTTAAAAGCGTTGCGCAAAGAACAAATTATGACGCCTGTCTTGTTCGTCACGGCAAAAGATGCTTTGGAGGACCGCGTCAAAGGACTTGAAATCGGCGGTGATGATTATATTGTCAAACCATTTCAGGCAGCAGAACTGAAAGCGAGGATCCGCGCCTCGCTGCGGAGAACAAGCAATATGACGATTGAACATACGTTGCAGTACCGCGGCATTGAACTGTTTGGCAAGGAAAAAGCAATCAAAGTCGGCGGCGAGCCGGTCAAATTAACGATTACACAGTACGAACTGCTCGAATACCTGATCCAAAACAGCGGCAATATTCTAACGAGAGAACAGATTTTTGACAGGGTTTGGGGATTTGAGAGTGATACGACAGTTGCGATTGTGGAAGTTTATATCCATCATCTGAGAAAGAAATTGGAACCGTTCGGATACCATAAAGACATCCAGAATGTGCGCGGAATTGGATATATTTTAAAGGACCCGAAGGAATAAACCATGTTTAAAAAAACACGTATCAAATTGACGGTTTTAAACTCGTGTGTTTTCATTCTTCTAATTGCAGTTTTGGGCACTGTCATATATATGTATGTGCGTATACACATGTACAATGAAGTGGATCAGAATATCTATAAAACGCTTGAGCGTGTCCAGAAAACAGGGATTGGAATCGGCGGGAATATGCATGGCGGTGATATCCGCCTGCGTGTCCTGGTATGGGATCCAAACAATGAGCTGAAAACAGAAGTGGACGGGCCGGATGCCTATATATATGAAGATAACGAGGCAGAGTTTGTCCCGAAACATTTTAATACCATGGAAAATATAAAGGTGGAAGACCACTATTTCCGTACCTTTGCCGTAAAAGGCGTGATGCAGGGGGAAAATGTTAAAATCCAGTTTATCGAGGAAATTGACGGGGAAGTCATCATGCTTCAAAAATTGATGATCATTACGATCGCCGGCTGTGCCCTGGCCAGCCTGCTTGCGGTGATTGCCGGCTTCATTTTAGCGGAGCGCGCACTGAAGCCGATTAAAGCTTCCTGGGATAAACAGCAGCAGTTTGTGTCGGATGCATCCCATGAAATTCGGACCCCGCTTGCTGTCATCCAGTCGCGGGTGGAACTGTTGCTCCGGAAACCGGATAAGACCGTACAGGACATTCTTCCCGATATTTCAACCGTATTGAAAGAGTGCAGGCGCTTGGCGAAGCTTGTCTCCAGCCTGCTGACCCTGGCGCGCTCGGATTCCAATGAAATCGAAATTGAAAAGAAAGATTTTTACCTGGATGAACTATTGAAAGAAGTCGTGGATCATTTTTCGGAAGTTGCCTCCATGCAGGGAAAAGAAATTCTATTAAAATCCGCCCCGCCGATTACTTTTAATGGAGACCGCGACCGGATCCACCAGCTGATTGTGATTCTGCTGGATAATGCACTGAAATATACGGGGGATGATGGAAAAATAAAACTTTCCTGTTTTGAAGAGAAAAACCAGGTCGGGCTGGTTGTGGAAGATAACGGCATTGGTTTAAAAGAAGAAGACCGCAATAAAATCTTCGACCGTTTCTACCAGGTCAGCAAATCAAGAACAAAGACAGAAAGCCTCGGACTCGGCCTGTCAATCGCAAAATGGATTGTCGAAAAACATCATGGAAAGATTAAGGTGGACAGTAAACTTGGTGAAGGAACAACATTCACCATCCTGTTTTCAAAAAAGAAACGCTAAAACTGAAACGGCACCGCAATAAAAGCGTGCTGTTTCAGTTTTTTTAAAACGAGTAAAAAACCCCTTTTGGCAGGGGGACTTGTCTCATTGGACATCAACCGGATTGCTGCGCTTTATTTTCCAAGATAGTACGAAACCACATAGTGAAACGATCAGGAATATAAGATTAATGATTAGCCCGGCCGTCCCGCTTTCAAATCTCGTAACGGAGAAAGTAGCATTGCCGCCGCCTTTCATACCGCCGTTTTGCATATCATTCGGCATACCTGCTGGAGCGCTGCTTGTACTGCCGGCTGTGCTTCCTGAAGTTGCAGCGGTTTGTCCCATGCCTTTCATCCCGGACATTTTGTTTTGCTTTTGCTGGGAAGCGGTAAAGTACGAATAAATTCCCAGTCCAGCTTGGAGTAATAATAATATCGAGGCAATTAAACTTACCCACAAATGTGCTTTTGAAATATTGGACATGACCAAGTCTCCTTTACATAAATAATGATGATAAAGAATACTTTTCTTTATCATCATTATTATGGAGCTGGTTATTTAATATTTTCTTAACAATGAAATGGGCTACTGTTTATTCAAATTATATCAATATAATAAATTATCTAAAAAATATAATTTTGGTATTATTTTTTGAGCGCGGCTAAATGGGTATTCAAATTAATGGCCAGAAACCGGGTATCCGCGCTGCTTTTTTCCATAATGGTGATGCCGGTGTTGTCCTGCGGGATCATCCGGTAGTTTTTAAACGGGACTTCCAATGTGCCCGCAATAAAAAAGCGGATGGACATGCTGTGCGCGACAACAAGGACTGATTCATCCGGGTGCTTTTCTGCCAGTTCGTCAATACAAGCATGGAATCTGCGGAATACCTGGGTAGCATTTTCCCCGTCTATTCCTGCTTGGACATGGCCGGGATCTTCAAGCCAGGCGCTCCAGTTATCCGCATAGTTTACAGTAAAATCATTAAGTCTTTCGCCTTCCCAGCGGCCAAAATCGGTTTCCACAAGGCGGGGATCCTTGAATACAGGCAAATTCCGGCCTTTCAGAAGAATATTCGCAGTATCATAAGCACGGCACAGCGTGGAAGAATAGGCAGCATCAAAGTGGACATCCTTTAACACGCCGGCCGCCATTTCCGCCTGCTTTTTGCCAAGTTCGGAAAGGGCGATATCCGACCGGCCGCAGTATCTGTTTTTGTCTGCATTCCACCCGGTCTGGCCGTGCCGCACGAAATAGAAAGTTGTCATGGTATACCTCTTTTCAAAAAAATTACTTTTGTTACAGGTTTGCATGTAGTTCATTTTAACAAATTTCCGCAGATTGGTGAAGAGTTGCACATTTTCATTCCATTATATTATTTACATTAAATATTTTACATTTGCTATGTTATATTAAAATATTATATAATGAAAAAAGACGCACGAAATCAGGGTGAGACGGAATACTAAATTTTTTGAATTTCATATATTCGCTCAATTACATTTTTTGTAAGCGGGGGAACCGATCGGTGTACTTACACCAGGGGTGAAACCTTTTTTGTAAAGGTGGGGAGACTCTTTATTCCCTAATCCGTCAGCTAACCTCGTAAGCGTCTGGAGAGAACGATACGTGTGATCGGACACGTATTTTTTTAAAGCTTTATGCTGCGAAGGAATCTCTCTTTCGTGGTTTTTTTAAATCATGATTGGAGTGGCGGAAACGGCTTCTTTCCTAAAAAGAGGCTGAAATCTGCGAGGGTTTATGCTTTAAAATTAAATAATTCGGGAGGGACGTTCATGAAAAGAATCAGCTTAGCATGGCAAATTTTTATTGGGCTGTTACTGGGAGTCATCGTTGGCGCGGTTTTTCATGGCCAGGAACAGGCGGCAAATATTCTTCAGCCGCTTGGGGATATCTTTTTACGGTTGATTAAAATGATCGTCATTCCAATCGTGATTTCGAGCTTAATCGTCGGTATCGCCGGAGCGGGGAACATTAAACAGGTCGGAAAGCTCGGGCTTAAAGCATTGATTTATTTTGAAGTGGTGACAACGATCGCCATTGTTGTCGGGCTGTTGGCAGCGAATATTTTCCATCCCGGCACAGGCGTGGATATGAGCTCGCTAACGAAAACAAGCATCAGCAGCTATGTGGAAACGACGAAGGAAACATCGCACAGCGGCGTGGTGAGCACGATTTTAAACATTGTGCCGACAAATCTTTTTGCGTCACTTTCAGAAGGCGATATGCTTCCAATCATTTTCTTTTCGGTTATATTCGGAATCGGCGTTGCGGCCATCGGCGAAAAGGGTGAGCCGGTACTCCGCTTTTTCCAGGGCGTAAGTGAAGCCATGTTTTATGTGACCAATCTGGTTATGAAAGTGGCACCGATCGGGGTGTTCGGGTTAATCGGTGTAACGGTAGCGAAATTCGGACTGATTTCCCTGATTCCGCTCAGCAAATTGGTGTTCACGGTATACGGAACGATTATTGTGTTCGTGATCGTTGTCCTGGGCCTGATTGCAAAATTGTTCGGCATCAATATTTTCAACATCTTTAAAATTTTAAAAGACGAATTGATTTTAGCTTATTCGACTGCAAGTTCTGAAGCGGTGCTGCCAAAATTAATGCAGAAAATGGAAAAATTTGGTTGCCCAAAATCCATTACTTCTTTGGTTATTCCGACGGGTTATTCGTTTAATTTGGACGGATCAACGTTGTACCAATCGATTGCTGCTTTGTTTATTGCGCAAATGTACGGCATCCATTTATCGATTACGGCACAAATTTCGCTTGTTCTTGTTTTGATGGTGACATCGAAAGGCATTGCCGGGGTGCCGGGGGTATCTTTTGTTGTCCTGCTGGCGACATTGGGCTCTGTCGGCATTCCGCTTGAAGGCCTTGCGTTTATTGCCGGTATTGACCGTATCCTTGACATGGCAAGAACCGTTGTCAATGTGATTGGTAATTCACTTGCCAGCGTTGTTGTTTCGAAATGGGAGGGCAAGTACGACAAGACAAAAGCCGATCGCTATTTGGCGGAGATAAACGGCGAACTATCTCCAGAACATGCACAACTATTGACAGAAGTCAACGGTGAACGAACATCAAAATATGCACAACAGAATCGATAAGTAAGACAGGGTCCGGCGGTTGCCGGACTTTTTTTGGTGCGCCGCGCATGACGATTCGCTAGGCGGCGAAAGTCCGCTATGGGGGTAGATAGCGACCAACCATTAGCCAAGAGCAAGGGTGTCCATTGTGAAGTGGAATCTGAAGGAAGCTGGAGGCAAAATTCTGACCCGAGGAACACGAATACCATCAGGCGTACTCTTACAGGGTAAGACTGCCAAACAAGTCAAAGCCCAAAAGCTATCCGGATGTGGAGGCGTAAATGGTACGGGTGCATGGAATGAAAGGGAATCGTCTTACCGCGGGAGGT
>NZ_KB893985.1 GCF_000374345.1 Heyndrickxia acidiproducens DSM 23148
ATCTCAGCGAACATATCTTTTGCAAAATCAGATATTTCGCTATCGAACACTTGTCTACGGTATTTTACAACCAATACAAGGTGATAATGCAGTAAGAATACTGAATGATTATTACTATCTAATTTCATTGATATATCAACCCTTTATTCCATCTAAGACTGATTATATCAAAACCTTTGGCTAAAGCCAACCGAAATTCATCTCCCACCTACTCATTGGTGCTATTCGCACCTTCACATTCCTTGAGGATGGGAGACTTCTTTCGGAAAGCCGTTAAAAAATCCATCGGCAAGGCAGCCATGGTTACGGTGAATATCTTTATTCCGAAAATATCAAATTTCTCCATTGTATTCCAGACTTCCAGGTGATACTATTTTTCTAAAGAACATTCTATAGGAGGAGAACGATGACAGATCAATTTGAAAAAGCAACGTTTGCAGGTGGCTGTTTTTGGTGCATGGTTAAACCGTTTGACCAGTTTGACGGAATTGAAAAAGTCGTTTCCGGATATACAGGAGGCAACGTTGAAAACCCTACCTATGAGCAGGTAAAAACCGGGAAAACCGGCCATTATGAAGCCGTTCAGATTACATACGATCCGGAAGTTTTCCCTTATGAAGACTTGCTGGAAATTTTCTGGCAGCAGATCGACCCGACCGATGCAGGCGGACAATTCCAGGATCGCGGCGACAATTACCGGACAGCGATTTTTTATCATAATGAATGGCAAAAAGTACTTGCCGAACAAACAAAGCAGGCACTTGCAGACAGCGGCAAATTTAAAAAGCCGATTGTCACAGAAATTTTGCCGGCAAAGCCCTTTTACCCTGCCGAAGACTACCACCAGGACTTTTACAAAAAAAGACCTGACGCCTATCATGAAGACCGGAAAAAATCCGGGCGTGATGAGTTTATAGCGGAACATTGGAAATTGTAATTCCGGGGCCGCCCCTAAAGAGCCATCTGAATGGCTTTTTAGGGGCGGCTAATTTGTAATGGAATCCGGTGTTTATTAGAACAAGCGGAACAGTTCCATTGTTTTTGCATATCCTTGCTTTTCCGTTTGTGATTCCGTACATATTGAGCTATCATAACAGTAAGATAATCAAGCCTGCAAAAGGAGGAATCGGCCATGTTAGATCGAATGAATCAATTACTATCTCTAGGCCTGGGTGTGGCTGTTTTGAGCAAAGAGCAAGTAGAAAAAGCGGTGGATAAACTTGTCGACAGAGGAAACCTTACCAAAGCGGAATCAAAGCTGCTGATCGATGATTTGCTGGAAAAAGGCGAACAATCCAAACAAGAATTGAATGAGGTGATCAAAACCCGGGTCACCCAGCTTCTTTCGGAAATGAATGTCGCGACAAAAGACGAAGTAAAAGAACTGCAGCTGCGCATCCAGCAACTGGAAGAACGGCTGAAATAGCTTTGCTAAAGCCCCCTTCGTTTCATTTCGGGGGCTGTATGTTGCTTAAAAATTTTTAAACCCGGGGGTGATTTTTTTGTTCCGCAGAAGAATGAAGCACGGGAAGCGATATCAGGAAATTATCGGGGCATTGATCCGCAATGGCCTCGGCTACCTCATCAATGATTTTGGGCTGGCCGAACTGCTTTCGGTTTCCCCAAAAAAGACAGACACCCCCCGCGCCAATCACCGCAGTACCGGAGAAAGAATCCGGCTTTTTCTGGAAGATCTTGGCCCGACTTTTATTAAACTGGGGCAGCTCGCCAGTTTGCGCCGGGATCTTCTGCCCGAATCCATTATAGTGGAATTGGAAAAATTGCAGGACTGCGCACCCCCATTTTCTTATGATGAAGTAAAAAACACCATCGAAAGTGAATTTGGAGCCAGTATTGATGACCTATTTGCCGAATTTAACACTGAACCGCTAGCGACTGCATCAATCGGACAGGTTCATCAGGCGAAACTGCACACGGAAGAACCAGTCGCCGTCAAAATCCAGCGCCCGAATATCCGCCCGCAGATCGAAACAGACCTTGAGATTCTTGAAGATTTGTCAATCATGCTGGAATCTCGTTTTGCATGGGCAAAAGCCTATCAATTAAGGGATATCGTGGATGAATTTTCGCAGGCACTGCTCTCGGAACTCGATTACTACCTTGAAGGGCGCAATGCTGAACGGTTCGCAAAGCAATTTGAGGATGATGCCAATATCCGCATTCCTTCGATTTATTGGGACTTCTCAACCAAAAAGGTATTAACGATGGCATACATAAAGGGACGTAAAATCAGCGAATTTTTCGACGGCGATGTGATTGGTTACCGGCGCAAAGTTATTTCCGACCGCCTGATCCACTCAATGCTGAAACAGATCTTTATTGACGGCTTTTTTCACGGTGATCCGCATCCCGGCAATCTCCTTGTGCTGCCGGGCGATATTCTTGCTTATATGGATTTTGGCATGGTCGGCCGCCTGACAGAAGAAACGAAGTACCATTGTGCTTCCCTTGTCATTGCCTTAATGCGCGCTGACAGCAATGCGATTATTAAATCGGTTGATGCGATTGCCGCCATTCCGGATGATATTGATCTGCATCTATTGCGTGAAGATGTAGAGGTCATCCGTGAAAAATACTATGATATCCCGATCAGCCAACTGAGCCTCAAGGATGCGATCAATGACCTGTATCATATTGCATTTAAGTACCATATTCGCTTTCCTGCAGACTTAACGATTCTGGCCAAGTCTTTGATCACAGTAGAAGGTGTCGTCCAGTCACTCGACCCGGCCTTCAGCCTGATCGAAGCTGCACGCCCGTTCGGCGAAAAGCTGTTACGCGATCGCTATCATCCGAAAAAAGTTGTCCAGAAAAGCTGGAAGACATTCCTTGATCAGATGGAAATTGCGCTGGAGCTGCCAAAAAATCTCCGCGATATTTCAAAAACCATGCGCAAAGGAAAATTCAGGATGGAAGTCGTCGTCCCGGATCTGCACTTGTTTTTGGAAAAACTCGACCGGATCAGCAACCGCCTTTCGTTTGCCATTGTCCTTCTGGCATTCAGCATCATGATGGTCGGTTTGATGATCGGTACTTCGATCAGCGGCCAACCCACCCTGATTTGGAAAAATCCAATTATTGAAATTGGATTTGGCGTGGCGACTTTGATGCTTTTGTGGTTGTTGTTTTCAATTTTTAAATCAGGAAAATTTTAGCTTTTTGCAAGTGAAACGGTTTATCGTTTGAAAGGAAGTATTTTATGGAGCAACAGAGAGAGAAAACCCAATATTTATCAAGAGGATTGTTGATACTCGGCATTATTTTTATCGCGGCCAATCTGCGCCCCGCGATTACATCGGTCGGCCCGGTTATCGGTGCCATCCGCCACGATCTGAGCCTGTCAAATGCAGCTGCAGGCTTCATCACTACCCTTCCGCTGCTCTTTTTTGCACTGGTATCACCGCTAGCTCCAAAGCTGGGAAACCGGATCGGCCAGGAACTGACAATATTTCTCGGCCTGCTCGTTTTAATGGTTGGTATCTCAATACGTTCTACCGAAAGTCCTGTTTTGTTGTTTGCCGGCACCGCCTGCATTGGAACGGGCATTGCTATTGGAAATGTCCTGCTGCCAAGCCTTATCAAGCAGAGACTGCCTGATAAGCTCGGTTTGATGACGAGTATCTACACAACGGTAATGGGCGGCTTTGCTGCGCTTGCATCAGGGCTAAGCGTTCCCCTCGCGAACGGCCTTCATCTTGGATGGAGACTTGGCCTTTTGGTTTGGGCGGCCGTTTGCCTTTTGGCTGCCCTGCTATGGATTCCGCAGTTGCGCGTGCACGGGCACAATCCATTTTCAAATCTACCTGACACGCCGGGCAAATCTGTGTGGGCTTCGGCACTGGCCTGGCAGGTTACGTTATTTCTCGGCCTGCAGTCCTTTTTATTTTACAGTACCGTTGCCTGGCTGCCGGAAATTATAGTCAGCCACCATATCAGTTTGCCGACTGCCGGCTGGATGCTTTCCATTATGCAGTTTATCAGCCTGCCGTCTACCTTTATGATGCCGATTTGGGCGGAAAGGATGAAAAATCAGATCGCTCTCGTGATCATTACAGCTGTTTTTTATTTAGTCGGCCTTGCCGGGTTGTTTGCCGGCGGAAACCACTTTTTGATGTGGACTTACATTTTGCTTATCGGTCTTGCCCAGGGTGCCAGCATCAGCCTGGCCCTTGCATTCATCGGCCTTCGTTCCAAAACCGCCGCAGAAGCTGCCAATTTATCGGGAATGAGCCAATCGGCCGGCTACCTGGTGGCAGCAGCCGGACCGTTTTTGATTGGTGATTTGTATGACCATACGCATAACTGGAACCTGCCGATTTTTATGATGATCGCTGTAGGTGTGCTGATGTTGATCATTGGCATCGGCGCAGGCCGGAACCGATATGTGTCCGGGAAACAGCAATAGGGGCGGCATAATGGCTAAATCATAAAGCAGGGACTGTTTCCTCTGTCAAAATCGTCTCATTGTGAACATAACAGATCTGTAGAGAATCATTGTTATGAACAATATACTTAGCCTCGAAGTCCATTTCAATTTGCCGGTATAATCTCTACAAAACTATGATTCTTCACGAAGTGCTGTTGGCAGGGCTTTGCGCAAATCCTTGCAAGTAAAGGAAGATGCTTTATCACTGGGCTAGTCGAAGAAACTGGGTACTCTGAAAGATAACATGTACCTTTCAAAACCATCAATGAAAATGTATATACCTTCAAAAACAGAGCAGCCCCGGGATCTATTCAAGGGCTGCCTGTTCTACAAGACGCTGCCTTTTTTCGCTTTCTCCAATTTATACCGTTCAACGGCACGGATGATCCCGCCGTATCCTGTACAGCGGCATAGATTTCCTGATAATGCTTCAATGATTTCGCTTTGAGACGGGCTGGGGTTTTCATCCAGGAGCGCTTTTGCTGCCATAATCATGCCTGGCGTACAATAGCCGCACTGGAATCCGCCTTCTTCCAAAAAACATTGCTGGAGCAAGTCCGGCTCACCATCTATCTGAAGGCCTTCGATGGTTGTCACGTGTGAACCGTCGATTTGATAAGCCAGCACCAGGCAGGCGTTTACAACATGCCCGTCCAACAGCACAGAACATGCCCCGCAGCGCCCAATGCCGCAGGAAATTTTGGTTCCCCTCATTTGCAGTTGTTCACGAAGCAGATCTAAAAGCCTTAAAGCCGGGTCCGTTTCGATCGTCTGCAGCACGCCATTTAATTCAAAAGAAATCCGGATGTTACCTGCTTTTACGGGTTGAGCTGTTTTTTCATATTCCATCTTCCGTCCCCTTCTTTCGTGCCAAACAGCAAAATATCTTCAGGTGAAACCGGCAGGCGGGTTGCCCAGAAACCGATTGCATGATGAATGGCTTTTGCCACTGCCGGCGCAACGGCTACTGAACCAATTTCCCCGACCCCACGCGGGCCGTATAAATCTCCTGCCACTAAGTCCTCTATCGGTTCCACTTCCATATGAAATGGTACATCTGCAATCGTAGGGATAAAATACTGGTCAAGATTTTCAACCAGATATCTGCCTTCTTTCATGGCAGCGTCTTCCATTAATGTATACCCGAGAGCCATCACACTACCCCCTTCAATTTGGCCGGTATATCCAATTTCATTAACGACCGGCCCGGCTGCCACTACCTGGTCCAGCCCAACCACTTTTACCGAACCCGTCAGCAGGTCCACTTCCACTTCAGCCGCGGTGCCGGCAAAAGCATATAAAAAGTGCCCGCCGTTGATCTTATCCGGCGTTACCGGAAAATCAAATTTTACAGTAACCTCAACCGGATCATTCCGGGCCATATGCTTTGCGAGTCTGCCATAGTCCAGCACCCTGCTGTTTCCGAGAAAAATGCCGCCTTTCCCCAATTGCAACCGGGAAGCTGGAATACCAGTAACTTCTCCCGCTCTTTCCGCTAATTTTCTGCGGAACTCGCCTTTCATTCGCTGCAAGGCATGCCATACCATGCTCGTTCCCCTGGAAGCTGTGGTTGATCCGGTGGACGGGACAAGTGAAGTGTCCCCGACCACAATCGATAAATCTTTTTTTGAACAGCCAAGTGAACTGCAAGTGATTTTTTCAATGACGCTTAAAATTCCCTGGCCGGCTTCTTCAAACCCGAAGGCAATCTCAATTTTTCCTTCCTTTGTGAAGCGGAGGCGCCCGCCGGCAGGATCGAGGCGCCCGTACCCGAGCCCGCCTCCGTGCATGGTAATGGCCAGGCCTGCCCCGCGTTTTTTCCATTTGTGCTGATCGTTGTACCGGTCTGCCTCGCCTATTTTCGGCTCCAGTTTCTTTTTGATCGCTTTCAGCACATCCGATGCCCCGGTCGTTTCGGCGATCTGGTGGCCGAGCGGTCCGCGGTCATCTTTTTTACGGAGATTCCGCCTTCTGATTTCAGCCGGGTCAAGCTGCAATTTTTCCGCCAGGCGGTCCATCTGCCCCTCGAGTGCAAATGTGACCTGGTTACCGCCAAAGCCGCGGAATTCACCGGAAACGCCATTATTGGTGAACACCGACAGCCCTGTTACTTCAACATTCGGAATGATATAAGGACCGACCGCGTGCTCAACGGCAAAGTCCAGCACAGCAGGCCCGAGCGTGGAGTAGGCGCCGGTATCTGCAATGATCAGCGCCCCGAATGCAAGCAATTTACCGTTTTCATCCGCTCCGGTTTTCACTTTGATTTCCATCGGATGACGCTTTATGCTCGAAAGGACAGATTCTCTTCTTGTTTGATGGATTTTCACCGGCCGTCCGGTGGCCAATGCCAGTAATGCGGCGTACGGCTGGATATTCAGCTCATCTTTTCCTCCGAAAGATCCGCCGATCGGGCTTGAAACAACGCGGATTTTTCCTTCTTCCATGCCCAGGATTCTCGAAAGCTGGAAACGGTCCTTATAGCCATGCTGGGACCCGCAATAAACGGTGATGCCGCCGTTTTTTTCCGGAACAACGACGCCCCCTTCTGTTTCCATATACGTATGCATCTGGCGAGGAACACGGTATGTTTCTTCAACCAGCACCGCACAATGGGTAAATGCCGTCTCCACATCCCCCCGCCGGTTTTCCGCACGATGCAGGATGTTTCCGCCCGCATGCAGCACCGGCGCTGCCGGATCCAGTGCTTTTTTGGGGCTGTCAATAACCGGAAGCGGTTTATACACGACTTCGATCCTTTCCAAAGCTTTTTCGGCAATTTCCACGGAGGCTGCCGCAACTGCCGCTATCGCATCGCCGACATAACGGACCCTGTCTTTACAAAAAACCGGCTGGTCGGGCATCACAATCCCGAAGCCGTTTAAACCGGGAACATCTTTAGCCGTAATAATTGCCGCAACACCCGGCAGCTGTTCTGCACGCGACGTATCAATTGAAATGATTTTTGCATGCGGATGCTGGCTTCTCAGTATTTTGCCGTAAAGCATATCCGGAAAAGACAGGTCGGTTAAATAGGAAAGGCTGCCGGTTACTTTTGCCATTCCGTCCGGCCGGATGCTCCGTTTTTTATTTTCTTTACTCATCAGCCTCATCCTCTCTATCTAAAAATCGGGCAAACCGGGAAACAATTAAATTGGCAGCCGCTGTTTTCAAGTACGCTGCCGAAGCAAAATTGCCGGGCAGGGGATCATATTCTTCCATGATTTTTTCATATACGCCGGCAAGGATTTCTTCAGACAGGACCGCCCCTTCCAGCAATGCCTCGCTGGCTGTCAGCCTTTTCGGCTGGCCGGCTCCCCCGCCTGCAGCAATCCGGATACGGCTGATATGATTTTCATTTGATACTTTGGCGCAAACCGAGACCACCACAAGAGAAGGAGTAAATGCCGCTCTCCGCCCGACTTTTTGATAAAAACTGATCCAATTCCCGGGTGGCTGTTTTGGGAGATAAATGGATGCCAGGATTGTATTCGAATGAAGCCGCGCCTGCTGTAGAAAAACTTCCAGGGTATCCATTTTTAGCCCTCTTTCGCTAAACCAGGCGGCTTTTGCACCGAGCGCCAACAAGGCCGGAATCGTGTCCCCGGACATGTAGCAGATGTTGCCTCCGATTGTCGCCCGGTTCCGGACAGCCGGTGCCGCTACCTGCTTTACCGCCTCTTGAAGGATACGCCAATCTTTTTTAACGAAAAGGCTTTTCCGCAAAGCCGAAAGCCGTACACAAGCCCCGATTTTTAAATATGCTGCGGCTCCGTCTTCAATAAACTCCATTGCCTGCAATGCTTGAATGTTTTCCAGGCTGATGAGGCAGGGCGGAAATGCAATACCCTGCTCCCGTTTCATTTGAAGGAGCGTCCCGCCAGCAATCATTGCAGCATTTTCGTTGAATTTCCGTTTTAACTCCCACGCTTCCCGGATCGATGCCGGCCTGTACACGGCGGCAGGTACAGCAGCAATTTCTTCCTGTTCAGCCATTGGTGCACCCCCTCGCTTTTTCATAATCTTCTTTTGTATCAATGTCATAGAAAAGCCGCCAGTCGTCATATGCACGAAACACCCCGCGCCTTGATCCTTCCCGCACGAGCTTGCGGGCGCCCTGATCGCCTTCGAGCTTCAACAGCAGTGGAAAAATGGATTTGGCGAATAAAATTGGCGGGAGAATTTCCCCTTTGAAACTGGATGCAACAAATTCAATCTGATCCCCGGAAGCGCTCCGTTTCTGAAATTCGACAATTAAATGATTGACCATGCCCGCCTGGATAAACGGTTGGTCAGCGAGCATGATAAGCAGGGCTGCAGCCTCCATCCCAAGGGCTGCCTTTACTCCGCATTTAAGCGAACTGGACATCCCCTGTCCGGCATTGGGACAAGAAACGAAAGACCAGTTGTTCCGGCTGTTGCCGGAAAATTCCGTTTTGATCCACGCTGGGGGTTCTTCTGCTTGACGGACCACCACAAGCGTATGATCCAGCTTCGATCTCACTGCGGTTGTTAAAGCAAGGCTCCCAAGCGGTTTCCCCTTTAGCGGGAGGGCCAGTTTGTTCTTCCCCATCCGGCTGCTGCTGCCTGCAGCCAGATAAATTCCGATGATGTTATCCTTTTTCAAATTAGCACGCCCTCGCCTACACGCCCGTTTTTCAGCTGAATACATTCGGCAACAATGCTGATCGCAATTTCCTCCGGTCCCTCCGCTGAGATCGAAAGCCCGGCAGGAGAACGGACACCAGGCGGAAGTTTCTCCGTTCCAAGCAGGCGTTTTGTACGTTTGGCTGAACCCAGGACACCGAGATAGTGCGGATTTTTCTGCAGCACATATGCTAAAATTTCCTGATCCCTCGAAAAATTGTGCGTCATAATCATCACATAATCATCCCGGTGAATGGTGATTCTGCCTGCTGTAAACACTTCTGCAGGAAATCCGGCGGCAATTTCGTCTGCATCCGGAAAATGGTTCCTGTTACATAAACCCGGGCGCCAATCCGAAACAATCACGGAAAAACCGGCTTTTGCTGCCAGGGCACAAAGCGGCATGGCATCCTTTCCCGCACCGAACAGAATGAACCGCGGCTTCGGCCGGTAATGGCGGATATAAACCTCTTCCTGTTGGGCCGGAAATATAAAGGTACCCTTTTTCATCCGGATACACCGCACAACATCCTCATCTAATTCACCTTGAAAACTGCCAAACTGCTTTCCGTCTTCAGTAATAAACAAATACGTGCCGGAAGCTAAAAATTTTATACCGGTAACAGCCGTGCCATTTTTTAAAAGCTGTTTGAATTCAAGAAGATGTGCGGCATATCCGGCATCTACGGGCTCAATGTAAATATGGATGGCGCCGTTGCAGCCGGAACCAGTCCCCCATGCCAGATCATCATCACTGCGCATATCATAGACAACGGTTTCGGGTTTCCGCCCAAGGCCTGCCTGAATTCTTGCTGCTAAATCTTCTTCCAGGCACCCCGCACTGAGCAGCCCGGTCCAGGTGCCATCCGGTTTGATCAGCATGCTGGCCCCTGCTTTTTTGTAGGCGGAACCCTCAACCCGAATGACTGTTGCCAGCACGCTCCCGGAACTGTCCGGGCTGATTTCTTCCAGAATACTGTACATGTCTTCCATTACCTCACATCCTTAATGGGAAAAGCCGGTAATTTCAACGGTCATATTTTTATAATTGCTGAATATTCTGCTAACATCAAGCCTTCTGCCATACTTTCTGACATAAAAAATTAAAAAAAAGGCCTGGCACCCTGTATGGCGCCAAGCCTTTTTTAATCCACGTATGCGACCATGCCTTCATCATCCTCGATTTCAAGGCGAATGCTGACGGCGAACGGATCGATGCTGTATTCCTCCTCAAGCCATTTGCGGATCGCTTTGACCAGCTGGGCTTCAGTCAGGGAATCAAGATCCTTGCCGTTTAATTCAATATCAGCACCATAGCCGATCTCATCATCATAGGTAAGAACTGCCATTACATTTTCGGGATAAGCATAATGCTGATCAGCCACATATGAGCAAACGGCATTGATCAATTCCTGTTCCAAAAGTTTTAATTCTTCCATTTACTATACGCCTCGTGATCTTTCTTTCTATTACCGAAAACGGATTGGAACAATTTGATAATGAGTAAAATCAACGCCACGAAAATCAAGATATTGACCAACCCGGTTAAAGCTGTACCCATAACACCAAGATGGCTGAACATGGAACCGAACAGCATACCGCCTAATCCCCCGAGAAGCATACCTTTAACAAAGCTGCCTTTGGATGAAGAAGCCGCCGTGTTTTTAGATTTGTTTCCAAAAACGGATGATGTTGAGTTTGTTTTTGAATTGTAATGCGAATTTTGCTTCGGTGACGGTGTAGTCGTTTTTGGCACCGTCTGGTAGGATCTTTTAACAGAGCGATAACCCTTTGCATCTACAGAATGGGCAAAATTTACGCCTACAACTGAAAAAGCAAACGTAAAAGCCAGCAACAATGATAAAAATTTCTTCAATTCTATTTCCCCTTTTCTCCTCGTTAATTTTAGGTTCCCATGAACTTATTATATGAACCTATTAGACAAAATGCAAGCTTTTTTCTTAAAAAATATTTCATTTCCACAATATGCACGTTTAAAGAGCGATAATTCTTCTCTAAAAAGCAATTATCACATATAAATTGGCAGCACTTCCATAACTTTGTCGCATTCAATTGAAATTTATATTTTTTATATGCACTGACACTTCCTCTATTTCCCCGCCGGATCGGGGGAAAAACGCTCAGGCGTGCAAGCTTAAAACAATCGCCGGATTTTTGTTACGATTGACTTTTCCGGATTTCAATCATACGATTAAAGGAGCAGCCGATATTGGGAGGTGCGCTAATTTGGAAATATTTCAAATGACCCGCAGAGAAATGGCAGACCTTTTGCTGGCATTTAAAGGCCGGGGTTCACAATCCCCTGCTTCATTTTTGCAAAAACTATGGCTGGAAAAAACCGGCAGCGAATCCGGCGGCAATCCCGTCCAATCTTTCGTTACCGCTGCAATGCCCCCTATTTTTACAAAGATCATGAAAAAGAATGTGAACGATTTCGCATTTTCTTTAAACGAGATTGTGGCACTCGGCAGCTTAATCGAAAATACGAATTTCACCTTGACCGCGGTTCAAAACTGGGTTAAAAGAGATATTAAAGAAATGATCACTGCGCCGGAAAAAGGCAAAAAATACTCCATCGAACAAATGGCGCTATTATTTTTAGTGGAAGATTTAAAGACAGCACTGGACTTTGATTCAATCCGCAAGCTTTTAAAGTTGATTGTAAATGATCCGGAAGATGATAATGATGATTTAATTAATCCGGTCCAGCTGTACGCGACCTACTCCGAGTTGTTTGAAGAATTGAACAAAGTGCGGCAGCAGGACGTGAATTTTTCGTTTGGGGACCATAAGCATTTGATTTCTGCAATGGAGAATATGATTACAGAAAAAGCGGAAGCCATGATTTCCGTTTACATTCCCCCTGATGATCCAAAAAAGGAAGCGATCCGCAATACGATTGTGATTGCTACGCTATCCGTATTTACCGCCTATTTCCAGATGCTTTCGCGGCGGTATTTAACAGCAACAATCTTTTTGCAAAAGCTCCAATAAATCACCGGCTATCCTGCTCCTCCCTTTTGCAAACCGGGCGCTTGTCCTTTTCGGTGCATCATAGCCGCTTGGCCCGGTTGAAAGTCCGCAATGAAAGGTGAGCATCCTTATCATTATGCTTTACCGTTTAAAACCGGAAATGGGATAGAAACTCCAAAAACTTGGTTACTTTTTGGTGTTCGTATTTGAACACAGCATACGTTTTAGCCACAGGCATCTGCAAAAACGGGCAGGGGACGGATAAAAGCCGGCCCTCTGCAAGTTCCCGGCGCACGGTTGATTCCGGCAAAAACGATACCCCGAGCCCTTCTATTACAAACCTTCTTGTGACATGCACCTGGGATACCAGCATCGTCCGCAGCAGCGGGATTTCCGCGCGCAAGGTCCGCAGCAGCCCTTCCCAATATTCGGGGTGATTATGCGTAAATAAGTACCGGCTCCTTAAGACTTCACGGGCATCAATCGGCGGTGCAAATTCACTGTCTGCCCCGTCATGCGGCACAACAAGCAGAACCGGGTCCTCATACAGCGGTTTGCATTTCAATTCCGAGTGGTTTACCTGCATGCGCGACAGCCCCAGATCCACTTCTCCTTCCAGCACCGCATCCGTAATGTATTTTGATTCCAGCACTTGAATGGACATTTCAATTTCCGGGTGGATGATCATAAATTTTCTTAAAACAAATGGCATGATTGATTCTCCGATCAGCGGGGACATGGCCAGCGCCAGCTTTTGCGAATAGCCCTGGCGATATCTTTCCAAATCGTCGAGGCCATTTTCATATACCTTAAGCAGCTCTTTTGCGACCGGCAGAAATTCTCTACCCGCCTCGGTTAACAGGACTTTTCTCCCTTCTCTTTGGAACAAGGAACTTCCAATTTCATCTTCCAACTGCCTGATATGGACGCTTACTGTCGGCTGCGAAATATAGAGGGCTTCTGCCGTCTTCCGGAAATTTTCATATTTTGCTGCGCTAATAAAGGTATGTAGCCACTTAAAATCCATCCGCTGTTCCCCCTGATTATCTTTTTTAATGGAATTGATTATGATTATTTAATTTTTTTAATTAATTATAGCACTTATAATGATCATAACAAGAAATGAAAGGAAGATGAAAAATGATCAGTCGCGGTTTAAAAGGGGTAAAAGCAGCTGAAACAGCGATCAGCTTTATCGATGGAACTCACGGCACACTTATTTACCGGGGAAAAAATGCAAAAGAGGTTGCAGCGGAACACACGTTTGAAGAAGCAGCCTATTTTCTTTGGTACGGGAAGTTTCCTGATCCGACGGCACTAAAAGAATTCTCAGCAGGGTTAAAACAGCAGCGCCGGATCCCTGATTACACAGCAAAAATTTTACAATGTCTTCCAAATGATATGGATCTCATGAGTGTCCTGCGCACTGCTGTTTCCAGTCTCGGCACACAGAAGTATACTTTCAAACCGGCGATTGAAGATGCGGTCCGGCTCACCGCTATTCTCCCCACAATAATTGCATACCGGTACCGGCAATTGTCCGGCCTTCCCCCTGTTGCGCCTAAAAATGAATACGGCCATGTGAAAAATTACTTATATATGCTGACGGGGAAGGAACCGCTTGATGCCCATGTGCGTGCACTTGAAGCATATATGATCCTTACACTGGAACACGGCATGAACGCTGCCACTTTTTCCGCCAGAGTAACAATTTCAACAGAATCAGATCTCGTTTCGGCTGTTGTCTCAGCGATCGGAACCATGAAAGGCCCGCTCCACGGCGGTGCGCCTTCTGAAGTTACCAAAATGCTGAATGAAATCGGCAGCAAAGAAAGGGCTGAAAATTGGCTTAGAACGAAATTGGAAAAAGGCGAAAAGCTGATGGGCTTCGGGCACCGGATCTATAAAACAAAAGACCCGCGCGCCATTGCCTTAAAACATATTTTACTTGAAAACATGCACGGCGATCCATGGCTGTCGCTCGCCCTCCATGTGGAAGAAACAGCAATCCGGTTATTGGACCAATACAAACCCGGACGCAAGTTGTATACAAATGTCGAATTTTATGCAGCAGCCATTATGCGTGCGATCGGGATGGAGGATATGCTTTTTACCCCGACATTTACTGCAAGCCGGGTCGTTGGCTGGACTGCCCATGCCATTGAACAGGCGAAGCATAATACCATTTTCCGGCCTGACGCAGAGTATACCGGAGAATTTCCTGGTTCTCCCGCTATTTTTCAAAGCCATTGAATAAGCAGAAAGGCAGACTGCTAAAGAACCAGGATTTAAAGTTGGAAGAAAGGCAACCAAAGCCGGGCCGGGGTTGATCCGGCAAAAACGCTTATTAAAATTTCCTGCGCAGTTTTTCGAGGTCTTTTTCTTCACCGATTACAAAAAGGGTGTCTCCGGTGCCAAATTCGTAATCGGGCGGCGGAGAAACAAGCGGAAATTTTTCGCCGCTGATGGTGATCATAACGACGAGCGCATTGTATTTGCGGCGGAAGTCGAGTTTTGCGAGGGACTTTCCGATAAATTCTTCCGGGACTTTCATTTCCATACCGGAGCAATACGGCGACAACTGGACATATTGCAAAATTCCCGGATTGGCGATATGGTAGGCAACGCGGCGCCCCGTTTCTTCTTCCGGGAAAATGACATCGGTCGCACCTGCCCCTTTGAGCCCTCTTCCCCGCTTTTGATCGTTGGCTTTCGCATACACCGTTTCGCAGCCTAAATCTTTCAAGGCAAGCACTGCCAGGATCGCCGATTCAAAATCGTCGCCCATGCTGACAACGACGGCATTGTAATTGGTGACATTCAATTCCTCTAAAAATGTTGTGCTGGTGACATCCCCTTCGACTAAATAGGCAGCAGCATCCTGGAGTTCCTCATCCTGCAGCACTTTCTCGTTCTTATCGGCGCCGACAACATCATACCCCAGTTTCGCCAGTTCTTTCAGCACGCTTGACCCGAAACGCCCGAGCCCTAAAATTAAAAAACTTTGTTTTAAATTTCTCACAAGCACTCCCCTACCCGATTAAAATAGATTCTTTCGTAAACTTAATGGTTGATTTTTTATTTTCTACAAATGTATAGATTAAAATGATAACGCCAAGCCGTCCAATCAGCATAATGGCTGCGAGCCACAGTTTTGCAAACGTGCTTAGTGCAGCTGTTATCCCTAAAGATAGTCCGGAAGTCGTTAAGGCTGACATCAATTCAAAAGCCAGCTCAAAGGGTGGCTTTTTTTCCGTAAAAGATAATACGAAAAATGACAAAAAGAATAAAAACAGGAACGAAAAGAAAACAAGAAAAGCTTTGTTGACATCTTCCGTAAACAACGTCCGTTTAAACATATGTGTGTCGTTTGAGCCGCGGATCGTTGACCATAATTTTGCCAGGATGACGGCAAATGTTGTAGTCCGGATTCCGCCCGCACAGCTGCTCGGCGATCCTCCGATAAACATCAGCACCATCATGAATAAGAGAGATGGAAACGAGAACACGTGGAGATCAAGCGATGCCAGGCCCCCGCTTCTCGGTGCAGCGCTGAAAAACAAAGACTGTACGACTTTGTCCGTCCATGAAAAATGCGGCATCCAGATAAACTCAGCGCAAAAGAAAAAGATAAATCCGGCAGCAAGCAAACAGATATGTACTGCGATATTTACTTTAAAATACAGGCTTTTCTTTTTACTTCTTGAATGCAGCAGTTCCATCACAACTGAAAAACCGAGCACACCAAGCACAATTAAACAGGCCAGCACAAACAACACAAACGGCGCGCCCTGATAATAGTCAAGCCCATTGCCAAAGATTTCGAAACCGGCATTGGTAAAAGTCGAAACAGACAGAAAGAATGCGGCAAATACTCCGTCACCGCCTTTTACATGCTGCAATGTTTCCGGCAAAATCAATAGAAAGCCCGCGATTTCAATTACGAACGTGTACAAGACAATAAACGTCATCAATTTTGAAATCGAGCGCCCGCTATTTTGGTTTTGATCAAAGATCATTAGTGTTTGGGACGGCACCGGGGCATTGGTACGCAGAAAAATCAACAGCGACCCAATCAGCGCCATGATGCCGATGCCACCAATTTCAATCTGGATGAGCAGAATGATTTTCCCGGCCATTGTGAGTGTTTCGGCAATCGTAAAAGTGGTTAACCCCGTTGCACTAATCGCACTGCACGATAAAAAGAACGCGTCCACAAAAGGAAGCGGCTGCTGATGGGAAAAAGGCAGCATGTAAAGAACCGTAAAGATGGCAGCAAACAATAGGTAAATAGAAAATATGGTTTTAAAAGGAGCCGATCGAAACTGAAATTTAGACATGATCTATGGTTTTCCATTCCTGTTCAATTGCATGTTCATGTGTACCGCCCCTTTTTACATCCAAGTATTTACTTTTTTTATTATAGCTTAAGACTTAGGGCAAATAAAGTTTCAAAAGCGCAGTGAAAGCCCTGTAAGGCAAAACATATAAAAAGCAAACAGGCCAGCCCGTACGGTTTGGCCTGTTTGCTTACGCCATTTTTTCCAGGTGCAGCTTTTTCTTCGGCATAAGCCCCGAGAAGGAAAATACAAGGAGCGCCAGCCAGATAAAGGAAAAAGAAATCAATTGCACATGTGTAAATGGTTCTTTAAAAAGCACAATGCCCATGATCAGGGTCATCGTCGGTGTCAGATATTGAAAAAATCCGATCAGCGTCAATGAAATCCGTTTAGCTCCCTGTGCAAAGCAGATCAGCGGGGCGGCTGTCACAATCCCGATACCAATCAGAAGCCAGGTAGTAACCGGAGAAACGGTGGCAAATGAAGCTGTGCCCTTTACTTGAATCATAGACAAATAGATGAGTGCAACCGGCATGATAAAAAAAGTTTCATATGTCAGGCCAAGAAAAACATCGATGACCACTTTTTTCTTTACAAGGCCGTAGAAACCGAATGTCAGGGCGAGACCGATTGCAATCCATGGCACCCGGCCAAAGCTGAATGTCTGGATAAAGACGCCGCAAGCTGCCAGCATAAATGCCGCGAGCTGCCAGCGGTTCAGTTTCTCTTTCAGGAAAATGATCCCGAGCAGGATGCTGACAAGCGGGTTAATGTAATATCCCATACTGGATTCAATCACATGATCGTGATTGACCGCCCATATGTAAATAAACCAGTTCGCACTGACAAGAACCGAAGCCAAAAGCAATAACAAAGGCGTGCGCGGGTGGCGGATGCCTTCTTTTATGCTGTTTTTCAAATCGCCCATTTTTCTTAAAAAGAATAGCAAAATAACCATAAAAATAAACGACCAGAAAATCCGGTGCGCTAAAATTTCAAGCGCAGGTACTTGTTCAATCGGCTTCCAGTACAAAGGAAAAAGCCCCCACATAAAATAAGCGAAAAACGCATAAAACATTCCGCTTTTCTGATTGGTTCCCATTTGTTTCATCGAGGACTTGAGCGGCTATATGCCGAACTCGAGCCATCTCCCTCCTTCCGTAATGATAAGCTGATTTCATTATTTTACCACTTTAAACTATTCAGATAAAGAAACCCGCTCACGCAGGATATAGCAATGACAGGCCGGGGGATTTTTCGGTAAACTGTTCTTTTCAGTAGCTCCACCGTTAATTGTCTTCACATGGCAGGGGAGCATAATCCCATAATCTAACATGGATATAACCATCTCCTTTTATTCTGGAAAAGTTGGCTAAATCAAGCAAATTTTCTGCTGCAATCATTCCGTATACGAAATAATTTGCTATAATAAAAGATGTTTTTAAAAGGAGGCAAAGATTTTGTTTACCGCATTATTGCAAAAAGTCCATGAAAAATATTTTGGACGGTTTTGGAATCCATTTATTGTTTTAATTTTGGCAGGCTTCTTTGCCGCTTTTTATTTTGGCCTGACCGGAACACTTTGGGCTGTAACCGGGGAGTTTACGCGCTGGGGAGGAAATTTTCTGCAGCTATTTGGCGTAGATACTTCCGAATGGGCGTATTTTAAAGGGATTAAACTGGTCGGAGAACCGGTGGACCGGACAGATGGCTGGCTTGTGATGGGGATGCTGCTCGGCAGTCTGTTCAGTGCGCTGATCAGCCAAAATTTCAAATGGAAACGCCCGCGGCAAAAGCGCCGCTGGGTATGGGGATTTATTGGCGGCATGATTGCCGGGTTCGGTACCCGGCTTGCAATGGGCTGCAACTTGGCGGCTTTTTTTACTGGGCTGCCGCAGTTTTCTGTCCATTCATGGCTGTTCATTGCCGGTACCGCAATTGGAACATATGCAGGCGTAAAGCTTGCCGTTCTGCCAGTATTTAAAGGAAAACCAAAGCTTGAATTCGGCGCCCGTCCTGCAAGAAAAGCAGTTCCCGGCACCCAAAAACAAAGCGGGCAGCTTTATGCTGCAGTTTTTGTCCTGATCATGATTGCCCTCATTGCAATTTATTATATTGCTGCCGGCAAGGCCATGCTCGGATTTTCCGCGCTGTTTGGGGCTGTATTTGGTTTACTGATTCAACGTGGGCAAATTTGCTTTACATCCGGGCTTCGCGACTTATGGCTGACAGGCAGGGGCACGCTCGGAAAAGCGATTATTGCCGGGATGGCGATCCAGACGGTTGGAACGGCTATCTTCATTTTCAAAGGCACCCAGCCTGTCATCCACTGGGCAAGCCCGGGAGCGTTCATCGGCGGCATCCTGTTTGGCGTTGGAATTGTCATTGCGGGCGGCTGTGAAACCGGCTGGATGTACCGGATCACCGAAGGCCAGGTCCAGTTTTTTGCAGTTGGTGCCGGAAATGTGGCAGGCGCAACCCTTCTGGCATACGGATGGGACCATTGGGGCGTATTTAATCAGTTTGTCAAAGGCTGGCCTGAAATAAACTTGGTTTCATCTCTCGGATGGGCCGGGGCATTGCTGGGCACGGCTGGATTTCTGGCGTTGCTCTATCTGCTTGTCATCTGGAGGGAGAACTGGTATACGAAAAAAATGGCGCAAAAAAAGAGGCTGTTATCCAAAAAGACGACAGCATAACCATACAGGAGGCTAAATCAAATGGCTGAAAAAAAGAAACAATTAATGGTTGATGCAACACTCGATGTTCGTGGGGAATCCTGCCCCTATCCGGAGCTTTATACGCTTGAAGCAATAGAAAAATTGGAAGACGGGAAAATATTAGAAGTCATCGCTGATTGCCCGCAATCCTTCATCAATGTGCCGGCATCCTGCAAAAGGCACGGGCATCAAGTCCTGTCAACTGTCAAAGATGGCACAACATTATATTATTATATCCAGGTTTGTAAATAAGCTGGATACAGAAGAAATCAGGCCCGATAAAAATGCGGCCTGATTTCTTTTATTTATAGGGAGATAAAAGAACATGCCCCTTTATGAGAAACCCGCACAAATGTTCACGATTAAACTTTTTCTGTCTGCCTCTACCATTTTTTGAGATGATTCAGGTTTACCACTTTTCAATTTTCTTGCGGTCGCCTTTGCTGTTTCCCTTTTTCGCTGACCGGTTTCGCAATTCCTGTTCCACCTCTTCAAGTTTTACATTTTGGCTGGCGAGCAGGACAAACGTATGGAACAATAAGTCCGCCGTTTCGAAAACAATTTCTTCTTTACTGTTGTTTTTCGCAGCGATGATCACTTCGCCGGCTTCTTCGATAAATTTTTTTGCAATTTTATCAATGCCTTTATCAAATAAATAGTTGGTATAGGAATTTTCAACCGGTTCTGTTTTCCGGCTTTCGATTTCTTCCATTAACAGGTCGAAAATTCTTTTGTTGGAAGGCATGCCCGTTTCCGCTGCTTTCCCGTTTTCATCAATCGTGCGGTAAAAGCAGGTGCGCTCTCCGGTATGGCAGGCCGGGCCGCTTGGATCTACACGGAGCAGCAGCGTATCGGCATCGCAGTCGGCCTGGATTGATTTTACTTTTTGCGTGTTGCTGGATGTTTCGCCTTTATGCCAGAGTGTTTCTCTTGAACGTGAGTAAAACCAGGTTTCTTTTGTTTCTAGTGTCTTTCTGTACGCTTCTTCATTCATATATGCGAGCATCAATACATCGCCCGTGCTGTCATCGACCACAATCGCGGGGATCAGCCCTTTTGAAAAATCAAGCTTCACGAATATTCACTCCTTCATTGCTGCAGCAGTCCTTCACTTCTTTGATGGTAAACGTGCCTTCATGGAAAATCGACGCTGCAAGTGCCGCGGAGACATCGGTTTCTTTAAATACTTCCGGGAAATGTTCCGGTTTGCCGCAGCCGCCGGACGCAATCACAGGAATTTGCAGCGTTTTGACCATTGTTTCCGTAAGCGGCAAATCAAAACCATCTTTGACGCCGTCCGTATCAACGCTCGTCAATAAAATTTCGCCGGCGCCGAGGCGTTCAGCCTCCTTCGCCCATTCGAGCGCGTCAAGCCCGGTGTCAATCCTGCCGCCATTGACAAGCACATGCCACTTGCCTGCTTCCACTTTCTTCGCATCGATTGCAACGACCACACATTGCGCGCCGAAACGTTCGGACGACTGGCGGATCAGCTCCGGATTCCGGACTGCAGCTGAATTCATCGATACTTTGTCCGCCCCTGCTTTTAACAGGCGGGTAACATCATCTATTGTCCGTACACCGCCTCCGACTGTAAATGGAATAAACACATTTTCAGCAGTTCTTTTTACCATGTTGACAACCGTGTCCCGCTGTTCATGAGTTGCCGTGATATCGAGGAAAACCAGCTCATCGGCGCCGCTTTCAGAGTAAAATTGTGCTAGTTCAACCGGATCACCGACCGTGCGCAGGCCGACAAAATTTGTGCCTTTTACCACTTTCCCGTCTTTGACATCAAGACAGGGGATGATTCTTTTCGCAATCATTTTGCGCCACTCCCTTTAAACGGATTCTGCCTTCGTAAATGGCTTTGCCGACAATGGCTTCCTGAATGCCGATTGCACTTAAGTTTTTTACATCTTCTTCGGTTGTGATCCCGCCTGATGCGATGATATCGCAGGAAACGGCGTTAAGAAGTGCTTTTAATGCTTTAAGATTTGGCCCCTGCATGGTGCCGTCCCTTGAAATATCGGTAAAAACAATGCGTTTTACACCGATTCTTTCCATTTTTCTGGCAAAATCGATATCATCCATTTCCGTAACTGAAAGCCAGCCATGTGTTGCAACTTTACCATTTTTCGCATCAATGCCGACGACAATTTTTTCCGGAAACGCGGCGACGGCTGCTTTTAAAAAATCCGGATTTTCAATTGCCGCCGTCCCAAGTACAATCCGGGATGCGCCGATTTCCGCGTATTTACGTATCGTCTCGAGATCGCGAATGCCGCCGCCGATCTCGATTGGAACCGTAGATAATTTACATAAATTTTCGATGAGATCGATTTGTTTCGGGCTGCCTGCTCTCGCCCCGTCGAGATCAACAATATGGATGATTTCGGCGCCGTCTGCGATAAAACGGGCAAGCTGGGCAGCCGGGTCAGATGCAACTTCTGTTGTCCTGTTAAAATCGCCCTGGTAAAGCCGGACGCATTTTCCGGCTATTAAATCAATGGCAGGGATAATTTTCATGCCTGCACCTCCATGCTGCTTTCCTGTAAAAATGTTTTTAATAAGTCCATGCCGACCTTTCCGCTTTTTTCCGGGTGGAACTGCATACCGTATACATTTTTGTTGCGGACAACTGCAGGAATTTCTGTCCCGTAATCGGTTGAGGCAACGATATATGACGCGGTTGTCTCTGCCTGGAACGAGTGGACGAAATATACATGTTTATTTTGAAAGGCATTAAAAGCCGGGAACCCTTCCTTAATATCAAGCGTATTCCAGCCGATATGCGGGAGGATGTGCTTCGTTTCAATCTTTCTGACTGTGCCCGGAATAAAGCCAAGCCCTTTTGAAAGGCCGTTTTCAAAACCGGTTTCAAATAATAGCTGCATGCCAAGGCAAATCCCTAAAAAAGGTTTCTTTTCGGCGAGGTCTTCCAATACCGGCCGCAGCCCGCGCTTTTCAATTTCAAAGACGGCCGCTTTAAAGGCGCCAACCCCCGGCAGCACGATATGGGAGGCTGCATACAGCTGCTTCGGGTCATCGGTTATGATCACTTCATAGCCAAGCTTGCGGAAAGCGTTTGATGCGCTCGCAATATTGCCCATGCCGTAATCTACAATGGCAATCATTCAATCAACCCCTTTGTGGAATTTACGCCTTTAATTTCCGGGTCGACCGCAACTGCCTGGTGGAGCGCACGGCCCAGGGCTTTAAAGAGTGCCTCGATTTTATGGTGCGTGTTCATGCCATACAGTACACGGGCGTGCACCGTCATCGCCGACTGGAAGGAAAAAGCCTGGAAAAATTCGCGGACGAGTTCGGTATCAAAGTTTCCAAGTTTCGGGTTGGCAAGCTCAGCATCAAAATGAAGGAAAGGCCGGCCGCTGATATCGAGTGTAACAAAGCCAAGCGCTTCATCCATCGGCACATAAGCCGATCCGTAACGTGTAATGCCTTTTTTATCGCCGAGCGCTTCGCGAACCAGCTGCCCAAGCACAATGCCGATGTCCTCGACAGTATGGTGGCTGTCGATATGCAGATCGCCTTTTGCCTTCACAACAAGGCCGATGCGGCCGTGTTTGGCAAACAGGTCCAGCATATGATCAAAAAATCCGACACCTGTTTCAATTGTGACTTCGGTTGCATCATCTAAATTGACCGCGACTTCGATAAATGTTTCATTGGTTTTTCTGCTTTTTGCTGCTGTACGCAAAGTTTTTCACCCTTTCACCCGTTTTTCAACTGCCCGCAAATGCCCGGCGAGCCGTTCCTGATCCGCAATTGCGATTACTGACGGTGCCGCTTTTTGCAAAGCATTCTTGGAATAATGCAAATATGTAATTTTTTTGAAGAAATCATCAACAGACAGCCCTGATGAGAAACGCGCTGTCCCCGACGTCGGCAGGACATGGTTCGGGCCGCCGAAATAATCGCCAATTGCTTCCGGTGTGTTTTCACCAAGAAATACTGAGCCGGCATTTTTTACTTTTGAGAGCTGCAAGAGCGGATTTTGGACCTGAATTTCCAAATGCTCAGGCGCCAGCCGGTTGCAAAGTTCAAAGGCCTGGTCAATATTTTCCACAAGTACTGCTGCACTTTGTGTTTTGATCGAGGTTTCAGCGATCTCCCGGCGCGGCAGGACAGTGCATTGTTTTTCAAGCGCTTCTTTTGTTGCTTCAATTAACGGGCGTGAAGTCGTGAACAAGAACGTCCGGGCCCGCTCGTCGTGTTCTGCCTGTGCGATTAAATCAGCGGCAATATAAACCGGGTTGGCATTTTCATCAGCAATGACCGCCACTTCCGAGGGGCCTGCGATCATATCAATGCCAACTGTTCCGTAGACAAGCGATTTGGCGGCGGCCACATATGCATTCCCCGGGCCGACGATTTTATCGACCGTTGGAATCGTTTCGGTTCCGTACGCCAGCGCGCCGATCGCCTGGATGCCGCCGATTTTGTAGATCGTGCGAACGCCGGCAATGTCTGCAGCAACCGATAAGATCGGGGCAATTTTTTTGCCTTCGCGCAGCGGCGTCACCATGATGACTTCTTCAACCCCCGCCAAAACGGCAGGAATGGCATTCATTAAAACGGTTGATGGATAGCAGGCAGTCCCGCCCGGCACATAAATACCGACTTTTTCAACCGGCCTGAACAGCTGCCCGGCAATGATGTCTTCCTCCATCTGGATGATCCGCGAGTTTTGCAGCTGTTTTGCGTGGAAATTGCGGATGTTTTCAGCCGCTTTCTGCAGGGCTTCGATGACTTCTTTTGAAACTTCCTGCCAGGCCCGTTTCCGTTCATCAGCGGAAACTTCCCAGGTTTCAGGCACTTCGCCATCAAATTTGGCGACGTATTTTTCAAGTGCCGCATCGCCGTTTAAACGAATGTCTTCAAGCACAGCTTTTGCCGTTTTCAATACGTTTTCATCTAGCACACTGCTTTTGTTTTTCGAACGTAAAAAACTTTCGGTAAATTGTTCCTTTGTGAACTCCCTAATCATTTGAGGATCTCCTCTCCCTGCAATTTCTGAATGAAGGGCTGTATCGCGTCTTTTTTTAATTTTAGCGCGGACCGGTTGGCAATCAGCCTCGATGTGATGGGCTGAATATTTTCAATGACAACGAGCCCGTTTTCTCTCAGTGTGTTCCCTGTTTCAACAATGTCGACAATTGCATCTGCGAGCCCGACGATCGGTGCCAATTCAACGGAACCTTCCAATTTTACGATGTCAACAGATTCGCCTTTTTCACGAAAAAAGCGCTGTGTAACATGGGGATATTTCGTGGCAATCCGTCGTTTGCGGTTATGCCGGATGCTTTCCGGTTTTCCGCAGAGCGCAAAGCGGCATTTACCGAACGGCAAGGGCATCAGATCGAATACATCCGGCTGGTCTTCGGCTAAAATATCTTCCCCGACAATGCCGATATCGCAAATTCCGTATTCGACATAGGTTGCAACATCGACACCTTTTACGAATATACAGATAAATTCATCGGTTTCAACGAGTAATTTCCGGCCTTTATCGATGAGCGGGCCAACCTCAAATCCGCGCGTCTTTACATATTGCAAAAATTGTTTTTCTACTCTGCCTTTTGTTAATGCAATGCTGATTTTCAAACCTCTTCTGCCCCCCATTTGCCGCTATTGTTTGTAAGCTGCAGCACGGTGTCAAATTCACCCCGGACCGGCTTTTCGAACCGGACATCGACAATGCTGCCTGTATACTTTTTTCTTAGCTTTTCCGCTTCAGCGAGCGTTTCCTCAGTGGCGATGATACAAATTTTTTCAGGCGTTTTTTCATTCCCGAGCTGTTCTGCTAAAATATCGGCGTTAAACGCAATTCCGACAGCAGTCGTTTTGCGGTTAAACTGGTCATACAGTTTATCATAGCAGCCCCCTGAAAAGCAGGCTGCCCCATTTTGTTTTAAGAATCCCCTGAACAATATCCCGGTATAATAAGGAAGATTTTTGACCCTGCCCAGGTCAATGATGATATCTTTAATACCGATTGCAAACAAGGTTTCGCCCAGCTTTTGAATATGTTCAAGCATCCTGATGTGTGCGGGCCTGCCTTTCCAGCGGTCCAGATAGGTTTGGATCATGCTGAAAGGGCCGTAAGCATCAACGAGTGCTGCCAGTTCTGCCGCGATTTCCCCATTGCCGCCTGAGCTTGCAATGCCATATACTTCATCTTTGCGCTTATCGTGCATCGCAGCCCGCAACCTGTCAACCTGGTCAGCCGGCAAACCCAATTCTGCCACCCATTCTTCAAAAATGCCGGTATGGCCAAGTTCAACCATGACATCCTGAATCCCGAGCTGTGCGAAGAAATCGTGGGCAAAAAACAAGCATTCGCTTTCCCCGAGCAGTGCCGGAAGATCCACGATTTCGATTCCGACCTGCCTGCTTTCAAGTCCCGGCGTTTCCTGTCTGAAAATCGATCCCTGGTATGCCCATTTATGTTGCTGAAACTCCTTTTTAGCAAGCGCTCTTGCAATTGAAGTGGTCCAGTCCGGCCGAAGCACTTCAATCTGGCCGCCGGCGTTAAACCATTTCAGCATATTTTGCAGTTTCATCCCGACTTGCACGTTTGTAAATGTATCTGCATATTCAACAAGCGGCGTTGAAATTTCTGTATAATTCCGCAGTGCTGCCACATGGCGGAAGGTTTCAAATACTTTTGAACGATTGGCAATAATTGCGCCAATTTCATCCTGGCTGCCTTCTGGTAAAAACATTCGGTCTCACATCCTAAAGATCTCTCTTTATTATATTAGTACTCTAATACACTAAAGGATTATTGGTTGAATTAAAGATAACATATTTGGAGAGGAGACGTCAAGAAGAAATGTTGCAGAGGTTCAGGGCCCTTTTGCTAATAGATTTCGACAAATATAACAGATATTCCTGCAATTAAAACCTGCCAATTCCCCGAAATCCCTAAAATATGAAAATTGTTCAAAAACCTTATTAAAAAAACCTCCTAAAATGATGTAACCCCCTAAGTAAAAACAGCTAGGGGGATTTTTAAACTTTAAATTTTCAAGTGCAAGCAGAAGGAATAGCTGGCAGATAGGCCTGTGGATTACTTGCCGGCACAGCATTTTAGGCTTATGGTGCCGGCTGTCCTTAAAAGTTTCAATGATACATCAAATACTTGGCGCGTTTTTTCTTCCATTCCTTCAAATCTTTCTGCCAGCGCTTTTCAATGTCCTGCAGGGATGTGCCATTGTTGATCGCTTCCCTTACCCAGACGTTTCCGATCAGCTGGTCAAAGTAGGAAACGCCATTTTTGTCCTCGGCACGGAAGGCAAATTGATTCGGATAGAGGTCATGGATCGTTTTGACAATCGCCAAGCCGGTTTTTACAGATTGGTACTTATTCCGGTCTGTAACATGGATCTGGATGCCGTTTGTAAGCCGGCCGCTCCATTTAGATGTTGTTGGCGTAAACGAAGCGCTCCTGAAACGCACCCCCGGCAGCCCCAGTTGGTTAAGTTTTACAGTCAGCCGGTCACCATCGATAAACGGGGCGCCGATCAATTCAAACGGCCGCGTTGTCCCCCGCCCTTCTGAAATATTTGTCCCTTCTATCAATGCCGTACCGGGATAGACGGCGGCCGTGTCCAGTGTCGGCATATTCGGTGACGGCATCACCCATTCGAGCGGGGTGTCGTCCATATACATTTCTCTGTGCCAGCCTTTCATCGGGACGACAGTGAGATCAGCGCCGATTCCGCATGCTTTATTAAAATATTTTGCCAGTTCGCCGACAGTCATGCCATGGCGGAGGGCAATCGGGTACATCCCGACAAAAGAAGCATAGTCCGGATTAAGTACCGGTCCTTCTACTTTCGTGCCGCCAATCGGGTTCGGGCGGTCAAGGACGATAAATGGGATGCCTTTTTCCTTTGCCGCTTCCATCGCATAGGCCATCGTGTAAATATAAGTGTAAAACCGGGCTCCCACATCCTGGATATCAAAAACGAGCACATCGACATCTTTGAGCATTTCCGGTGTGGGCTTTTTTGTTTCACCGTATAAGCTGTACACCGGAAGACCCGTTTTCAGATCTGTGTAAAACGGTACATAAGCTCCTGCCTCGGCACTGCCGCGGACGCCGTGCTCCGGGCCAAACAACGCAGTCAAATGAATGTCTGAATTGCCTGCAAAACGATCAACAATGCTGTTTAACGATTGGTCTACGCCGGTCGGGTTGGTGATTAGCCCAACGCGTTTCCCTTTTAACAAGTCGAGCCTGTCTTTCAGCAAAACATCAACGCCAAGTTGAAACGAAGACCGCTTATGTGATTGCGGCGGTTTGCTGTGTGCAACCTGTACTGCCGCCAGAGAGGAAAAAGCTAAAAGGAACACCAGAATGGCAGCATACCATTTTTTCATTTTCATGCAGATTCCCCCTTACCGGTTTCGAAGTGCCCAGCCTGTACTTGTGAAAACAGCCTTGATGGGTTGGCCTCCCGCTATCACTTCAGGTTTAAGCACATACCAGCCGCGGCCGTTTACCGATCCGTCTGTTTCATAAACGAAGCGAAGATATTTCGTTCCCTCAGGCAGCGGGCAGGATATTTGTTTCCAGGTGCCGCTTGAACCGGTTAAATCCTCGCCGAGCGTTGTCCATGTTTTGCCGTCTTTAGAGGCTTGCACTCTGCCCCAGTCTGCATTCTGTTCAATGCGGTACCAGGTTTGGAAGCGGAGAACCGCCGGCTTGTTCAGACTGACTTCAGTTTGCAGAACGAATTCATTATTGTCGCCATAGCCCGCAAACCATGCCTGCTTTTTCCCGGGGATTGCGACCGGAATCGCATCTGCTGCAAGCCGGGCTACTGTTCTTCTTATGCCGTTTGTCGAAACCGTGTCGCGGGTCGGATGGACGCGGTTGGTTAACAGGATGACAATGGTCTGGTTTTTCGGGCTGATGACAATTGATGTGCCGGTATAGCCGGTATGGCCCATGGTGTTCATGTCTGCGAACGCATCCATGTACCAGCCCTGGTTCAGCTCGAAACCGAGCCCGTGATCATCACCCGGAAAAGCGCTGTTCAAATTCTGTTCCATCAGCTGCACGGTTGATGCTTTTAAAATCCGGGTGCTGCCGTATTTGCCTTGCTGCAGAATCGTTTGTGCAAGTACAGCGAGGTCATGCGCGGTTGAAAACACGCCTGCATGTCCCGCCACGCCGCCGAGCGCCCATGCGTTTTCGTCATGAACCTGTCCCCGTATAAGCCCCCTGTCCGTCCACGTTTGATACTCTGTTGCGGCAATGCGCTGTTTTAACGATGCGGGCGGATTATACATCGTGTCTTTCATGCCGAGCGGATTGGTGATATGGTCTTTTACATACGCATCAAGCCTTTGCCCGCTGAGCCGTTCGACTAAGACGCCAAGCGTGATCATATTTAAATCGCTGTACGTATAAACCGTTCCCGGCGGATTGGCAAGCCCGTGCTTCAGGACAATTTCAAGGCGGTCTTCCCGTGATGTACCCATTTTATAAACCGGAATGCCAGCTTCAAATCCTGAAGTATGGGTCATGAGCCCGCGGATTGTGACGGATTCTTTTCCGTTCTCCGCAAATTCCGGAATGTACTTGGCAACAGGGTCCTCGAGCGTAAATTTCCCTTTCTCATACAGCTGCATGGCGGCGATCGAAGTGAACAGCTTGCTGATCGATGCAATATCATAAATCGTGTTTGTTTTTGCAGCTGCCGGATCGGGTGCTTCCGTATATTGGTCATCCGTGTAACGGTAAGCATAGCCGTATGCCTGCTCTTTTACCACTGCCCCTTTCCGCGCCACAAGCACGACAGCGCCCGGCATAACTTTACGCGCAATCGCTTCGTTTACAGCCCGGTCTATTTCATTTAATGGGCTGTGCACCATCCCGGCTGTTTCAGGGGGGCCTTTATGCAACACACTGGAAGATGGGCCCGGCTTGTCCCAGGAAAACCTGGCCGGCGCCTCTCCCCATGTTTTTTTGTCCGCTTCTTTTGCAAAAACCGGCGCGGCATATCCCCATAACATCGTCATCATCAACACCCATACACCAATTTTTAGGCCTCTGCTTTTCAAAAACAATTCCCCCCTTATTGATATTTAAGCCCATACCCAAATGGATAATGCCCCGGAATCGAGACCGGCAAATGCCCGCCTGGATTGATTTCGCCTGCGAGTGCTTTTGCGGCTGCTTTTGTTGATGCATCACGGTTTCCGTACGTTAACAGGTTGGCGTCCGCTTCAGGCGCGCCCATGATGTCGTAAGGATTCCGCACCGATACCATCACAACTGGTTTTCCCGCTGTTTTTAATGCTTTCAGGAACGCCTGCAGGGCTTTGTTTGTATTCACATTATAGGCAGGGACAACAATGACATCCGCCGTTTTCGCTTTTTCAGCAGCGTCCTTCATCTGTTCCTGTGTTGGCGAAATTGCGGTGGCATAACTGCTTGCTTTAAAACTTTTTTCCGCTAAAAGTGCTGCCAAACGGTCGGTATTTGCTGCTGACGGTCCGGCAACCAATATGTTCTGCTGTTTTTGCAACGGTAGAATATTGTTGCTATTTTTTACAAGTGTCAGGCTTTTTTCCGCTATTTTATCCGCTGCCGCCAGATGTTCTGCTGTCCCGATATTCCTGAGTGCCTGCTTTTTTGTAAACGGGTGACGGACGATCCCGCGTTCATATTTTACCCCTAAAATCCGTGCAACCGACTCATCCAACCGTTTGCGGCTGATTTTACCTTCTTTCACTGCCTTAAGCACTGACTGGTAAGCAACATCAACATCTGGCGGATTCAGCAAGATGTCGGCGCCCGCTTCAAAAGCCGCAACCGCAACCTGGCCGGCAGGCAGGACATTGGCGCCCGACATATCGAGGCTGTCTGTAATAATCAGGCCATTGTAACCAAGCTTTTCACGGAGCAGCCCCGTCATTATTTTTTTGGAGAGTGTTGCCGGCAAGCCGGAATCATCCAGGGCGGGGACGACAATATGTGCCGTCATAATTGCGTCAACTCCCGAACGGATTGCCGCTTTAAACGGTTTTAAATCGACCTCATTTAACGTATTCAAGTCATGGTTAACAATAGGCAGGCCGTAGTGGGAATCGACATCGGTATCCCCGTGGCCGGGAAAATGCTTGCCGGTTGCAATCACATCTTCGCTTTGAAACCCGGCAATCTGTGCCGTTCCGAGAGTGGCAACGAGATCGGGGTTCTCAGAATAGGAACGCACCCCGATAACAGGATTTTCCGGATTAACATTTACATCAAGATCCGGTGCAAAATCCATATTAATCCCGAGGCTTTTAAGTTCTGTACCCATGATTTGCGCAGACTGCCTGGCGTATGCAGCAGACCGTGCAGCCCCGAGCGCCATGTTCCCGGGAAAAACAGCCGCCGGTTCTGTTACGCGCGCCACAACTCCGCCTTCCTGGTCGGTTGAGATAAACAGCGGAATGCCCGGCCTCTGTTTCAAGGCTATTTTTTGCAAGCCATTGGATAATTGCTGCACCTGGGCAGTATCGGCCGGTGTCCCGATATTATCCGACCAGTTGAAATAAATCACCCCGCCTATATGGTATTTTTTAATGATCTCTTTAAAATTCGCACCGCCGCGGTCTGCTTCCATATTTGCTTCCGCATCGGCCGGATCATCCGGCGTTTTTCCGTTGGCATAGACGATAAACAACTGGCCGACCTTTTCTTCTAACGACATCCTTTTCAGTTTCGTTTCCACCCACCGGCTTTTCGCTTTATTTATACTGTTCCCGTGATTTTCCCCCGCATTGGCAGTGATGCCTGTAAAATTAACGATGGAAAAAAGCAACATAAAAGCCAAACTATATTTCCCCAGTTTCTTCAACCTGCCCGCTCCTTTCAAAATCGTTTCCTTTTCATTTCCAGTCTAGCTTGTCTACTCTATTTGTCTATGCGACTTTTGTCATTTTTGTTTTAATATTTTTTCTTTTTCGAAACTTATTGCCTGCGCCTTTTTGCTCATTTTTATTCTTGCCTTTTCATGCATCTGCATACACCCAGTCTTTTTAGAAAATTTTTCGCATTAAAAAAGCCTGCGCAAGAGCAAGCTTTTTTCCGTTATTTAAAGAGCGAGTGTTTTTCTTTCCCCTGTAAAATATCGCCGGTCCAGCCCCTTTTAAACAAAAAGAAATACAGGAAGACCGTATTGAGAAGAATCACGCCGAGCGCCAGCAAATAACCATAGTGCCAAGATAATTCCGGCATATTTTTAAAATTCATGCCCCATAAAGCGCCCCAGGCAGAGATTGGTGTAAACAGGGTTGTGATTACGGTCAAGGTTTTCATAATGGAGTTTCCGCGGTGGCTGGATATGACTTCTTCGACATTAATCATGGTATCAATTTCCTGCTGGTATTCTTTTATCAAAGTCAGACATCGCTTCATCTTCACATACCGCTGCCGGATCTGCGGGTAGCGAAGTATTTCTTCCCCGAACCCTTCTTCCAGGCCGAGCATAATTTCCTGGATCGGGATCATCAGATTTCTGCATATTAATAATTCGTGGCGCCGTTCATAAATTTTATCCAAAGTATGAATATTATTCCGCTTTTGGATTTCCCAAATCAGATCATTCAGTTTTATTTCAAAGTCATCAATTTTTTTCAGATAGTTATTGGTGAGGGCACCGAGAATAATTGAAAAAGCTTCCACCGAATTTTGGGAGTGCTCCATTTGATTGATGATTTTTTTTATTTCGGTGTTCTTCAGCTTTGAAAAATCGAGGTCGACAGTTAAAAGAATCCGCTCCGTCAAATAAAAGTGGAACAAATCATGTTCTTCACGGTTAATCGTGTTCTGCTGGTAAATCAGCGAACCGTTCACAAAAGGTTTTTCATAGCGGGTGGTATCTACTGTCAGTTTATTGGTTTGGTTTTTTTCTATATGATCGAGCCAGTCTTTGCATTCTTTATTTTCATCAATAATTTGTTTTATTTCCTCTTGATTATGGCTCTCCAGATGATACCATTTCCAGTGGTGGTCATCATTTTTGAATTCATGGATCATACGCCATCCCCCCAGTTTCTGTTTCGTTTCCCATTCATATTCCCGCTTGCATGTATTTAAAACGCGGTTTAAAAGGAATGCGGGTCTGGCAGGATGTCGCGGCTGATATAAAACAGGACGCCGAGGACAGCGATTAAACCTAAATAGGCCAAGCCGGTGCTGATTTTTTCTTTTGTTGTCGTTTTATAATAGTTGCGCCGCCTGGCAACGGCTTCTTTTTCGGTTTTAATGGTTTTGCCAAGCCAGTTCAAGCCGGTTTCCACATCCTCGTAAGACGTTTCATCATACATTTCCAGCTGTTTTTCCATTAGCGCAAGCCTTGGTTTCCGGTATTTTTTATCCAGCTTTTGATTTTCCTCCAGCTGTTCGAATCTTTCTTTTAAGTGCCTGGCGTATTGGACATCGTCATAAGCAATGGTGTTGCGCTGATAAACATCATCCATCTGCTGATACGCTTCAAATCGCTTTTTCCTTTTTTTCAGCATCCGTACATACGCCTCAGCCAGCCGGCCTTCATAGGGTCTTCGCAGCTGCGAAAATGCTTCAATAGCGCCAATGATGATGATGAAAATGACGATCGGGCTCGGTACGAAAAATGTGTAAACCCCAAGCAGCAGCAAACCGGCCCCCCAGATTTTCGGGGAAAGCACAGTAACAATCCGCCCGCCATCGAGCGGAGAGAGCGGGATCAGATTAAACAGATTCAGTATCGAACCGATGTAAACCGCAAGCAGCCAGATATCGCCGTGAAAGATCAAGTAAAAGAGAAGCGCAATGATGGTAGCAATTGTGCCGAATAATGGCCCCCCGTAGGCGATATAACTCTCGTCTTTTGAGTGTTTTATGTCTTCCTTTAATCCTACAGCTGCGCCGACAAACGGGATAAAAAAGATTGGCGATGTTTTCACGCCGCGCTGCTTAGCAGCAATCATATGCCCGGATTCATGCACCAGCATGGAATACATTAAGGCAATGGCAAATGACCAGCCGTAAGCCACAGCATATACCCCAAGTGATAAAAATAAAGTAAACAAGGAAGATAATTTTGTTAATTTTAATATCACCAGCAAATATTTTAGTTTTGCCGCAATCAAAAGGCCGATGGAACCCAGACTAATGGCCGTCCGCAGTGTTTTCCCCTTTTTTCCGGACATTTTTGTCACCCTTTCATTATGCTTTTCAACTCTTTATCTATAAATCCACTATACTGTAAAACTTGCTGTGTTGGAATGTTTCAATACTTGAGCATTTAACCGTGACAGGATTACGAACACCCTCCGGTTAAGGTTTCGGTTTCGCAAAAATTTTCATGTATGCCGGCTCTGCCCTGCCTGTTGGGTTTCCCTGTGCCTTTTCATCCCTTCCCCTGGCATGAAACAAAGTTGTCCTGCATAAAATGTACAAGTTTCCGTATGAAGGAGTGGGGCAATTGAGCATGAGTCTTCTTGCCGGTTATATTTTCTTAGGCCTGACGTTAGCGGCACCCATCGGCCCGGTGAATTCCGCCCGTATTGATAAAGGCATTAAAAACGGGTTCTGGCACGCCTGGATGGTCGGCACCGGGTCAATGATGGCGGATGCCATTTTTATGCTGGCGGTCTATTTGGGGCTTGTCCAATTTTTAACAATTGAGATGATACAGGTGTTTCTCTGGCTGTTTGGCGGGTTTGTGCTGATTTATTCCGGTGTGGAAAGTATTGTCAGTGCAAGAACCATTATTGTCGATATGGACCGCAAGAAAGAACCGCTTACCACCTGTTTTTTCACCGGATTTATCATGTCAATCACAAGCCCGCTCTCCATTCTGTTCTGGCTCGGAATTTATGGTTCGGTACTGGCAAAAACTGCGGCGAGCTTCGGGACCGGCATGCTAATGGCCTGCAGCAGCATGATATTTCTCGGCCTCTTCATTTGGGATATTTTTATGGCTGCCTTAACTAGCGGATTCCGGCGTTTTTTAAATCATCGTACTTTGCAGGCCATTTCTGTCATCTCCGGTGCATCGTTGATTGTATTCGGGCTTTATTTCGGCGGCCATGGCATCAAAACTTTGCTGAGTTAGCACGCTTTTAAAAAAACCGCTTCTATACATAATTCTCCCTTTTTCATCAAACAGTATGACTATGTTGATGAAGGAGGGTGACGGATGGGCAAGACAAAACAACCATCTAAAGCGACAAAAAAAGGGGATTTATCGTGGTGGCAGCTTTCTTTGATCGGGGTGGGCTGTACAATCGGGACGGGTTATTTTCTCGGCTCGGGAATCGGGATTAAAACGACGGGCCCTTCTATTGTCATTTCATTTATCATTGCGGCAATTGGCACTTATATTGTTTTTCATGCGCTTGCGAAAATGACCGCGGATGACCCGCATGAAGGTTCATTTTGCTATTATGCGAAAAAAGCGTATGGCAATTGGGCGGGTTTCAGCTGTGGCTGGAATTATTGGAGTTCGAATATTCTCATCATGGGCAGCCAATTAACCGCGCTTTCGATCCTCACGAAATTTTGGTTCCACCAGCTGCCATTATGGGTGCTGGCTGCCATTTATGCAGCGCTTTCGGTACTGGTCGTTTTGCTTGGCACGAAAGGTTTCGATAAGGTGGAAAATATTCTTGCGGTCGTAAAAACAGCGGCGATCGTCATGTTTATCGTGCTTGCACTTGCCGCACTATTCGGGTGGATTGACGGCGGGCATGGGGACAAAATGCAGTTTCCGGATTCCGTGCAACAACTCTTCCCGCACGGCCTGCTTGGCTTTTGGGCTTCCCTGCTCTATGCGTTTTATGCGTTTGGCGGCATCGAGGTGATCGGCTTGATGGCGATGCAATTGAAAAACAAAGACGATGCGCCGAAATCGGGGTCCATTATGCTGATCGTGCTTACAATCATCTATGTTGTTTCACTCGGGCTGACCGTCGTGATGGAGCCCTACCATGTCTTTAATGAAAAAGAAAGCCCGTTTGTCAAAGCAATGGATGACTACCATCTTGCGTTTTTTCCGCATGTCTTTAACGGAGCGATTATTATTGCCGGCTTTTCCACGATGACTGCATCCCTGTTCGGGGTAACCAATCTGCTTGTCACATTATCGGATGATGGGGATGCACCAAAACTGTTTGCAAAGAAAATAAAAAAATGGAAAAATCTTCCGCTTCCTTCCCTGGCGCTGGCAACTGCCGGTTTAATTCTTTCCATTGTGACCGCGCTGCTTCTTCCGGGAAAAATTTATGAATACATTACAACAGCTGCCGGGATTTTGCTATTGTTTAACTGGCTGTTCATTATTATTTCGTCGCTGCGTGTACTGAAGACGGGCGGTGCCGGAAAATGGATGTCCTGGACCGGGCTGCTGTTCCTGCTCGCCGGCATTAGCGGCACGCTTGCCGAAAAAGAAATCCGCCCCGGCCTTTATGCAAGCCTGATTGTGATGGTCCTGATTGTTTGTGTCGCGGTATTTGTGAATAAGAAAAAAAAACGGGCAGAAGCGGGATAAAGGCGCGGGGCTGCCCGAACATTCCGAAAGCGGCCCCTGCCCCTATGCTATTTTTTTGCCCCTGCTTTCTGCTGTGCAAAGATAAAGTGAAGTTTTTCGCCATCCAATTTTAATTTTGCATCAAATGAACGCTCCTTTTTCCTGAAGCCTTTGATGACATTGGTTTCTTCGCCGGCCAGGAGCTTCTTCACATTGGTCTGGCTGATTTTTTTGCCGAGCAGCAGTTTCGGCAAGGTAAAGCTGCAGCTTGTTTTTTTATAGGCACTGCAGCCGTAAAAATTGCCCTTATCGACGATATAACTGCCGCATTTCGGGCATTTGCCGATCTTTTTCCCGATTGTATACTTGGAATTTGTGCGCACAATCTCCTCTACTTTCAGCCCGGTAAAATCCCATGATTGTGAAGCCCGGATCGCATCCTGGACAATTTTGGCGGACAGTTTCTTTGATTGTTCCATAAACACAGCGGCAGAAGCCTGCCCGTTGCTGATTTCATGAAGGCGCTGCTCCCATTTGGCTGTCATTTCCGGTGAAGCAAGGATTTTATCGCCAATCGCGCGAATCAGCACTTTTGCCTTATCAGTCGCATACACCTGGTTCTTTCTCACTTCGATGTATTTACGGTCTTTTAAAATGGTAATAACCCCGGCCCTTGTTGCTTCTGTGCCAAGCCCTTCCACTTTTGCCATTACTTTCTCCATCTCTGCATCATCCAAGGATTTGCCCGCCGTTTTCATGAGCGTGATCAGCTGTCCTTCTGTATAACGCTTCGGCGGCTGGGTTTTGCCTTCTTTTACCTTCGCATCTTTTACGAGGCCTTTTTCCCCTTCTTGAACGTCCGGGAGAAGCGCTGCTTTTTCTTTTTGGTTTGCAAACAATACTTTGCGCCAGCCTTCCTGCTCCATCTGCGTGCCTTTCGAAATAAATTCGGCGCGCCCGTCTACTAAAGTCGTAATGGTCGTGTAGTTGAATACCGCGTTCTCATGGTGGGCAGCAATAACGCGTTTGACAATCATCTCATAAATTTTTCGTTCGTCATGCTGCAGGCTCGCCGGGTTCGCCACTTGTTCAGTCGGGATAATCGCATAGTGGTCGGTCACCTTTTTTTCATTTACAAAACGCTTATTGTTTGTAATGGTTGGGTGCGGCAGCGGAAAATACGGGGAAAACTCCGGAAAAGCGCTGATTTTCTGCATGATGTCCGGAAACGTCTCGGCTTCGCCTTTTGTCACATAATTGGAATCGGAACGGGGATAGGAAACCATGCCTTTTTGATAGAGCGATTGGACGAGATCCAATGTTTTTTTCGGCGGGAATTTGTAAGCCTGGTTTGCGGCAGCCTGCAAGGTTGATAGATTATAAAGCAAAGGCGGCTGGAATTCCTTCCTTTCCTTTTTCAATTTGGCAATTTCTGCAGGTTTTTGCCGGCAAAAGTCGGCGATCTTTTGGGCAAGCGCCGGGTTTTTTAGACGTGATTCGCGTTTTTGCTCCCATTTTCCTTCGTATTGTTTGTCATCAAATTGAAATGTTGCGGTAACTTCCCAGAACGGTTCCGGTTTAAAGTGTTCGATATCAAGTTCGCGTTTGACAATCAAAGCCAGCGTTGGCGTCTGGACACGCCCAACGGAAAACACGTCATTCATGCCTTTTTGTTTCAAAAGCAGACTGTATACACGGGATGCATTAATGCCGACGAGCCAGTCTGCACATGTCCGCGCATAGGCTTCCTCATACAAAGGTCGGGTATCCCGGTCATTTAAAAGATGGCGGAACCCTTCCCGGATCGATTTCGGCGTTAATGACGAAATCCACAGCCGCCTGAGCGGTTTTCTAACGCCTGAAAGCCGGATAATGTTGCGGATAATCAGTTCCCCTTCGCGCCCGGCATCACCGGCATGAATGACCTCTGTCACGCGCGTATCTTTCAGCAATCCTTTGACAATATGAAACTGTTTGGCTTTTGATTTGGAGACTTCGTACTTGAATTTTCCGGGGATAATGGGCAAAGTGCCAAGTTTCCATTGTTTCCAGGCTGGATCATAGGCCTGCGGCTGCACAAGCTGGGTGAGATGGCCGACTGCCCATGTGCAGAACGCGCCCCCCGGGAAAATCTCATTCGGCTTGATTTCAATGTATCCCTGGCGTTTTACATACGGGAACACCGAGCACAGCGTCAGGCCCTGGTCGGGTTTTTCGGCGATGATTAACGGGAAGGACAAACAACAGCACTTCCTTTCCAAGTATTTTGTTATATCCTTACTTTACTATGTTTTTGAAAAAGTTCCAAGCAGGACTTTTCATCCCGGGACATAAAAAAAAGGCTGTACGGGAGGCAATCTATAAGCCGGAAGCTGTAAAGAAATGCCTATCGTATAGCCGGATGTGACTCTTCTTTCATTTTCGCTTGTTACTTTTACACTTTTGCCTGAAAATGATGCCATTAGTCCAGGACTGTTACTTTAACCGTTTTTCTTCCCCAATTCCTGGCCGTGCCTGTGTCCGGGACCAGTACATCGATGCGGTTGCCTTGGATGGCGCCGCCTGTATCCCCTGCTACTGCGGTTCCGTACCCCTCCACATAAACTTTTGAACCGAGCGGAATCACGTTTGGATCCACTGCGATGACTTTTGCATTCGGATTACTTTTGACATTGATGCCTGTCGCGGTGATACCGGAGCAGCCGGCACAATCCCCCGTATAGGCTGTTGCCGTCACCGTAATCGTTTTTCCTCGCGGCTGGGTGTTATTGCCGGATGCAGTTGACGACTGCGATTTCACCTCAGCATCCGGTTTTTTCACTTCTTCCTTTGCTTCGTTGGCCGGGGCTTCCGGCTGCGATTTTACCTCAACATTCGGCTTTTTCACTTCCGTTTTTGCATTTCGTGTATCTGTTTTTCCTTGCACGGAAACGTCCACAGAAGCTTCTTTTACCGTTACTTTGCTTCTTGGATTAGATTGGATCACAATTTCTTGATTCGGGAATATAATGTTGGATGGCAGGTCGTTCCAATTTCTGAGCTGTTCGACCGTTACTCCATATTTATTGGAGATCTCTGATAACGTATCCCCTGCTTTAATCACGTAGACTTTTTTCGTGGAAATGTTGATTTTTTGTCTTGGATATATGATATCTGAAGAAAGCTGGTTCACTTGTTTTAAATGTTGGATAGATGTATCGTACTTTTGTGAAATACCCCAAAGTGTATCCCCTTTTTCTACAACATGCGTATCCGGAACAGCGGCTGAAGCATTGGCAGCCATTGCCCCTGTTAATGTCACCGCAGTTGCGAATGCTGTTACTGCTTTTTTCATGTATTGTAACCTCCTCTTTTTGCTGGCAATTTTGCCAACACAGAGAATGCTAACACAGAAAGTTAACAAGCGAATAACGGGAAAATGTTGATTTGATTACAGCAGCAAGCAGTTTTGAAACATCGCGAAAAATTTGTAATAAAGGAATACGCCCCGCGTGCCGCGCATATGATGCAAAAAACACCGTCGAAATCCGACGATGTTTGGCAGCTGTCAATAGATCATTCTTCTGCAATTTTCTTTAGCGGTTTTTTTGCAGGGCCTTCAATGACTTCACCGGTATAGGAAAATCTTGAACCATGGCACGGGCAGTCCCAGGTGCGGTCTCCGGAATTCCAATTTACTTCGCATCCCAGATGGGTGCATGTTGTATCAAGTACGTGAATTTTCCCGTCTTCATCTTTATAAGCACCCGCCCGTTTTCCTTTCATCCGCACAATCGCGCTTTCTCCCTGCTGTAAATCTTGTAAGGATTTATCCGGAAGATCGAGTTTTCCTTCTATGAAATGGCCGGCAACATCAAGATTGGTTGAAAGAAACTTTTTAACCATCGGGTCGCCTTCAAACCGCTGCGGCGAGAAAAGTTTAAAATATGGATTTGGTTTGTTTACAATCTTATCCCTCATGATCATGGCTGCAAGATGACTGCTCGTCATGCCCCATTTGCGGAAACCGGTTGCGATTAAAACATTCGGTTCATTTTTGGTGATCGGCCCGATAAATGGCACCTTATCAAGGGTCGTTAAGTCCTGTGCCGACCAGCGGGAATAAAACTTTTCGATGCCAAAAGTTTTTTCCGCGTAATCCTGCAGTGCTTCATAATGCTGTATCATCGGCTCGCCCTCACCGGTTTTGTGGTTTTCGCCGCCAACTAAAAGCAGCTTTTCCCCGTTAACCGTCACACCGCGGAGGGAGCGTACAGGCTGCCCGGCGTTAATATACATGCCGCCGGGAAAGGGTTTTACCGGCTTTACTGCGATGAGGTAGGAACGATTCGGATACATCCTTGTGTAATAGAGTCCTTTTGCATCACAAAAAGGGAAATGGGTACATACGCAAACGGTATTGCAGGACACCGTATGCCCTTTATCCGTTTTTATTTTGACCGGTTTCCCGTACTCAATCTCTTTTGCGGTGGTGTTTTCAAAGACAGGCACATTGTTTTCAGCTAAAAATGTGACCAGCGGCTTTAAATAGGCGAGCGGATCAAACTGTGCCTGCCCTTCCATTTTGATTGCCTTTTTCACAGAAATATCAACGGGAAGGCTGTCCAGCCATTCTCCTTTGATACCCAATGTCTGATAGGCTTGCCATTCTTTTTCAAGTTTTGCCAGATCTTGATCACGATTCGCATAAATATAAGCATCCTGATGGGAATAATCGCAAGAAATGCCAAGTTCTTTAACGATTGCTTCGATACAGGCCGCACCGGCTTCGTTCGCCTTGTAATAGGTTTCTGCCATTTCCTTGCCGAAATGCCCGATCAATTCATCATAGATCAGCCCATGCTGTGCTGTGATTTTTGCAGTGGTATGGCCGCTTGTACCATTTGCAATTTCGCCGGCATCGAAAAGCGCGGCCTTCACGCCTTCTTTTGCGAGCAAATAGGCGGTGGCAATTCCGGTCATGCCGGCGCCGACAACCGCAACGTCGACATGTATATCTTCTGTTAAAGAAGGGAAATGCGGCATTGCAGTTGTTTTGCGCCATAGCGGTTCTGGATTTTTTGGAAAAGATGCGTTCATTTTTTAACCTCCCGAAGAATACTCTTGATAGTTTCCCCAGGAAAGCAAAGGTTAAACCTTATTGCCGGCGAATCAATTTTGTTGTGATTTGGCGCATGATATCGCCCCTGCTGATCACGCCAACCACACGGCCTGCCGGATTTGTCACCGGAAGTTTTTTAAAATGGTGTTTTGCAAGTATGGTTAAGGCATTTTCAAAGTCATCTTCCGGTTTTACGGTATAAATTTCCCGCCTTTTCATGATTTTTTCAATCGGCAGGTCCAGGCTCTGCGCCAATTTCAGTTGAAAATCTTCGCGGTCATTCACGACAAATGTCATATAAATATCATACACAGTGCGGGCTTTCGGCTGCAAAAAGCGGATGACATCGCCGTCTGTGATCATCCCGAGCAGTTTTCCCCGGTCATCTACAACCGGGGCCCCGCCGATCTTATTGTCAACAAGCAGCTGCAAAAGTTCCCGAATGGTTGTTTCTTTTGTTACGGTGATGACATCCCGTATCATAAAATCTCTGACTTCCACGATCCTCTCTCCCTATGAAAAAAGTCCTTACCATTATTGTATTCCTTTACGCAAAAGCTGGCAACGATCCCCGCAACAATCGGTCAGGATAAACCGGAGCCGCGATCCACCCCGGGGATTCGCGGGTCCTATCATGACCTTACTGCAATAGGGTTGCCTGTCTAATGGCTTCGATCTTGCTCCGGATCCACATATTTTCCGTAGTCCGGAACCGCCACTTTGTTAAAATTTCCGGCCAGTTCCTGCAGGCCGTGATGCAGATCTGCTCCTGCCATCGGGATGCCATGCCCGCATACCGCAGTTGCCGGATCAAGTGCTGCAAGTTTTCTGACTGAATCATTGGCAGCCTGCCAGTCCGTTGTGAGATAGCGCGGCGGGCCGCTCACCTCCTGCTTTTGCGTGAGTACTTTCCAAAATTCATCCTGTTTGACAGTAATAAATGCATCCCCCGCAATCAGCGCCCGGTCCGCATCCCGAAAGAATGATACATGCCCGCGTGAATGGCCCGGTGTGTGGATCCAGCGCCAGTTGTCCAGAAAAGGAACGGTTCCGTTCTCGGGAAGCGGCTGCACACGACTTCCCAGCCGGACCGGTTCCGTCGGATAAAGCGGCGATATTTTCGCCAGCAAGCCCCCTTCTACAGTCGGATCGGGATCCGGATACTTTTCTTTACCTGTGACATAAGGGATTTCGAGTTCATGTGCATAAACCGGTACATCCCATACTTCAAGCAGGTCACGAATGGCGCCGACATGGTCAAAATGCCCATGTGTTAAGAGGATGGCCTTTGGTCTGGCCCGGCTGCCGAAACGCTCTCTTACAGTATCCAAAATAGCGTCTGCCGATCTTGGCATGCCTGTATCGATCAGTACAAACTCAGAAGCATGTTCGTGCCCGATAAAACAAATATTTACGATTTGCAGCGACAATGCATAAAGATCAGGCAAAACCTCGTACCCCGTACCGCTGGTGATTGATGTCATTGGGATGATTGTACGCTCAAAAGGGTGATGAAGCTCCTCGTCCATTTTTTCGCTTCCTTTCTTCTTTTATGTGCTTATCATTTCCCATTATGAAAGAATCATGACCGCCGCACGCAAAAGAAGCAGCCAAACATACTGGCTGCTTCCAAAATTTATGCCGCTTTTCTATTGTGATGCTGGTATTTTGTCAATAACTGGGGGGCAACGCTGAAAAGGATAACAGAAAGCACTGCGCATAATACGGCATTCCCTATCATCGTACCGCCATTTAAAATCAATGAATACATAAATGCAGATTGTCCGGGAGGTGCGTATGATCCCCAGAACACAATGCCGGCGATAAAATGCCAAAAATAACGTGCAGCACTGCCCAGCAAAACCGCCATACAGATCCAGAATGACATTTTCGTCCTGCTGCCCTTTTCGTAACTGCTCCGGATGAGCGGGGTTAATAATCCTGCGAAGGCGGTGAATGAAAAGGCAACCGGGTATTCTAAAATCCCCTGTACCGGATTTAAAATATCCCTTGCATCACCGGTTATGAGCTGCAAAAGGCTCCAGACAAACCCCGAAGCCAGGCCCGCCTTCAAACCCCACCGGAAGGCAATAACAAATACCGGCAGCATCGCAAATGACAAAGAAATGCCAGATGTCACCTTCACGGACGGCAGCATGTCCAGCACCATCGCGAAGGCCGCGAAAATCGCCGCTTCAATCATCGCCTGTAAACTTAAAGTCTTCATAAAAAAATCCCCCTTTTTGGTATCAATGAACATAACGAACCCTTGGGAGATAAAAGAAATGTATTCCACATCCCTACGCTAGTATTAACTAACAGGTTCAAAGGGTTAGAACAAAATGTTCACTCTCAGCTAAAAAGCTCCCCTTGTGGTTACGTTCATTCAATTGTCATTCTTAATATAAACTTCTTTTTCTAAAATTTCAATTCTTATGTTTGTTTTTTTGGAAGAAGCAGTTCCGGGGTATTGTTTTTCGGCGAATTTACGAGATCCGGGACTTCATAGGCTTCCATTTTGCTGCTGTCATAAGGCTTAAGCAATGGCAGCAGTTCATCCGGATTCGTGAGGCGCGGATCGAGCCATTTTTCTTCATCTTCTTTTCGCAATATCACCGGCATGCGGTCATGGATTTCAGCCATTAACCCATTTGCCTTGGTAGTGAGAATGGCACAAGTAAAGACCGGTTTTCCGGACGCGTCCACCCACTTATCCCATATTCCCGCCATCGCAAACAGCTTGTCTTTTTTCAATCGGATCCGCATCGGCGTATTCGTGCCATTTTTCCGGTTCCATTCATAGAAAGAATCTGCTATAATGAAACAACGTTTTTTCCGGAATGCTGCCCGGAAACTTGCTTTTTCAGCAATGGTTTCGCTGCGGGCATTGATCATTTTATATCCGGCGGCAGGATCCTTTGCCCACGAAGGGATAAAACCCCATTTCAAAAAGCCTAATCGTTTTTTTCCGCTCCGTGAATCACAGCGGCAACCATTTGGGATGGCGCAACATTATAGCTGGGCCGGTAATTCTCCGTGTCAAACGCAGCCTGTGCTTCAAACCGCGCTTCGATTTCCTGCAGTGGCACTGTTAAAGTAAACCGTCCGCACATAAGCAACCCGCCTTTTCAAATTGAATGGTTACTCTCATTTTAGCGGAACTTTGGAATAAAGAAAAATAAAGTGAAACTTCAAATCAGTGAGAGGTTCCACTGATGGTTAGTTGAACGGTTTACAGGCAGCACGCTTTCCAACCATTCTTCTTCGTATCCTGAATCTTTTAGCCGGGAGCCTTACTGCCCGTTAAGAGTGAGACAAGAAGATGGCAAAAAGGCCTTACCCCGTTTAAAATAGAAAAGAGATTTCAAGTTAAGAAACATTGCAAGAATATAACAATAAATTGGAGGTCATGATTTGATCACAGTAAACAATGTCAGTTTGCGTTACGGAGACCGCAAGCTTTTTGAAGATATCCATATAAAATTTACGCCCGGGAATTGCTACGGATTGATTGGGGCAAACGGCGCCGGTAAATCCACGTTTTTAAAAATCCTCTCAGGCGAGCTGGAACCGCAGACCGGCGATGTGCAGATAACACCGGGGGAACGCCTGGCCATCCTCAAGCAAAACCATTTTGCTTATGAGGAGGAGGAAGTGCTGAATGTTGTGATGATGGGGCATGCCCGGCTGTATGAAATCATGCAGGAAAAAAATGCCATTTATATGAAAGCAGATTTTACTGATGAAGATGGCATCCGCGCCGCCGAGCTCGAAGGCGAATTCGCTGAATTAAATGGCTGGGAAGCGGAATCTGAAGCCGCTATTTTACTGAAAGGCCTTGGCATTGGCGAAGAATCCCACCATAAGAAAATGGCTGATTTGCCCGGGTCAGAAAAAGTGAAAGTCCTGCTCGCCCAAGCTTTGTTCGGCAAGCCGGATATTCTGTTGCTGGACGAACCGACAAACCACCTGGATTTAAAAGCGATCCACTGGCTTGAAGAGTTTTTGATCGGTTTTGAAAACACCGTCATTGTCGTCTCCCATGACCGCCACTTTTTAAACCGGGTCTGTACACATATCGCCGATCTTGATTTCAGCAAGATTCAATTGTATGTAGGAAATTACGATTTTTGGTATGAATCAAGCCAGCTGGCATTAAAAATGGCGCAGGAGCAGAACAAAAAGAAAGAAGAAAAGATCAAGGAATTGCAAAATTTTATTGCGCGGTTCAGCGCCAATGCCTCAAAATCGAAGCAGGCAACTTCACGGAAAAAAATGCTTGATAAAATTTCGCTTGACGAAATCAAACCATCATCGCGCAAATACCCTTATATCGCTTTTACACCGGACCGTGAAATCGGCAATGACCTGCTGCAGGTGGAAGGCTTAACAAAAACGATTGATGGCGTCAAAGTCTTAAACAATCTCAGTTTCACCATGAATAAAGGCGATAAAATCGCACTTGTCGGCGATGAACTTGCAAAAACCACGCTTTTTAAAATCCTTGCCGGCGAGATGGAAGCGGACAGCGGCACATATAAATGGGGCGTGACAACTTCACAGGCCTATTTTCCAAAAGACCATTCCGCCTATTTTGAAAACAGTGACTTAAACCTCGTCGATTGGCTGCGGCAGTATTCACCGCAAGACCAAAGTGAGAGCTTCTTGCGCGGATTCCTAGGCAGAATGCTGTTCTCAGGCGAAGAAGTGAAGAAAAAAGCCAATGTGTTATCCGGCGGGGAAAAGGTGCGCTGCATGCTGTCAAAAATGATGTTGAGCGGCGCCAATGTACTGTTGCTGGACGAACCGACAAACCATTTGGATTTGGAGTCGATCCAAGCCCTGAATAACGGCCTCGTGCGCTTTAAAGAATCGATTCTCTTTGCTTCATTCGACCACCAATTTGTGCAGACGCTGGCCAATCGGATTATTGAGTTAACCGCTGACGGCATGATCGACAAAACCATGACCTATGATGAGTATCTGGGGCTGGATGCTTAAATTCCTGCAAATTAAAATATAACAAAAGTAGGCTGCAGAAACAGGGGATGCTCCCCTGATTCCGCAGCCTTTCATTTATGCCTGATCGTTCCTTTACAACAGCATGTGCTATTTCAGCAATCCTTCCTGCTCAAGAAATTCCTGTGCCACATCATCATAGTCTTTCTTTTGCAAATCTACCTTCGCATTAAGCTCTTGCATTTTTTCATTGTTGATTTTTCCCGCAAGCAGGTTGATCACATTTTTCAATTCCGGATGTTTCTTTAAAACCTCTTCGCGAATAACCGGTGCAGCATTATACGGCGGGAAAACATGCTTATCATCTTCCAGCACATATAAATGGAAGGCTGGTATCCGCCCGTCTGTTGTGAAGGCATCAATGACATCTGTCTTACGGTTTTTCAACGCCGTGTACATGATGCCTGCGTCCATTGTTGATGTGTTTTTAAATTGAATGCCGTACGCTTCTTTTAACGCCGGGTACCCGTCTTTTCTTTCCAAAAATTCCGCTTCTGATGAAAAATTCAATGCCGGCGCTTTTCGTGCAAGATCTGAAATGGTTTTGATCTTCCATTTCTTGGCATCATTTTTTCGGATTGTCAGCGAGTACGTGTTATTAAAGCCAATCGGTTTTAGCCAGACGATCCCGTACTTATCTTTAAATTGCTTTTTCACACGGTCATAGACCTTGTCCGGGTCTGTTGACGTGGCATCTTCTTTCAAAATATTGACAAGTCCGGTACCGGTATACTCAACATAAAGATCATAATCTCCTCTTGTCATGCCTTGAAATACCGGGGTCGTGCCGCTGACAAAGGATTTATAATCAACGTTTAGATTCGTGCGGTTTTCAATCAATTTTCCATAAATATGGACGAGGATTTCTTGTTCGGTGAAGTTTTTGCCGGTTATCACGATCTTATCAGAAGCCTGCCTCGCCCGGTAAACACCGAAAACAGCAGCACCAATAATAATGGCCGCCAGGATGGCTGTCAGCACAATTTTTACGTTTTTGGGAATTTTCCTTCTTTTTACACCTGGTTTTGCCCGGCCTTCAATGCGCATTAATACCTGGTCGATCACAATTGCAATGACGGCTGAAGGAATGGCGCCGGCTAAAATCAGGCCGGTATTGTACGTTTGCAGCCCTCTGAAAATCAGATCGCCAAGACCGCCGGCACCGATTAACCCTGCCATCGTTGCCACCCCGACAACCAGGACAGAAGCCGTGCGGATCCCGCCCATGATCACATTGAGAGCAAGCGGCAATTCGACAATCCATAATACCTGCCTGCTTGTCATGCCCATGCCGATTCCGGCCTCCACTGTACTCCGGTTCACGCCCAAAATACCCAGGTATGTATTCCTCAAAATCGGCAAAAGCCCGTAAATGGTTAAGGCCACAATCGCCGGCGGCTTACCTGTTCCAATAAAAGGCACAAGAAATACAAGCAGTGCAAGGCTTGGAATCGTTTGAACCGCCGAGGCAACCCCAATGACCGGATCAGCCAATTTTCTGTGCCGGGTTAGAAAAATGCCAAGTGGTACCGCAATGGCAATGGCTATCGCAATGGATATCAAAGACAAATACAGATGTTCAACCAAAAGGCTCCAGATTTCATCCCATCTGTTCGTTAAAATGCCGGATGCTTCATTCCAAAAGGTTTTCATTTTCGGCCGCTCCTTCCTCCACCGGGAATTGGCTCGCAACATAATTGACAATGCTGGAGCGGTTTATGATCCCTCTCACCACTTCGTCCCGGTCAAGAACAGGAATAAAGCCTGTTCTGGATTCATTTACCATCTGCAATGCTTTTTCAGGTGTATCGTCAACAGAAATGGTTGGATAATCCTTTTGGATAATATCTTTCAACGTTAAGTTTTCATCTGCATAAGCTCTTCTCATATCCCATATATTGACCACGCCGTAATATTTTTTATTACGGTCTTCTATTACCAAATGGTCAACCCGTTTATGGCGCATAAATTTTAAAGCTTCGGCAAGCCCTCTGGTCGGAAGAGCGGTTACCGGGGGGATCATGAATGTCTCTAAATTCGGCAGAACAGCGGTATCCTGCAAACGTTCTTCGCCGATAAAAGTACGGACAAACTCGTTTGCAGGGTGGCGCAAAATCACTTCCGGTTTATCCAGCTGGACAATTTCCCCGCTTTTCATCAAACAAATACGGTCACCGATTTTTATTGCCTCGTCCATATCATGGGTGACAAAAACGATCGTTTTTTTCAATTCCTGATGCAGCCTTGATAATTCGTCCTGCAGCTGTTCACGGCTGATTGGATCAAGCGCGCTGAAGGGCTCATCCATTAAAATTACTTCCGGCTCGGCTGCAAGCGCGCGGATGACACCGATCCTCTGCTGCTGGCCGCCCGAAAGTTCACCGGGATAGCGTTCCCCCACCTCTTTTGGGTCCAGTCCCACCATTGCAATCAGCTCATCTACTTTATCAACATACTTTTTTTCATCCCATTTTTTTAGTTTCGGCACAAGCCCTACGTTTTCCCGGATGGTCATATGCGGCATAAGCCCGATTTGCTGGATCACATATCCGATATTCCGCCGCAATTGAACCGGGTTTTTCTTTGAAATGTCTTCCCCATCAATCAGAATTTTCCCGCCTGATGGCTCTATCAGCCGGTTGATCATTTTCATTGTCGTCGTTTTTCCGCAGCCGCTTGGACCGATTAAAACAAGCAATTCATCATCCTGGATGGTAAGGTTCAAATCTTTAATGGCAGTAAACCCGTCCCCGTACTTTTTTGAAACATGTTGAAACTCAATCACGCATTTCACCTCTTTATATTAATAATAAAGCTAAAGCAGTCATCGACTTACAGAACAGCTGCCCGGCCACGCCCGTATACTTTTAAATGTAATTTTATTCCATAATCAGCCAGTTAGCAAGCCAAACAGTTTACCTGCCCCTGATATATGCACCTATATCTTGTCCCTATATAAAAAAAGATAGCCATTATCAAGCTATCTTTTTTTCGTTTATTTGCCTATTGCTGTATCTTCTTCAATGACACGCAGACGCTCCGCGATTTCCGCTTCTGTCATATTGTGTTCCTTGACATACAGGTTGTTTGGGGAGACCCGGCACTCATGCGAACAGCTCCGCATATATTTATGTTCATTTTCTTCCGAGCATAAAAATTGCTTGTTGCATTCCGGGTTTGCGCAATTCACATAGCGTTCACAAGGTTCGCCGGTAAAATAGTCCCTGCCGACAATGACATGTTCTTTGTGGTTGACAGGAACGGCAATCCGCTGGTCAAAGACATACAGTTTCCCATCCCAAAGCTCACCCTGCGTTTGCGGGTCTTTTCCGTATGTGACTATCCCGCCGTGCAGCTGTGCAACATCTTCAAATCCCTCTTCCAACAGCCAGCCCGAAAACTTTTCGCAGCGGATACCACCGGTGCAGTATGTTACAATTTTTTTGCCTTTCAGCTCATTTTTATGTTCACGAACCCATTCCGGCAGTTCACGGAACGTTTTAATATCCGGCCGTACTGCCCCCCTGAAATGGCCGAGGTCATACTCATAATCGTTGCGCGCATCCAAAACAAGTGTATCTTCATCACGGAGCGCTTCGTAAAATGCTTTCGGCGACAGGTATTTGCCGGTTTTTTCATTTGGATTAATATCCCGTTCAAGGCGCAATGTGACAAGCTCTTTGCGCGGGCGCACATGCATTTTTTTAAATGCATGACCCTCTGCTTCGTCTTCTTTAAAAACCATGCTGGCAAAACGCGGATCATTGTGCATCATTTCCTTATACTTTTCTGTCTGTGCAACCGTTCCGGAAACAGTGCCATTGATCCCTTCTTTCGCGACAAGAATGCGTCCCTTTAACCCGGTCTCTTTGCAAAACTTTAAATGTTCCGCTGCAAATTCTTCCGGGTTTTCAATTTCAACATACTTGTAATACAATAATACTCTGTACGGTTTTGTTTTCTCCACTTTCTTTACCACCTATCGATTTATATTTGCAAGATATAATGTAGGCTGGATTTTCATACACTCTTCTCTTACAGAGATGTATTTTAACAGATTGCTGCCGGGATTTCAAAAGTTTCCACTGTGGCTATGGAATGAATAGGATTTTGTCCGCGGGTTTGTTTACGTTATACTAGATATATAGGAATAGAAAGAAAGGTGTTCACATGAAATCACTCGTTTTGGCAGAAAAGCCGAGTGTCGCCCGCGAATTGGCGCGCGTACTCGGCTGCAAGGATAACAAAAAACGTTATATTGAAGGCCCGAAATACATTGTCACATGGGCGCTCGGCCATTTGATCGAACTGAAAATGCCGGAAGACTACGATCCAAAATATAAAGAATGGCGCATGGAGGATCTGCCGATTATCCCTGACAAGATGCGGACAAAACCAATCCGGCAAACGTACCAGCAATATAAAGCAATTGAGCAGCTTGGCAAAAGAAGCGATATAAAAAATCTGATTATCGCAACAGACGCCGGCCGGGAAGGCGAACTTGTCGCACGCTGGATTTTGGAAAAAATGCGCTGGAAAAAACCGGTGCAGAGGTTGTGGATTTCTTCGCAGACAGATAAAGCAATCAGAGACGGTTTTAATCATTTAAAACCGGCAAAGCAATACGACCACTTGTACCAATCCGCTGTCTGCCGCAGTGAAGCGGACTGGCTGATCGGATTGAATGTGTCGCGCGCTTTAACTGTAAAATATAATGACCCGCTGTCTGCGGGGCGCGTCCAGACACCTACCCTCGCCATGGTATTGGAACGGGAAAAAGAAATCCAGTCGTTTGTGCCGAAAAAATATTGGACGCTTGAAGCCGTCGCGGGCAAACTGCAGGTGACTTATGAACAGAACGGCGAAAAACGGCTGTTTGACGAGCAGAAGGCAAAGGATTTGTACAATGCGTTGTCAGGTCAGACTGCAGAAGTCACGGCTGTTGTCCGCAAAGAAAAAACCGAACAGCAGCCTCTGCCGTACGATTTAACCGAGCTGCAGCGTGACGCGAACCACCGCTTTGGTTTTACCGCGAAAAAAACGTTGAATGTGCTTCAGAATTTATACGAACAACATAAGCTTGTCACTTATCCGCGGACAGATTCGAAGTACTTGACAAAAGACATGGAAAACACAATGTATGACCGCCTGCTTGCATTGAAAGATGCTTATAAAGAAGAAATCCAGCCGGTTCTCGGCCGGAGAGGGAAAATCATGGCCAAACGTGTTATTAATGATGCAAAGGTGACCGACCACCATGCGATCATCCCGACTGACCAGCGTCCGTCCTTGTCTTCTTTATCGGCGGATGAGCGGAAATTATATGGTATGATCGTGGTTCGGTTCCTGACTTTGTTTTATCCGGTGCACCAGTACGACACCATCCAATTTAAATTAACCGCAGCAGGCAGCACGTTCACCGGAAAAACAATCGTCCAGAAAAACCCGGGCTTCACTGCCATTCTGTATCAAGATGCCGGCCGGGAAAATCAGGCGCTCATTGCGATCAAAAAAGGAAAAACATTTAAACTCGAACAGCTCCTGCTCAAACCGCATTTAACAGAAGCACCAAAACGCTTTTCGGAAGCGGATATCCTTTATAAAATGGAAAAATTCGGGCTCGGTACGCCGGCAACGCGTGCAGAGATCATCGAAAGGCTCGTCACCTCCGAAACGATCCAGCGTGAAAACGGCCGCTTGGTGCCGACACCTAAAGGCAAGCAGCTGATTGAGCTTGTCAATGACGAGCTGAAATCCCCCGAGCTGACGGCAAAATGGGAAAAACAACTGGAATCGATCGCACGCGGAAACGGAAACCCGAAACAATTTCTGGATACGATCCGCAAAGAAACGGCCCGCCTGGTGCGCGAAGTACAAAACAATGAGAAAAAATACCACGCTCATAATTTAACCGGAACCAAATGCCCGGAATGCGGTTCTTTAATGAAGGAAGTTCACGGCAAGGATGGAAAGATGCTCGTTTGCTCAAACCGCGAATGCCGGTTTAAAAAGCGCAAAAGCCCGAAACTGTCCAACCGCCGCTGCCCAACCTGCCATAAAAAGATGGAAATCCATCATGGCAAATCCGGTTTGTACTTCCAATGCCGGCATTGTAATATTGTCCAAAAAGCAGAGGATAAGAAAAAAACCGTATCCAAACACGAGGAACGGAAATTATTGCAAAAGTATACCAAAAAAGAGGAATCATTTGGCAACAGCCTGGCAGATGCTTTCAAGTCTGCTATGAAAAATGACACACTTTAAAAGATCCCTAAAACCGGCAAGCCTGCTTGTAAAGGCTTGCCTTTTTATCCAAGCATATCAGTTTCCTTTCTTTATTGTTTGTAATATAATTAATATATAGACATTTAATGATTACTTCCCATTTTCATTATTCCTCATCTTTTCTCATCAGCCGTTTGAAAGTTCTTTTGTGCAAATCGGCATCGGTTTTTCAGGCCAATTTTTAAAGGAAATACTGCCATTATGCAAAAAACAGACTGTTCACCCGGCACGATAGATTTATGGGCTATGTTCATTCATTCACATGAAAAGCAAATAAAATTCTAACTGGAAAGGGGATAGCTATGGAAGAAGCGATAATTAAACAGTATCCAATGAAACCTAAAAAAAACAAATTGGCGGCATTAGTCAAACGTTTTTTTATTGTCAGTGCCGGCGCCATTATCATGGGGGTCGCCCTGGAATTATTTCTTGTGCCAAACAAGATTTTAGACGGCGGCATCACAGGCATCTCGATTATTCTTGCCCACTTAACCGGTTTGAAACTTGGTGCACTCATTTTCATTTTAAACCTTCCGTTTTTCTATATTGGTTATAAACAAATCGGCAAAACATTCGCACTAACCACACTCTACGGCATCGCAGTGATGTCAGTAAGCACCTTCCTTTTAACGCCGGTTAAAGTATTCACAGATGATTTGCTGTTATGCACCGTTTTCGGCGGTATGATTCTCGGAATCGGGATTGGGCTTGTGATCCGGTTTGGCGGCTGCCTGGATGGGACAGAAGCGCTAGCCATTTTATTAAACAAGCGGCTGCCGTTCTCAGTTGGGGAGATTATTCTCTTCATCAACTTATTTATTTTTACCTGCGCGGGCTTTGTATTCAGCTGGAAGTATGCAATGTATTCGGTTATTACCTATTTTATTTGCACGAAAACAATTGATGTCGTCGTGCAGGGGCTGGATGAATCCAAATCGGTGTGGATCATCAGTGATCAAATGAATGAGATTGGCGATGCCATTATGGCCAGGCTTGGGCGCGGTGTCACCTATTTAAATGGCGAGGGTGCTTATACAGGCGACAATAAAAAGGTCATATTTTGTGTAATTACCCGGCTGGAAGAAGCAAAATTAAAATCGATTGTGGAAGAATTCGATTCCAGCGCCTTTATCGCGGTCGGGAATATTTCTGAGGTGCGCGGCGGCAGGTTCAAGAAAAAGGACATTCATTAACCTGGACTTTCCAATCAGGCTGCCGGCATCCTGATTTTCCCAAACCGCCGCGGCATGCATATTTGGCCCTGTTAAAGCCACCCTATATTCCAGGGAGGTGCATTAAAATGGCGAAAATTGGTGTTGAACAATCTCTGACAGATGTACAAGATGCCTTAGCAGAAAAGGGCTATCAAGTTGTGCCATTGCAGACGGAACAGGATGTGAAAAACTGCGATTGCTGCGTCGTCACCGGTTTGGACAGCGATGTGATGGGAATAGAAAATACGGAGACAGAAGGATCTGTCATTGAGGCATCCGGTCTCTCTGCCGATGAAATCTGCCGGATCGTTGAAAAAAGACTTCAATAAAAAGCTTTTCCAAAAGAATTTCCTGTACGCTATCCGGTGGAACAGGAAATTCTTTTTTATCTTGTTTTACAGCATTCTACTATGTACACGCTGGAAATGAAACTTTATAATAAAATGAAGAGATGCGCTAAAAAGCAGGTGATACCATGATAACAGAAATTGACATGATCCGGAATAATGAAGCGCTTCTGGAAAAACTTTTATCCCTCTCCGGCCAGGAATTTTGGATAAAAAAAGGCCAATATTTATTCCAGGAAGGGATGGAAGCGGACGGAATCCATATGATTATACACGGGAAAATTCAAGTCGGAAAAATAGCTTCCGACGGGCGGGAACTTGCCTTCAGCATTTGCAAAGAAAATGATCTATTAGGTGAAGATGCGCTTTTTTCCTATTCCGGCACTTACCATGTAACAGCAAAAGCACTTGATGACAGCCGCATCTTCTTTATCCATAAAAAGACGCTGGAACAGGGGCTTTTAAAAGAACCAGATTTCATGATGGGCTTGCTAAAGCGGCTCAGTGACCAGTACAGGAAAAGCCAGACAAAATTCCGCGATTTAATTTTATATGGAAAAAAAGGCGCATTATACTCAACTTTAATCCGCCTTGCCAATACATTCGGAAAAAAAGTTGCAGACGGCATCCAGATTGATTTTCAATTAACCAACCAGGAGCTCGCCAATTTTTGCGGGACTTCCCGTGAAAGTGTCAACCGGATGCTCAGCGAATTAAAACGCGATCAACTGATTTCCCTGAGAAATAAGCAAATCGTTATTCACCAATTGGATGAATTGAAGAAAGAAATCAACTGTGAAAACTGCCCGGCACTGTATTGCCAAATCAATTAAAAAAGCAGGAGAAGGCCCCATTAAGCAATGGGCCTTTTTTTCATCATGAAAACGCCCCGGCATTCAAAAACCTTAGGATAATATCCGCTTATATGTTAGAATAGTGGATGCTGATTGTAAAAAACAAGGAATTACGCTATACTTTGACTGATTACTTTAAGGTGAGTGAAAATCATTGACTCAAAATTTGCTTGATTTTATGAATGACCCTGCCATTTATATGCTTTCTTTTCTCGTTTTAACGGCTGGTTTAATGTATCTCGGCCGCTTAATCGGGAGACCTAATGCCTATTTTGCAGCTAAACCGGCGGCGTTACTGATAGACCGCTCGTTTCAGGACACGACGGTTTTAAATTGCGGCAGCCATTCAGTGATTATTTGGATTTTAAGCTGTGTCAGACTGAAAACATATCCTCCTGAAGATCCCGATGCTGTTCACCATTCTCCACTTACAGCACATGCATAGAGAACATCATTTAAGGAGGATATTTCATGAAAAGATTTTTTAATTTATCATTTTTAATTGTGGGTCTGCTTTTCGTACTAAGCGCGTGCTCCAGTTCAGCAGGCAGTGCAAATAACGATGGATTTCTATACCATTATTTTGTAAGCCCGTTTGCCGTTGTCATCAAGGCGACAGCCCAGATGTGCAACGGCGATTACGGCATTGCAATTGTCATCTTGACACTTGTTATCCGTCTGATCCTGATGCCGTTGACTTTGCATACGTATAAAAACCAGCAGATCATGAAAGAAAAAATGGACAAGTTGAAACCTGAAATGAACGAATTGCAGAAAAAGATCAAAGCAGCGAAAACAAAAGAGGACCAAGCGAAATTGCAACAGCAAATGATGGGTTTGTACCAAAAGCACGGGGTCAATCCTTTAAACATGGGCTGTCTGCCAATTCTGATCCAAATGCCGATATTAATGGGCTTTTACTATGCAATACGCGGATCAAAAGAAATTGCCACCCATTCATTTTTATGGTTTAACCTCGGCCATGCCGACCTGCCCATGGCGATCCTTGCAGGTATCATTTATTTGGTCCAAGCCCAGATTTCATTGGTCGGGCTTCCGGAAGAACAGAAAAAACAAATGAAATACATGACATTAATGTCACCGATCATGATTTTATTCGTTTCCTTTTCCGCCCCTGCAGTACTGCCGCTTTACTGGACGGTCGGCGGACTGTTCCTCATCGGACAGACGCTGCTGGCGAAAAAGTTTTATCAAACCCATCCGCCTAAAGAAAATACAGAATCAAATTCTTAATGTATGCATAAAAACAGAACGGGCAAGATGCCCGTTCTGTTTTTATGCTTTTTCCGGTTCAAGATGCGCCGTTTCTGCAGATAGCTCCTCCTGTACCGGTTTATTTTCAGCTGCTTCATCCTGTACAGGGTTCAGGAATTGGTACAGGCCCCGATTAGGCTTACAAATTCTGGGATCCACCTTTTCGACTGTTTTCATGAATGAAGTCATATTTGCAATTTTAAACCCGGTCCTTTCTTCGATGATCCGCTGCAAGTCAACGCCTCTGATCGGTTCTGCTTTTTCCTGCAGGATATGGATAGCAACTTCCCTCATTTTACTGGATTTGCTCCGCCTTGAAGGCCGCGATTTCCGTAACTTCCGGTCCCTTTGGAATATCTGTCCCGGGAATTCCTCCAAGGCAGCGGAAGAAAACGATTGGTAATTTAAAAATTCCTTTGAAAAATCATCTGATATATCTTTTAATTGTACCGCTTCTTTTTCATCCAATTCTCTTAATCTCTTGAAAATAAATTCCCTTTCTTTTCTGAACTCTTGCAGTACACTCATTTCGGCACTCTCAAGCTGGTTCAGCCTGATTTTCAGCGCCATTCTTTCATTAATGGTCAACCAACATCCCCTCGTTTCTTCTAATCTTCTAAATTTAGAAAATTACTATGTATATAGCTTATTATAATATGTTTGCAGAAAAATAAAAAGAGAAAAAAGTTACTTTTTTTAGAATATTGATTTCCGATGAATAAATATACAGACAGCCACACACAGGTTGCTTCGTAAGCCGGCATTTCAATCTTGCGTTCCATAACGGGACCAGACATTGCATGTTTACTGGAACTGCTCCCGTTATGTGAAAGTGGGAAAACCAGTCTTCTTTTCAATTGGTATTTTTATAAAATTTGTCGAATATCCTCATTTTCACCCTTTTTATGTTTTAATTTTTAGAAAAGTTTTTATTGATCCATTTAATTACTTTTAGTAGAATTTTGTATGTAAGCGTAATCAACAAGATTTGATTGCACCATGATTTTTCTATGCCAGCCATTTTAAGGTTGAAACACAGGTCACGGCCGATCCTTATCTTTTTTGGGCTTTGTAAAGAAGTTTATGATTTCGGCTGTGCCGCTGCATTATCCTTTAAGAATATTTTCAATGGAGGGAATACGATGGAACAATTTACTGTGCAGTTAGATCAAAGGGTTCAGAAATTTCTTCAGGGCCGCAAAAAAATGTACATCAATGGGCAATTTACAGACAGTGCTTCGGGAAAAACATTTGATACGCCTAACCCTGCTACCGGTGAAACGCTGGCAACAGTATATGAAGCAGAAAAAGAAGACATCGACCGCGCAGTCAAAGCAGCACGCAACGCTTTTGACAATGGCCCGTGGTCAAGTATGGCTGCGGCTGAGAGAAGCCGGCTGATGTATAAATTAGCTGACCTGATCGAGGAGCATCAGGAAGCTTTAGCACAACTCGAGACACTTGACAACGGAAAACCAATACGTGAAACTGCAAACGCCGATATCCCGCTGTCCATTGAACATATGCGCTATTATGCAGGCTGGGCAACCAAAATCACTGGGCAGACGATCCCTGTCAACGGCCCGTATTTTAATTACACCCGCCATGAACCGGTCGGAGTCGTCGGACAAATTATTCCATGGAATTTCCCGCTTTTGATGGCGATGTGGAAGATGGGTGCCGCGCTTGCCACCGGCTGTACAATTGTGCTAAAACCTGCGGAACAAACCCCTCTGTCAGCTTTATATCTTGCCCGGCTGGTTGATGCGGCCGGATTCCCGGACGGTGTCATCAACATCGTTCCAGGCTTTGGCGAAACAGCAGGCAGCGCTTTGGTGAACCATCCTTTGGTTGATAAAATTGCTTTTACAGGATCAACTGAGGTGGGCAAACTGATTATGTCCAATGCTTCTAAAACTTTAAAAAGAGTCACCCTTGAACTGGGGGGCAAGTCGCCAAATATTATTCTCCCTGACGCAGATCTTACGAAAGCAATCCCGGGAGCATTGAACGGCGTTATGTTCAATCAAGGGCAGGTCTGCTGTGCCGGATCCCGCGTTTTTATCCAAAAGAAGCATTTTGATAATGTCGTCAGCGATATGGCTTCGCATGCCCGGTCCATTAAGCAGGGGTTCGGCCTCGGCCGGGACATTGAAATGGGCCCGCTTGTTTCGAATGTGCAGCAGGCAAGGGTGCTAAATTATATTGAGAGAGGAATTACTGAAGGGGCCGAGGTTGTTGCCGGCGGAAAAAAGCCGCGTGAAGAAGGCTATTTCGTTGAGCCAACAATTTTTGCGGATGTCCGCGATGAAATGACGATTGCAAAAGAGGAAATCTTCGGCCCGGTCATTGCAGCCATGCCTTATGAAAGCCTCGATGAAGTAATTGATCGCGCAAACCACAGCGAATACGGGCTTGCAGCAGGAGTCTGGACTGAAAATGTTGCAAACGCCCATTATATTGCCAACCGGCTCCGCGCCGGCACCATCTGGGTCAACTGCTACAATGTCTTTGACGCCGCATCCCCATTCGGCGGCTATAAGCAATCCGGAATCGGCCGCGAGATGGGATCCTACGCACTGAATAACTATACAGAAGTAAAAAGCGTCTGGATTGCCATTCCTTAAATAAAAAAAGCAGCTGAAACCTGGAAACAGCACCGGCTATTGCCGGTGCTGTTTATCATGGTGTATAAATTTATGCTTCCAATAGCAAGTCTTCAGGATTTTCAAGCAATGTTTTTACCGTTTTCAGGAACCCAACGGCATCTTTCCCGTCGATTACCCTGTGGTCATAAGAAAGCGCCACGTACATCATTGGGCGAATTTCAATGCGTTCCCCGTCAACAGCAACAGGGCGTTTTTGAATGGTGTGCATGCCAAGAATCCCGACCTGGGTGCCATTAATGATCGGCGTTGAAAATAAGGATCCAAACACCCCGCCGTTTGTGATCGTAAACGTTCCGCCCTGCAAATCGCTTAAAGCCAGTTTATTATCACGGGCTTTGACAGCGAGTGCAGCAATGTCCGACTCAATTTCCGCAAAATTCTTGCGGTCACAGTCACGAACAACCGGAACGACAAGCCCGTCATTTGTGGAAACGGCTACGCCGATATCATAAAATTTTTTCAGCAGCAGTTCATTCCCCTGGATTTCGGCATTAACATACGGGTATTTCTTTAATGCAGCAACAACAGCTTTTGTAAAGAATGACATAAAGCCAAGGCGGACATCATGATCTTTCGAAAACTGTTCTTTTTTGCGTTTTCTTAAATCCATTACTGCTGTCATATCAATTTCATTAAAGGTTGTCAGCATCGCCGTTGTATGGGTTACTTCAACCAGCCGTTTTGCAATCGTCTGGCGGCGGCGCGACATGCGGATCCGTTCAACCGGTTTGCCTGCCTCCTGGGACACTGCCGCCGGAAAGGCTGGCTGAGCCGGCGCAGCCGCGGCATCTGCCGGTTTGGCTGCAGGTTGATATGAATCTACATCCTGTTTTCTTACTCTTCCTAATGGATCAACCGTCGGAACTTGCGACAAATCAATGCCTTTTTCACGGGCAAGTCTGCGGGCCGCCGGGGATGCAATGGTCCGTTCTTTCTTTTCTTCTGCTGCCGGTTCCTGCGGCTGTGAAGCCTGCTGAGCAGCCGGCTCGGCAGCTGCTTCCGGCGCTTTTTCAGGCGCCGGCTTTTCCGCAGCTGCCTGTGGTGCCACTTCAGCAGCATCTTCACTTACGACTGCAATCACATCACCCACTTGGACCGTGTCACCTTCTTCAAACTTAAGTGATTGGACTATCCCCTCTTCTTCTGAAATAACTTCCACATTTACTTTATCTGTCTCCAGTTCAACAATATATTCTCCTTTATCAACATGTTCCCCCGGGTGTTTTAGCCACTGCGCAATGGTTCCCTCTGTTATAGATTCTGCTAATTCAGGCACTTTTACTTCAGCCACAATGTTGTCCTCCCTTTTACAAGTTCTTTTTATATTTTATATTCATTCTTCTGCTTGAATTGCTGCCGGCAGATTGCCACCATTCAGCCTCCGCTAAAATTCCGGGCCGCCCGCTTGGCGCAGGCTGCCTCTGGCAATCAGCGGGAAAGCGCCCCGGTTAAAATTCTGTTCTGTTCTTTTTTATGGATAACCGGGTCGCCTTCAGACGGGCTTGAACGCCTTGGCCGCCCGATGTATTTAATTTCCGCCCCCTGCGGCGCAAGTTTTTGCAAATACGGTTCAACAAAGAACCATGAAGCCATATTTTTAGGCTCTTCCTGCAGCCAGACAACTTCCTTTACGTTTGGATAGCGTGAAAATGCCGCCTTGATTTCATCTTCAGGGAACGGGTAAACTTGTTCAACCCTTAATACATGGAGCCAGTCTAAATCAGCCGTGCTGTTTAATTTTTCTTCAAGGTCAATGGCCACTTTCCCGCTGCACAATACAATTCTTTCAACCTTTTCTTTTTGTGCCCCGAGCCCCGGCTGTTCCAATACCGTATTGAAATGGCCGTCGATTAAAACTGATGGCTCAACCGATGCAAGCGGATGGCGCAGCAAGCTTTTTGGCGTCATTAACACAAGCGGCCGGATTTCTTCTTTATTCAGCCATTTCGCTTGTCTTCTTAAAATATGAAAATATTGTCCGGCTGTTGAGACGTTTGCCACCGTCCAGTTATTTTCCGCCGCCAGCTGCAGAAAACGTTCCATCCTGCCGCTCGAATGTTCCGGGCCCTGGCCTTCATAGCCATGCGGAAGCATCATAACAAGCCCTGATTTCTGGCCCCATTTAGCCCTGCCGGAAGAAACAAACTGGTCAAACATCACTTGTGCCATATTGGCAAAATCACCGAACTGTGCTTCCCAAATGACAAGCGTCGTCGGAGAAAAGACATTATAGCCATATTCGTAACCGACAACCCCGGCTTCAGTCAGCGGGCTGTTGTAAATCGCAAATGATGCATGAGCTCCTTTTAAATGATGGTGCGGGATGAACTCTTTTCCGGTTTCTTCATCGTGGAGAACAAGATTGCGCTGTGCAAACGTACCGCGCTGTGTATCCTGGCCGGTAAAGCGGATCGGCACGCCGTCTTTTAAGATCGACCCGAATGCCAGGGCTTCTGCGTGCGCCCAATCAATTTTTCCCTGTCCTTCAAATACTTGTTCACGGCGTTTCAAAATCCGCGCCAGTTTTTTAAATACATGGAAATCTTCCGGCCATGCCAGCAGTTCCGTATTCAATTCTTTTAATTCTTCTTCCGGTATACCCGTTTCCATTCTTAAATAGCCTTTTCTGACATTTTCCGGCGGTTCCATTGCCGTGTCCGGTTCTTCCTTGTTATCCGGTACCCGGTCATATGCTTCCTGAAGCTTGTGCCGGACAGCTTCATCCAGTTCTTTTACATAACCATCAGGAATGATGCCTTCTTTTTCAAGGCGTTCCCCATAAATAACCCTGACAGTCGGATGTTTTTGCACATTTTTGTACATCATCGGATTGGTTGCCATCGGTTCATCCATTTCATTATGGCCGTATCTGCGGTAACCCACTAAATCGATTACAAAATCTTTATGAAAACGCTCGCGGTAAGCGTACGCAAACAAAGCCGCCTGTACGCATGCTTCCGGATCATCCGCATTTACATGAAGGACCGGGATTTCATAGCCCTTTGCCGGATCGGAAGCATATTTTGTCGACCTGGAATCGTAGGTTTCGGTTGTAAAACCGATATTGTTATTGGCAATGATATGGATCGTGCCGCCGGTTCCATAACCGTTCAGCTTACTCATATTCAAAGTTTCAGTAACAATCCCCTGCCCGGCAAATGCGGCATCCCCGTGAACCAAAATTGCAAACGCACGGAGCGAATCATGTTCCGGATAACCCGCTGTGCTGCGATCGTCCTGTGCAGCCCTTGTATAGCCTTCGACAACAGGATCTGCAACTTCCAAATGGCTCGGATTATTGGCCAGCACAATTCTTGCACTCATCGGGCAGCCATTCTTTTCTTTGCGGTCTGCACCAAGATGGTATTTGACATCTCCTGTCCATCCGTACGTAATTCCGATTGAGCCTTCGGAAGGAATGAGATCCTTGTTGGCCGCATGTTTAAATTCTGCAAAAATCAATTCATACGGTTTTTCCAAAATATGCGCCAGCACATTCAGGCGGCCTCTGTGTGCCATGCCGATGTTCACTGTTTTCACACCGGATTTAACCGAGGCAATAATCATTTGCTCCAATACAGGGACAAGCGCGTCCAGTCCTTCAATAGAAAAGCGTTTCTGCCCGACAAAAGTGCGGTGGATGAACTTTTCAAATCCTTCGACATCCGTAAGCCGTTTTAAAATTTCCAGCTTCTGTTCTTTGCTTATCTCCTGAAAGAAATTGCCGGATTCGACCGTACGCTGCAGCCAGTGCTTTTCTTCCAGTTCATGAATATGGTCAAATTCAAAAGCAACTTTTTTTGTATATACTTCTTTTAAATAATTGATCGCATCGAGCCCGTTTTTTACTTTTGGCGGAGCATCCGGGCAAATGAACGATGCCGGCACTTTTTTCAGATCTTCTTCTGTTAAGTCAAATTCGCTTAAGTCTATCAGCCTTACATGTTGTTCCGGTTTACGCAGCGGATTGATATCAGCCGCCAGATGTCCGAATGTGCGGATATTGTCCGCCAGTTTCACTGCAGCCACTATCTTGCTGAAAATTGTCGGGTTTGCCGGCAATTGAAAAGATATATCTGCCTGCCCTTGCGTCGTTTCCCCGCTTGCCGGCAGAACAGGCGCACCCCAGTGTTCAAACAGCTCCTTCATTTCTTCGCTAACGCTGTCCGGATTTTCCAAGTATTGTTCATATAACCCCATGACATAACCCAGATTCGGTCCTGAAAAACTTTCCCAAAAACCCTTTGGTGTTTTTACACTCATTTTGAAAAACCTCCAGCCCTTAAGCCTTATTCATTTTTCATTTGTTTTCCATTTGCTGTTTTGCAGTAAATAGAAATAATGAAAATTATGTAATGATAAAGAATTTTTATAAGCTATAACGCTTACAATCACAATTTTATCACTGTATACGTAATAGATAAAGTTAAAAACTCTATTTTTTTAAAAATTGCATGAACGGTCGTTCAGTGCTGAATGTACAGGGAAAACAGGCATATTTTTCTTTTTTTGCCATCATCATTTTTGAGGAATTAGACGGCATCTGCCTAATGAAACGCACCACTTCCGTTTTTCAAACATACTTTATAGACAGCAGTCATGTTTCTCCCCCATTGATGAAAGGAGAAAGTCAGCATGTTTCCTTGGAATACGTTCCCTTTTAACCAGGATGTGTCCGAATTTATGAAAAATATGCAGCTGCCAAATATGGATGAACAAATGAGCCAAGCCTTTTCCCAATGGATGCCTGAGCAATGGAAAGAAATGTTTGGGCAAAACGGAGAATCCGGCGCTCAGGGTCCGGCGTCGGATACCGGCCAGGCGGAGGCCGATCCTGTTATTATAGATGTTTTTGAAACACTCGATTTTATTTACGTCCGGGTTCGGGTGCAACAGAAAGAATGGCTGGAGCAGTTGAAAATTTTCCATACTTCCCATAAAGCCATCTTAAAACATATCCCTGCTGAAGGTGACGAACAGGAAATCCAGCTGCCGTCTCCGGTACTGAGAAAAGGAACCACAGCCCGGTATCAGGATGGCATACTGGAAGTGCGTTTTGTAAAAAAGGCGGAAAACCAAATGACCGAAATTGATATTCGCTTTTCGTAGCCGGATACCCTTTTCCAGGCGGAATAGAAAAAGAACAGGGCTGTACCCCGCTCGTTCTTCCAGCATGATCGTCTGTTTTTAGCTGCCTTGGTCTTTATAGAGCGGAAAAGAAAACAAAATTTCCGTGCCTTCTCCGACCGCACTTTTTGCTTCAATCGTTCCTGTATATCCTTCCACAAGCTGTTTTGCGATCGCAAGCCCCAGTCCGTTCCCGCCTTTTTCACGGCTCCGTGCCTTATCGACGCGGTAAAAGCGGTGAAAGATATGCGGCAGATCTTCTTGCGGAATCCCGATACCGTAATCTTTAATTTTCAAGCAGGCTTTTTCTGCTGTTGCTTTCAAGCTGATGTCCACTTTCGCAATGCTTGCGGAGTATTTAATGGCATTATCCATTACAATGACGAGCACCTGTTCAAGGTGGTTTTCATTGATTAAAATAGGATAGGATTGTTTCCGGTCATACTGGAATTTGAATTCAAACCCTTCGTGGATCATTTTGAAATTCCGAATAACGCGTTTTACCACTTTTACAAGATCCGCTGTTTCACCATTTGCCCCAATTTTAATTTCCTCCGCCCGCGACAATCCGAGCAGCTCTTCCACCAGTTTTTTCATGCGGCTGAGTTCCTGCAAAGAGGCCTGCAAGGATTCATCCAAAATTTCCGGATCGTTTTTCCCCCAGCGGTTCAAAAGATTCAGATGCCCTTCCATTACTTGCACAGGTGTTCTTAATTCGTGGGAGGCATCTTCAACAAACCGTTTCTGCTGCTTGAAAGACTGTTCAATTTGGTCCATCATTTCATTAAAAATATTGGTGAGTTCGCCCATTTCATCTTTCGACCGGCTCGGCTCCATACGTTCCTGAAATCCTTTTTTGCGGATGTTTTGCATGGTTGAGGAAAGTTTCTTTAATGGCTTCAGGAAATTTTTTGCCATCATAAAGCCGAGAAAAGCACTTAAAAGCAAGCCGACACAGCCGGCAATCATCATAACAAACAGCATATTCCTCATTAGGTACTCATACCTGGTTAATGGGTCAATCACTTCTATATAGCCGTTGAAAGACGGGGAATGGAACGGGCTCCTTCCGACCATAATTTTTTTGTCATCGATATGAGTCAGACTTACCATTTTGCCGCTGACAGGAACAAAAGGCACTTTTGCATTCGTAGTGTGAATGCTTTTGACAACAAGCAATACTTTGCCATCTTCATCAAGGATCCGGATTGACTGGCCTTTTTCCAGCACTTGCTGGAAAAGCGTGCGGTTGGACAAGAGATCATCAATATTCTGCCCTCTGTCATTTAAGTCATCCAGCACCTGTGAAACGGATGCGGCTTCATCATGCAGGAGCCATCTGCTGATCAGCGTATATTGTAAAAAACCGAAAATCAGGAAGGTTAAAAAGATGGCCACGCTCGCGCCGACGGACCATTTAATTTTAAGTGAACTTTTCTGGAACCACGGTATCGTTATTTTCATTCACGCATCACATATCCTGTCCCTCTCACCGTTTGAATATAGCTGTCCTGGCCCCGGGTATCTATTTTATTGCGAAGATAACGGATATACACATCCACCACATTCGTTTCCACTTCCGATTCATAACCCCATACTTTGTTCAACAGTGCTTCACGGGTCATCACAATATTCTTATTTTCGAGCAGGGTTAACAGCAAATCATATTCCCGTTTTGTCAGATCAATGATTTTGCCGTCCTTTTTGACAAGCCTGCTTTCTTTTTCTACCACGAGATCGCGGAACGTATAAGTTGTCAGCATGGAAGCTTTCGGTTCAGTATATTCAAGCCGCCTGAAGATTGCCCGCAGCCTGGCCAGCAGTTCTTCAATGGCGAACGGCTTTACGATATAGTCATCGGCCCCGTGGTCAAGCCCGGAGACTCTGTCCATAATGCTGTCGCGCGCAGTTATCATGATCACCGGTGTTTCTTTCTCCTGACGCAGGCGGCGGCATACTTCAAGCCCGCTCAGTTTCGGCAACATGAGATCAAGAAGAATGCAGTCCCAGTCTTCCTCAAGCGCGGACTGAAGGCCGCAACGCCCGTCATAAGCAACCTTTACTTCGTAGCCTTCATGGTTTAACTCCAATTCAATAAAGCGCGCTAAATTTTTTTCATCCTCAACTAAAAGAATTCGTTTCATCTCAAAATATCCCCTTTTCTATCTATTGATCCGATCTTTTTTCAGGTCTGCTGTCCTTATTATAATCATAGATATTACGATTGAAAAAGGAAAACTGCCCCAGCAGCCGGTTCTGCCAATCAACAGAACAGTAAAGGGAACCATCCTCTATCCTCATACGCCATTGCCGTCCATTTTATTCTAAGAAAATGAAATTGCAATCAATTGTTTGTTAAAATCCCATGAGAAAACGCCGAAAAAGTACAGCATGCTTGAATGCTGTACTTTTTCGATTTGCAGCAGTGAACCCGGTATGGAACTTTCCGGATATTTTGATGTTTGTACACTGTCCAAAATATTTTTATGCCTTTTGCCCTTGCCGTCCGGATATAGTCGGAGCGCATAACTTCAAGCATGCTGGAACGTGTGATCCGGGGCGATAATCGCCATCGGAATCGGTGCTTTAACACGGTCATCCACTGGTCAAAGCGCCCGTTAACAAGCGTATCTATTAAATACAAATGGGTAACCGCCACCGGATCCCGAATATCATCCCGCCCCGTCGTCGGCAGTAATTGAAAGTGGATGGAAAATGCGTACTGTTCCATCAATCCCAGCCAAGCAAAATTCCAAATTAAACTACAATTTGTTATTTTAAATTATACACTATTTCTTATCTTTGAAAAGTAAATTTTAATTAAATTTCAATCATTAGTCATTTGTTTTTAAATAAACCGTTTTCCTTTCCGCTTTTCATTACGGCTTTCCTTTCTGGCCCTGCCAAGCCTTAAGGCATAGTGCGTTATTATGGTCTCCCGCTTGTTAAAACGCCGGCGTTTCAGGTTCATAAAAGTTCTGGTACGGAAACTTTTCCACTCATATTTAATAAAAATCAGCAAATAGTAAAAAGGTAATATAGAATGTACAGGAAAGGAATTATCGATATGGAACATACTTCACATACCCCAGTATCCGACATAAACAACGAGATCCATCAAAAGCGCTGGGCAATTGTTGCGCTTTCTTCCATTCCTCTGATCATGACGCTTGGAAATTCGATGCTGATCCCGGTGCTGCCCTTGATGGAAGACAAGCTTGGGATTTCAAAAGTGCAGTCGAGCTATATTATTACGTTTTACTCGATTGTGGCCATCATCCTGATTCCAATTGCAGGTTTTCTATCAGACCGGTATGGAAGAAAGAGGATTATTATTCCTTCTCTGATCGTTGCCGGAATTGGCGGGCTTTTATCAGCGTATGCCGCCTGGCAGATGAAAAATCCGTATACGTTTATATTAATCGGCCGGACTTTGCAGGGGGTCGGTACTGCCGGAGCCGCTCCGATTGTACTGCCGCTGGTCGGGGATATGTTCCACAGGGACCGGGATGTAAGTGCAACTCTTGGTATGATTGAAACCTCCAATACATTCGGCAAAGTGCTGAGCCCGATCCTCGGTTCCATTCTAGCCGGATTTATATGGTTTCTGCCGTTTGCCGCAATCCCGGTATTCTGCCTGATATCCGTACTTTCGGTTGCTTTTTTGGTTAAAAAACCAGCCCACGATAAACAGGGACCGGATGTAAAAACATTTATTCAGAACACGAAAGAAGTTTTCCGCGTCCATTACCGCTGGCTGTCGGCGGTGTTTGCAATCGGTGCCATTGTGATGTTTATCTTATTTGCTGTTTTGTTTTACTTATCAACCAACTTGGAAGACCAGTTTCAATTCCATGGTGTAAGAAAAGGCTTTGTTTTAGCCGTCCCGCTTGCCGCGCTGTGCCTGTCATCTTATATCACGGGGAAACTGATTAAAGAAAATATGGTGTTAATGAAGTGGATTATTTTCTCGAGTACAATTATTATCGGAGCTTCCGTTCTGATTATCTCATTTTCAGACCGCTTTCTTTATTTGATGAGCATTTTTCTGATATGCGGAATTGGAATTGGAGCCTCACTCCCGCCTTTAGATGCGTTAATTAACCAGTCGATAGAAAAAGAATGCAGGGGCACGATCAGTTCCATATACAGTTCCATGCGCTATATCGGTGTTGCAGGCGGCCCGCTTTTCATGGCCTATTTCATGAAACAATCCCTGATCATCAGTCTGATCATTATGGCCGGCCTTTCCCTTGTAGCAGCCGGCTTGACATTTCTTGCAGTAAAGCCGGAACAAACGGAAGCCCGGGCCCAATCCCCTACTTAACAGCCGAAGTGAAGCGCATTTGTACCGCCGCTGCCGGCTGAGGTAAACTGGTAAATGAAAGTAAATTTTATAAAGAGAAAGAAGGTGGTTTTATGCCGACAAACAAAAAGCCTAATAGATTAATCGCTGAAAAATCCCCTTACCTGCTGCAGCATGCGTATAATCCGGTTGACTGGTATGCCTGGGGAGAAGAAGCCTTTGCGAAAGCGAAACGCGAAAACAAGCCTGTTTTCGTATCTATTGGGTACTCGTAAGGCAGCCAAAGCGACTTGTCACTGGTGCCATGTCATGGAGGCGGAATGCTTTGAAGACCGCGAAGTCGCGGAAAAACTGAACCAGTCGTTTGTATCCATTAAAGTGGACCGCGAAGAACGGCCCGATATTGACGCGCTCTTCATGAATGTTTGCCAAATGCTTACCGGGCACGGGGGATGGCCATTGAATGTATTTCTTACCCCGGACCAAAAGCCGTTTTACGCCGGTACTTATTTCCCAAAACACAGCAAATACGGGCATCCCGGACTGATGGAAGTGCTTGATCAGTTAGGGCGGTTGTACCGGAACGAACAGGGAAAAATTGCAGCGTATGCCGTTAAAATCACAGCTGCATTGGCAGCCAATACCCGGGCAGAGACGGGAGGCAGTGTTGGGGAAGGCGCTATCCACAAGGCTTATCAGCAGCTGGAGCAGTCATTTGACTCTGCTTATGGAGGATTCAACCAGGCACCGAAATTTCCGATGCCGCACCAACTGATGTTCCTGCTCCGCTATTCCAGCTGGCTGGATGATAAAAAACCGCTTGATATGGTTTTGAAAACAATGGAATCGATGGCTTTAGGCGGGATTTGGGACCATATCGGCGGCGGGTTTTCCCGCTATGCTACCGATGAGAAATGGCTTGTCCCCCATTTTGAAAAAATGTTATACGACCAGGCGCTGATGCTTTATGCGCTTTCAGATGTGTATGAAATGACAAAAGATGGGCAATGGAAATCCATCGCAAACCGGCTGGCTGCTTTTATACGCCGGGAAATGACGGATGAAAGCGGCGGATTTTACTCTGCAATCGATGCAGACAGCGAAGGCCGGGAAGGAAAATACTATCTTTGGCATAAAGCAGAAGTTTTCAGCCTGCTTGAACATCAGGACGCGGAACTTTTTTGCCGCGTGTACAATATAATAGATTCCGGTAACTTTGAAGGTTTAAACATACCCAATCTGATTGGGACGGATTTCAGGGAAATTGCCGAAGAAAACCGGCTTAGTGAAAAGGAATTGCATCAGAGGCTTGCAGCAAGCATCGAAACCTTGCGACTTGCAAGGGAAAAACGGGTTTACCCTCATCTTGACGATAAAATGCTGACAGCCTGGAATGCCATGATGATTGCGGCACTGGCAAAAGCATCCCATGCATTTCATGAACCGGAAATGCTTGATGCCGCCCTTAAAGCCATTCATTTTATCGAAACCCGGCTCCGCAAAAACGGGCGGCTGTATGCCCGCTTCAGGGATGGAGATGTCCGGTATGCCGCTTACCTTGATGATTATGCCTGTTTATTATGGGCTTATCTTGAACTTTATGCGGCAAACCCGGATCCATCTTACCTCGACCGTGCTGAGCAAATAAGTACGGAGCTCGACGCCCGGTTCCGTGACGGTGAAAACGGCGGTTTCTTTTTTACCGCGGCAGACAGTGAGCCGCTGCTGATCCGCCAAAAGCAGGGATTTGACGATGCGATACCTTCCGGAAACAGCATTGCCGCATTTTGCTTCTTCCGCCTCGCAAAACTGACAGGCAAAACGGAATATAGCCAAAAGGCCGAAGCGATTCTATCCGCTTTTCAACAAGATATAGAACGCTACCCGGGCGGCTTTTTAATGATGTTGCAAGCCTTAATGGGGCTCGTTGCAGGCGGGAAAGAAATCGTTGTATCCGGTACATCCGCTAAAGATAAAGCGTGCTTTAGAAAACAGTTCTATAACACATTCCGCCCTTTCGACGTTTATGTGGATGCCAATCCTGATCATCCGCGCCCGTATTGGCAGGATAAACTGGACACGGCGCATGCTTTCGTCTTATATATGTGCGAACAATTTACATGCCGCAAGCCTGTTTACGGGATTGAGGCGGCACTAAAAGAACTGGACAACCCGAAAACAAATCAATAGACGATAAAAAAAGCATTCCCGGAACCATTGCCGGGAATGCTTTTTTATTTACCGCTATTTGACGTGTCCGTTGCAGAAGTTCTAGGCAGACCGTTCATATCTGTTTGGTCTTTTGTATAGTCATAATTGTTCCGGTTCACTGCTTGAAACCCTTTTGGAGAGTAGAAGCGGAGCAAGTCATCGTAAACCACTTTATCAGAAAGATTCAAGACCTCTTTTACAATCCGGTCATCCTGTTTGCCCAGTTTCGCGTTCACTTTTTCGCCGGTTGCCGTGTTATAAAGCGTGCCGGAAACCTGCGTATACTGGTTGGAAACAAAATCCCCATTGCGGAAAGCAATGATCTGGCGGCGCTGTTTGGATAACAGGTCTGAGCCGAATTGGATATAATCTTTCGTATCAATGCCGAGCAAATGCATCACTGTCGGCATCACGTCAATTTCGCCGCCATACGTATGGTTAACGCCGCCCTTTACGCCAGGAACATGGATGAACAGCGGCACCTTTTGCAGCTGTGCATTGATATACGGCGTAATTTGATCCACGCCGAGCACTTTAGCCATCGCAGCATTATGGTTTTCCGAGATGCCATAATGGTCGCCATATAACACAATCACTGTATTGTCATACAGGCCTGACTGTTTCAGATAGGTGAAGAACTCTTTCATTGCTTCGTCCATATAGTGGGCGGTTTGGAAATAATTATTCACTGTCTTATCGCCGAAGTCGCCTTTAGGAAAGTCTATATCCTGTTCATCAAGCTCAAAAGGAAAGTGGTTTGATAAGGTAATAAACTTTGTATAGAAAGGCTGCGGCAGGCTGTTTAAATACTTCATTGATTCTTTAAACCACGGTTTGTCTTTCATGCCGTAATTGATCGTATTTTCTTCACTCATATCATAATATTTGGCATCAAAGAAACGGTCATAGCCGAATGATTTATACATTTCATCACGGTTCCAGAAAGTCTTATAGTTTCCGTGGAATACAGCTGTCGTGTAACCTCTCTGGCTCAGGATTGCCGGTGCAGCCTGGTATGTGTTCTGTGCTTTCGTTGTAAAGACTGAACCTGTCGGCAGCGGGAACAGCGAGTTTTCCATCATAAACTCAGCATCGGATGTTTTCCCCTGGCCTGTTTGGTGGAAAAAGTTATCAAAGTAGAAAGTATTCTTATCTTTTGCCAGCGAGTTTAAAAACGGTGTAACTTCTTTGCCATCCAGTTTGTAATTGATCATGAAATTCTGGAAGGATTCGAGTGATACATAAATCACGTTCATGCCTTTTGCCTTCCCGAAATACGCAGGGTTTGGTTCAGTATAATTCGCTTTTACATAGTTTTCAACGTCACTCACGTCGCTGCTGTCAGCCATTGCCCTTTGCGCCGTTGATTTTGTAGTTTGAATAGCATCATAAATGGTGTAATTATACATACCAAGATATTTAACGATATAGTTGCGGTCGAACGTCCGTGTCAAAAGTTGCGGGCGGTCTGCTTCAGCAAGCCCGAGATTAAAGACAAAAAAAGCAACAGCGGCAATGCACAACCCTGTAAGAGACCGGCGATTGACTCTTTCCATATTCACTTTAACCGTTTTCGATAAAATCAAGGCCGCAATGATGAATGTATCTAAGAAGTACAGGATATCATAAGGTTTCATTAAAGCAACGGCACTGCCGCCAAGATCGCCGAAGTTTTTTGTTTGGGACAAAACAGGCATCGTGATAAAGTCGTTAAAGAAACGGTAATAGCATACGTTCGCATACAGCAGGATAGATAAAACCGCATCAACGGCGATCAGCATGCCCGCACGCATTTTACCTTTAAAAAATAGGGCGAGTGCAAAGAAAAACAGTGCTGAACTGATCGGATTGATCACCAGCAGGAACTTCTGCATTCCGTTTTGCAGGTCCAAATTAAATTCCGCTCTGTAAACAATATAAGTTTTTAACCAGAATAATAAAACGGCTAAAAAATAAAGGGAGTACTTTTTATTTAGCAAACTTTTAATCTTGCTTAAAGAAATTTTCATCAATTATTTACCTCCTAAGCGCCAAAGTTGACTGCAGGTAACAAATCCATCGCTTTTACGTAAATATTCATACCAACATATTGTAATACATTTGTAAAAAAAAGCAAGCCATATTGTTATACAGCTTTTCCAAATATTGTCTTGCCCTCCCCGGAATCCTTTTTTATTGTATTACAACCTGAACTTTCTTTCAATCATGATCAAAGCGGCTGCAGAGACAATGATCCAGATCAGCCCTGCTGCATAACCGCCGAGCACATCGCTTGGATAATGGACGCCCAAATAAATGCGGCTGATGCCGATGCATACAATTAAAGCGAATGCTGCCACCGTGCCAATCACCTTGCTCCACCCGCTTTTTGCAATCCGGAAGAGGATAAAAACCAGGCAGCCGTACAAGATCATGGAACCCATCGAATGCCCGCTTGGAAAGCTGTATCCCGTTTCCTGGACAACGCGCATAATATCCGGGCGCTGGCGTTTAAATATGTATTTTAAAATTCTGTTAAAGATTCCCGCCCCCAGTGCGACGGATACAGCCAGATAAATACTGAGCCTCCGGTATCTTTTTATCCAGAGCAGCAGCACAATAACCAGCGTAATTGCTGAAACACTCTTCACAGATCCGAGAAACGTGACCACAAGCATGGCACTTGTCATGTTATCTGAGATGAATCCTTGTACATAAGCAATTACCGGCAGATCAAAATGCCTGATCTCCGCCTTATTGAAGTTGTCCGCAATTTCAAAGAAACAAAATGTGCAGACGGCGAGTACCAGTACAGAAATAATCAATTTCATAACCGTTTGCTGTTTCATGATCAACCTCCAATATGATTTAACTTATCATATTGGAGGTTCTTCGGCAAATTAAATTTATCGACAGATTTCTGCACTTTCTGGCGAATCCTGCACTTGGAACAGGGGGCTGGGGATACATGTCCTTGTTACGCCTGTTTGGCGGCTTTTTTTCCCGCCGGCTTTTTTGCCGCCCGTTTGGTTGTTTTCTTCGGCGGTTTTGTCCGGTCGATCGAAGCCTGGAGCGCAGCCATTAAATCCGTGACATTTTTCTCAGGCTCTTTGACTTTCGGTGTAACAGCCGCTTTACCGGACCGCTTGGATTCAATCAGTTTGATCAGGCTGGCACGGTATTCATCTGTATATTTTTCAGGTTTAAATCGGGTTGTCAGCTGATCAATCAGCAAAATTGCGGTATCGATTTCTTTTTTGGACACTTCATCATCCGCCGGTACATTCGGCACATCTGCAGCTTTTCTTACCTCGTCCGGATAATGAATCGTCTCCATCAGCAATGTGTTTTCAAATACGCGGATAACCGCAAGCTGTTCTTTCGAGCGCATCACGATGCGGGCGAGCCCGACTTTTTTCGAGTCCGTTAAAGCTTTCCTCAGCAATCCGTATGCCTTTACCCCGCCCTCATTTGGGGACATAAAGTAACTGCGGTTAAAATAGATGGGGTCGATTTCCTGCATTTCGACAAAATCCATAATTTCGACGGCTTTTTCTTCTGTCTTTTTCCTCAGCTCTTCTATTTCTTCATTTTCCAGAACCACAAACTTGCCTTTTGTAATTTCATATCCTTTGACAATGTCTTTTGGTGCTACTTCCTCACCGCAGACCGGACAGATTTTTTCATATTGAATCGGGGAGTGGCATTTTTTATGCAGCGTCCTGAGCTTAATATCCTTATCTTCGGTCGCGGCATGGAGCTTGATCGGGATATTTACCAGCCCGAAACTGATCGTGCCTTTCCATATCGTATGCATGTATGAAACGCCTCGCTTTTTGAAGATAATATATGTAGGATAAGCAGCATCTATGTGTTTCATCTTTTGGAAAAAACAGTTTCATGAAAGGGGTGGCCGTTATGAAGCCAATGCTGCCGGTATTAAAACCGGCACTTCCGGAAACGGGAGATTGGGCGTTTGAAATCAAATACGATGGTTTTCGCGCGATTCTTGATTGGGCAAAAGGGAAAAATATCCGCTTATGGAGCCGCAACGGGAAAGATCTTCTGCCAAAGTTCCCTGAAATCCGGGATTTTTTGCAAAAATATGAAGACCAATTGGCCCCGTATCTTCCCCTCCGGCTTGACGGTGAACTCGTGCTGCTGGAAAACCCTTATAAAGCAAATTTCAGCGAGCTTCAAAGCCGGGGCCGCATGAAATCGCAGGAAAAAATCGAACAGGCAGCCGGACAACGCCCTGCCCGTTTTTTGGTATTTGATGTGCTGTGCATGCAGGGGGCAGGTATGGCGGATAAGAGGTTTACCGTCCGCAAAGAAACACTCCGCGACTTTTTTAAGGAGCTGTCATGGCCGCTGAAACCCGATCCCGGAAAAACAGCGCTTTTACAAATGGTCCCGGAATCAGGTGATTCCCAAGCACTTGTGCAAACAATGAAGGATTACGGCAGCGAAGGCATTGTCGCAAAACAAAAGGCCGGCAAATGGGAAGCGGGAAAACGGAGCGAAACCTGGGTGAAAGTGAAGAATTGGAAAACTGCAGCCTGTTTTATCACCGCTTACGACCAAAATAACGGATACTATCACACTGCAGTTTATAAAGGCAGGACAATATTTCCGATCGGCCTGTTTCTTTTTAGCATGAATTCGGAAGAAAAAGCCGTGCTGACACAAGCGATTCAAAATAATGCCACTAAAGAAAAAGGCGGAATCTATACAATCCATCCTTCCATTTGCGTTGAACTCCATTACTTGGAATGGGACGGCACGCAGCTGCGCGAACCTCATTTCCATCGATTTCTTTTTGACATCCCGCCTGAAGACTGCACCTATGAAAACTTTCGCTTGCAGCAGGCGGCGATACCCGATGAAGCCGGTGCCACCCATATAGATAAGCCATTGTGGAAAAATCCGGCGGTAGCAAAGCTTGACTTTCTCTTTTATATGCGCGCGATTTCAGCTCAAATGCTGCCTTTTCTGCGCAACCGCCAGTTGACAGTCATTCGTTATCCGCACGGTGTTTTTGGGGAGGCGTTTTACCAGAAGAACTGTCCGGATTATGCGCCGGACTTTGTCGAAACCATCTTCAAGGACGGGATCCGCTATATTGTCTGCAACGATCTAAAAACGCTGATGTGGCTTGCGAATCAGCTGGCAGTCGAATACCATATTCCCTTTCAAACAGCGCGCAGCCGTTATGTCAGTGAAATTGTCTTTGATCTTGACCCCCCGTCGCGGAACGAATTCCATCTGGCTGTCAAAGCCGCCCTCATGCTTAAGGATGTATTCCGGGATATGAATTTGGCGAGTTTTATCAAAACATCGGGCAATAAAGGACTGCAAATTTATATCCCGCTGCCGGATAACCGTTTTACATGGGACGAGACGCGTTTATTCACCGCCTTTATTGCTGAATATTTGGTCGCAAAAGCGCCGGAAAGTTTTACCGTCGAGCGTTTGAAAAAGAAGCGGCAAGGGCGGCTGTATGTCGATTTCATCCAGCATGCGGAAGGCAAAACGATCATCGCCCCGTACTCGCTCCGCGGCCACAAGGATGCGCTTGTGGCCACCCCGCTTGGCTGGGATGAAATAAAAGAAGGGCTTTCGCCTGAAGGATTTACAATTGAAGCCGTGCTTGAGCGCGTGAAAAAAAACGGCTGCCCGTTTTCCGGCTATTTTGAAAGCAAAAACAGCCAGCCGTTTGCGCCGGTGTTAGCATTTTTAAAAAATCGTTCATAAAAAACACGGCTTTTAGAAAAGCCGTGTTTTTGCAGCCGATCAGGCCAAAGCCTTCTCCACTACTGTTTTTGCATGTTCTTCAAGTTCGCGGTAGCGGGCCTGTTCGCCGAATTCTTTTTGATCTTTAACCGTAAATGTTTCCGGGTTCTGATCATCAAAAGAAACAGTTGCTTCATATAAATATGTTGCATTTCCGATCAGGTCAATGCTGTACTGCGTCCGGCCTTCCTCCTCCAGCTTATGGACGAGGCAGCGCACTTTCCCGCCGTTGTTATAAACATCGATCGCCTCTTCATAAGGCTCAAGGCGCAACAGGCTGGCAACAAGGCTTGAAGCCGACATGGCCGTACCGCAGGCGTTCGTAAACCCGACGCCGCGCTCAAATGTACGGACATACAATGCATGATTCTCAAGTGTTTTTACAAAACTGACATTCACGCCATCAGGGAAAATTTCGTTCGGCCCATTCACATATTCAGACAATCTTTTCTGGGCATCCGATTTTAATGTGCGGCTGTCAACAAACGCAATTAAATGGGGATTGGGCACGGCCACCGCGGTAAATGATAAATCTTTTGAAAGCTGCTCCACTTGTTCATTCATCAATACCTTTTTATCAATTTTCATCGGCAGTTTGTCAAGTTCAAACAAAACCGGCGAGATTTCGACACGGTACGTCGGCAGGCCGGGGAAGATTGGTTCCGCTGTTTTCGCATATAAATTGGCCTTCATCGTTTCAACAAGGATATCCTCTTTCCCGAGCAGTTCGCACACATAGCGGGCAACGCAGCGCAGCCCGTTCCCGCACATGGATGCTTCGGAGCCGTCCGCATTAAAAACCCGCATCTTTGCATCTGCTGCCCCGCTCTTTGAGATAAACAGCAGACCGTCCGCGCCGAGTTCTGTTTTGCGGCTGCAAAATGCAAGCGCAAGTTTTCTCCGCATCGCATCCGTCAGTTGATAATCATGGGACATTTCGTCAATCATAAAAAAGTCGTTGCCTGATCCATGGCATTTGGTCAACTTTATTTTCATTTTTCTAATCCTCGTTTCTTTCTATTCTTTATACCCATTACCTCGAAAAACGGTTGGCTTACAAAAATTGTAACACCGTGGTATTTTTTTTACACGAAATATTTATCATGTACATAGAAAAAAGTGAGAAAAGCAAAAACCAGCACCATTTCTTCCTTCTCCGGCCGCCCGGCAAAGCGGAGTACCGGCGTGTTTGGCGGAAATATTTCCTGCCAAGCTACAGGCATAAACCCCCGCGTGGCTACTGCAAGCAGATTTCCGTTCCAATAAATTTCAATTTCCTTATTGCCATTTTTCTCCACAACGGCTGACCCGTATTCTCCGGAAAGCATAAAATGCCGGCTGCTTTTTTCTTGTAATTGAAACACCATCTTGCGTAACTGATACGTAATGGCCACAGCAGGCAAACGGTTTTGGCGCATCCTGACTGCATATGTACCGCCCCCGGCACAATCTTGTAATGTAAAAAAACGGGTTTTCCGCTTCACCGCTTTTTCTTCAAGAAGCCATTTGCCGGTTCCGCTGCTGTCGAAAAGCTGCATCGAAAAACGCGCCTCCGGAAGAAAATGAATCATATATTGCATGTCCGCTTCACAATCAGTTTTGCGGCCGGCACGGGGATTGATTTGCTTTTCAATTTTTGTATAAAATAAATAGCGGTCAAAATTGTAAAGGATGAACGCCCAGGATGATAAAATCATATAATTAAATACCCCGCCAAGTTTCAAATAAACGAGTGCCAGGCAAAAAACAGACAGCGCCAGTGCGAGGATAACGGTTTGGTTGAAATAGACTTTCGACATCGACAAGTAGTATTTTTTTAGATCCATTACCGAGTCTCCTGTTCAGTTTCGTTGTACCCCTATTATATGAACAGAATCATAGATTCATGTGTCAGACCGGAAGTTTCTAAAAATCCGTTACTGCTGCCTGTTTACCAAAAAAGTTTTTCTTTAACAACTGCTCTCCACATGAGGGCAGGAGCCGGCCCACTCGATTAATTTTGCGGCGATGCGCCCGCCGTCCCGCTTCCCCTGCTCATACAAATCGGTTAAGCGGGCGGCACTTTTTTCAACCCGTTTGACTTTAAGCGGTTCTTTCGGGCAAATAAAAAACACGCGCCCGGCCTGTTCTTCCTTTTCCACAAATTCCATCGTTTCATTATAAACATGTGCACGCGCTTGAATCGCCTTGTACACGCCGGGATAATTGCGGTATTTCTTTTTTAGGAAGGCAGGCAGTTTGGAAGGCTTTTTGCGGTAGCCGCGGTTCCTTGTTGAGATGACAACATTGCGGGAAAACCCGTCCTGCAGCGCTTTTTTTATCGGGATCGGATCGGACATACCGCCGTCCAAAAGCGGCCGCCCGTCTATTTCAACGATCGGCGCAACAAAAGGGAGAGAACTTGATGCACGGATCACCTGCAAGAGATGATCCTGATAATCCTTCCGTGAAAAGTAAACAGGTTCCCCCGTCCGGCAGTCTGTCGTACCGATGACAAACTCAGCCGGATTTTCGAAAAAAGTTTGAAAGTCAAACGGAACGATCTTCTTTGGAATTTCATCAAAAACGTAGTCCATACCGAATAATTCGCGGTTCCTTATGTAATTTTTCCATGACAAATAGCGGTCCTCATGAATAAAATCAATATTGACTTTTCGATTCCGCCCTTTTTGCTTTGAAAGAAATGATGCGGCGTTGCACGCACCGGCTGAAACACCGATGACGTACGGAAATTCAATATCATGTTCCAAAAAGCTTTCGAGCACGCCCGCCGTATAAACGCCGCGCATACCGCCGCCTTCAAGCACCAAACCTGATTGCAAACGCATGGTAAATCCAGTCCTTTCTATTATATTTCCAATCTTGCCGTGTTTTTAAGCATTGCATATTTTACTCCTGATTTCAAGATTCAGGATTCAAACAGCCTGCTTAAGGTTTTAAAAAAATTTTTTCATGAGCCCCTTCATTCTTCACATTTTCTTATTTTCATTTTGGAATTTTTGTTGTAATATGATATCAACTATATGCTATGTTTGTGATTGGTGCGTTTATAGCTAGATTGGGAAGGCAAATGGTGCGCCACCAGCACGTGTTTTATGGCTGGTTCTAGTGGGTTCGATTCCCACCCCGAAATTTTTTATGCAACTTTAAAAAATTTCGAGGGTGGAATGATCCATACAGGACTGAACTGCCCTCGTTCCAGGAGGGATTAAAATGCTCAAAAAACGCGATTGCTCATGGCAGGAATGCTGTACATTGTATGAATTGATGACGCATCCGGATGTCTTTCCTTTTGTGCGCCAAAAATCTTATTCACAAGAAGAATTTATGTTCATGACGAAGCAGACGATTGAGGCAGAAGAACGCGGTGAACTGGTTTCACGAACCATTCTCGATGAGTGGGGAAATCCAATCGGCGTTATCAGCCTGTTTGATATTGAAAATAACGCGGGTTTTTTAGGGACATGGCTGGGCAAACCGTACCACGGCAATGGCTATAACCAGCCCGCGAAGAAAGCTTTTTTTGAAGAACTGTTCTATGAATTAATGATAGAAACCATATATATGAAGATCCGCAAAGAAAATATCCGTTCCATTAAGGCTGCTGAAAAACTGCCTTATGCGGTTAAAGCAAATGAGACACGCAGGGAAATATACAACCATTTAAACCGGGACGGCGACATTTACGATTTATATGAAATTTCAAAAGATCTGTATGCTTTACAACTGATGAGGCAGGGTGATCCGTTAAGCGATTCGTGTTTACATGCTTAAATCCCCCGCCACCGCAACCTTCACACAAGTCTGCCTGCGTAACGGATCTTCGGTCATTTCCCTTTTTATTTATCCCAACATAACGGGCAGTAAGACGCCCGCCTCAAGATTCATGGTACGAAGAAGAGGCGGGAGATCAAACTGCCCCACCAGCCGCATCTCCTATCAGCAGGGATGAAAGAAAGCCCCTGCTGATGGTACACTTTATTTGAAAGAAAAAAATCCGCTATTCTCATGGCGGTTTTTTTCTTATTCCGTAAAATTTGTTATGTTATACTTTCCTCAGTGCGTTTTTAAAGCGTGGGGGTTTAGAAGATGAGACAAACATACACAATGAAAGAAAAAATCCGGCAGCTTTGGCAGTTATTCTTTCCGATTTTGATTACACAGCTTGCCATGCTGTTGATGACCTTTTTCGACACGACCATGTCGGGCCATTATGCAAAAGAAGACTTAGCCGGCGTTGCAATCGGTTCCTCCCTTTGGTTCCCGGTTTCAACCGGATTGGGTACAATGTTACAGGCGGTTACCCCGATTACGGCACATTTATTGGGAAGCAAAAATGAAAAAGAAATTTCGCGTACCGTAATGCAGGCCATTTATGCCGCAGTGGCGATGGCCATTTTTGTCGTCATTGCCGGTTCGCTGGCGGTCAACCCCGTATTAGGGATGATGCATCTTGAAACGCATGTTGAAAAGGTCGCAAAACATTATTTATGGGCTTTGGCGGCCGGCCTGATGCCGTTTTTCTGTTATCAGGTCTGCCGGTCGCTCATCGATGCCACAGGATTGGCCAAAATATCTATGATGATTACACTGCTTTCTTTGCCTATCAATGTACTCCTTAATCTATTGTTTATTTTCGGGCGTGCAGGATTCCCGGAATTAGGCGGCGCTGGTTCAGGGGTGGCAACTGCAATTACATATTGGATTATTTTCGGGATTGCCGTCCTGGTTCTCCGTCATGTAACGCCTTTTTCCGATATGCAGGTGCTGCGCGCTTTCTATCCCGTGTCTTTCCACAAATGGAAGGAGTTGTTTCACCTCGGCATTCCAATGGGATTGTCAACTTTTTTCGAGGCGAGTATATTTTCTGTTGTAACCTTGTTTATGAGTGAATTTGGCACCGATGTCATTGCTGCCCATCAGGCGGCCATGAATTTTGAGTCGCTCTTGTATATGCTGCCGCTTAGCATCTCACTTGCGATGACGATTTTGGTCGGATATGAAGCAGGTGCGCACCGGTACCAGGATGCCCGTTCGTACAGCATAATCGGGATTGGGGCTGCAATTGCTTTTGCCAGCTTGACAGGCTTTCTTTTGTATTTATTCCATGAACAGGTGGCAGCAATTTACAGCAGGGATCCGAATGTTATCCGCTGGACCGGCCACTTTTTACTGTACGCGATTTTTTTCCAGTGGTCAGATGCAGTGCAAGCTCCGGTGCAAGGGGCACTGCGCGGCTATAAGGATGTACACATTACTTCCATTATGACTTTCGTTTCTTACTGGGTCATCGGGCTTCCGTTCGGGATTTTCCTGGAGGCTGTGACTGCACTCGGTCCTTACGCCTATTGGATCGGTCTTATCAGCGGACTTGCCGTTGGAGCAGTGACACTATTTGGCCGGTTGTTTTATATTCAAAAGAAATGGAAACATAACACCGGGGAAACGGCCTGAGTCATTTGGCAAAAGCGAAGCGTCCCGGTTTTTTTATCCACAATCGAGTAGGAGGCTAATCATTATTTGATTAGCCGACCTCTCACACCACCGTGCGTACGGTTCCGTACACGGCGGTTCTAAAGTTTACGACCTTACAGACAGATAATAATCCAGAAAACTTATATACCTTGCTCTTCGGAAGAGTTCGTTTGTTAAGGTTCTGGTTAAGATATGGCTGCCGGCAATTCTCCAGTAGCCTTTTCTTGTGTTTGCCCATTCCCAAGCTTTACTTTTATTGATCCCTAATTTCTTGAGCCAATAAAATCTTGTGCGTACT